>PHDM01000134.1 GCA_002840985.1 Bacteroidetes bacterium HGW-Bacteroidetes-17
AATTCTATTACGTCCCTATGGGACTTAAAGGGGCAAGGAGGTCGGTTTTATTCCTACCGATATTACATCCCTAACGGGATTGTCCCGTAGGGACAAGATATTGGTAGTATGCAAGTTATAAGTAACATGATAAGTCCTGTAGGGACGTAATATTAATTAATCGGTCAGTAGTGATTGTTTATACAATTAAACATAAATACTAACAACAACTTCCGGTCATTTGAACTGGCAGGCATTTTACCGTGCCATAGGAACAATATACGCAGCAGTCGCCTTGCTTTGGTTTTAATATAATTTTGCAGTTTTTACATTCAAAAAAATACTGACAAGCATGAATCGGCATTGTTTCTTCTTTTTTATCTCCGCAGTTTGGGCATATAATAACAGACTTTAGTATTAATTTTTGCTTCATTTTACCTTCATGAAAATGATATTATCACGATCAAGCTTATCTTATATTGATTTTAATTCCTCCGTTAAAAATAAATCCATCCGTAGGAGCCCATATATCAGGGAAGGAGGGGGTGTTAACTGGAGGCAAAACCAATGGTTCATAATTGGTTTGCAGGGTATTTGAGAAATTTTCAAAATTGATAAAAACAGAGGTTTTTTTAAAGTGTTTCATGACCATGAATCCCATTTCCCAGTAATCCGTTTTTTTTTGGTATTGTTCATCAAACTGCCAGCCTGTATAGTATAACTCATAACCAATTGACCATTTCTCTTCTTCATCGTACATAAGTACCAACCCGGCATTATTTTTGGGGGTCAAAGGTTTTTGCTTGTTTATGTTGTCGTACTTGAGTTTAGTGTTAATAAGCGCATAATTGAGATACAATTTTTGATTATCATAGGTCAACTTTATATTGGTTTCAAATCCGGATGTTAAAATAGGGCCATCGGCATTTTCAAAAACATGAATATTTGTTAATTCATTTTCATTTAACACCAGTGCATTTTTTAATCGGGTCACGTAAAAAAACTGGTTAATGGCAAACGTAAACTTGTCAAAAAGTACGGTTTTATAATTAATATCGAAATTTCCCCCCATTGATGTTTCGGGGGAGGTATTATCCATCATAAGGGGAGATATATTTTTAAAATATAATCTTTCTGCATCTTCGGTAAATATGGTTGGGAGTTTATATCCCATTCCTCCACCTAATCGCAGTACAAGATTCTTGTTTGTTTTCAATAGTAATGAAGTCCTTGGGAGAAGAAATATGCCGTGTGTAAGGTCATAATCAGCCCTAAATCCGCTTTCGAGTGTAAACATAGGACCCAATTCCGATGTATATTGAACAAATCCTCCCCATGTATTATGGTTATAATCGCGCACAGACATGGTATCGGTTTTCTTTTCTGCAAATTTTTCATAATAGTGATTTATACCGAATTGCCAGTCTGTTTTCTCATTCTTTTGAAAGGTATAGAGTATTTCAGTAAAGCTGGATATTTGATTGCCTGAAAACCGGTATTCCTGAATTTTCAATTCTCTGGAAAAATAGCTGATGCTATTTTTGGCTCTTAGGGTGTGGTGGTCTGATTTATTTAGAAACAGGAATTGTGTTGAATATCTTTCCGAAGTATTTTGTTCTGAAAAAACATGTTCTTCATCGGCATGATCTTTAATGATTTGCATATCTCCACCTGTCCGCTTATCGAAAGTTGTATTTAATCCTAAATTTAGTTCTATATTAGGATTTACATAATAGAAGAATTTGGGATTAAAGCTAATGGAATTTGTTTCAGGTATGTTTGAAAAACCGTCATCATCAGGGTCATATGCCACCTGGCTATACGCCGAACCATATAATGTAACACCTGTGCTTCCGTATTTTTGAGCATAGAAAATATTTCCGGTTGAACCCTTAGCACTTGTTTGGTTTAGCATGATGGTTAATCGGGGCTTATTTTCGGGTACAATAGAAACAAGATTCACCAATCCGGCAATTGCACCACCTCCGTAAAGGGTCGAATTACTGCCTTTAATTAATTCAACCTGTTTCAAGTCAATCGGAGGTATTTGCATAATGGATAAGCCTCCGGCAAATCCACTATACAAAGGAAACCCGTCTTTAAGAAGTTGTGTGTAACGCCCATCAAGTCCCTGTATTTTGATGCTCATGTTGCCGGAAGCCAACGAGGTTTGCTGCATTTGTATCCCTGTGGTTTCTCGTAGCAGCATTCCGATATTACTGGAATTCATTGCCTCTTTTTCGCCTAGTTCCTCACCTGTAATAGCTTCAATCCGGGTAGGGATGTCTTCTATTGTTCTCGATGAGCGGGTCGTTGAAATTACAATTTCTTCAAGCTCCTCACCTTCTTTAAGTTTGATCCGGATCGTTTTATTATTGTCTGCCGGAAAATTAAGTGTAATACGCTTTTCTTCATATCCAATATATGAAATTCTGATAAAGACTTTTCCATCACTTAGGTTGTTTAGTTCTGCTTTCCCTTCTATATCGGCTGTGGTTCCTATCGTTGTCCCAGTAATCACTACATTGGCTCCGACCAAAGGAATTGCCGACTCATCAGTTATAATAAAATGCACTTTATTCTGAGAAAATGCGATGCTGAAAGTGCATATGGTGAGTATAATGGTAAAAAACTTATTCATTGATTTCATTGTTGCATTCAAAATTAAAATGCAAAAGTAGAATCAATTCTGTTGCAACAGTATTGCAAATTTTATATATAACAGGCAGGACAAATACCTTTAATTACAAAATTGGCACTCTCAAAAATGTAACCTTCTTCTAGATTCTGTTTTGGAATTGGGTAGTCTTTCAAACAGGTTGTATCTCCACATTTATTGCACAGAAAGTGCGCGTGTAAATCGTTGAATTTACAGGAACAGCCATGACTACAAACGGCATACTTCACCGCACCTGTTCCATCGTCAACCCCGTGAATAATGCAATTCTGCTGAAAGATTTTGAGTATTCTGAATATTGTGGACCTTTCAACATTTTCAAATTGCCTTTCGATATCCAGCAGGCTGACGGCTTTCTGCTTTTTTAACAGAATTTTCAGAACCAGCTGTCGCATGGCTGTTGGCTTAATGTTTTTTTGTTCAAGAATTTTATTCACATTATGATTCATGCTGTAAAGATATGTTGATAAAGCAAGAGGCGCATAAATATAAAAAACTTTTACATCTTAAATATTTGCATTTGAATGGGATTGATTTAACCGAGATCGGCAATCCGATTGAACTGAAAAGAAAAATGCCCTCAATTCAGGAATTGGTCAATCCGATGCTGAATTGAATATACAGAGTGTTGCATTTCTGTACCTAGCGTTCTCAAGTTTGTTTGTTTAGGTACAAATGTTTACAATATTAAATTACAGATTAAAATTTAAATTAAGTACAAAAAATCAACATTGTTTAAAGTTCAAAGCATCCGTTGTAAGTCTTCCATTTAGTTGATGGCAAATACTAGTCATTTACAATACCAAGTAAATCATTAAAAACTCCTTGATAATATGCTATTATTAATGCCACTAAAATTGTTATAATCACGAGTGTTACTATTGTTATATGTCTGATACTTTGTTTATCTAAATTGTGAATCGGGTTTTTATACATTGAAAATTATAAAAGACCAAAATAAAAAATAAAGCAAGTATGGTTCATAAATTTTGCTACATATCTTGTTGAGAATCTTTCATATTCGTTTTCATCAACTTGATACATTTGGCTTACTTCAAAATGATCTAGGTCAATAATGTATTCAACAATTGCTGGATCATCATCTTTAGGTCTAATTTTATAGAATCTAATTTTTTTATCAATGAATTATAATTTCGTTTCATGTCACTTATTTTAAACTTAAAATCTGCGCAGCAGATTACGTATATTTTTCTTTTTCTAGGCAACCGTTGCAAATGTTTGTAGTACAAAATCTGCCAAATACGAAAATATTGTACTGTATTTCTTATCCTATACGTATTTTGATGCATACAAACCGATTCAAAATATCAATGTTTGGGGAGCGAAAATCTTAGATCAACATATGCCGTCGCCAGCGCAGAAAAATTTCCAAAAACTAAATACAGAAAAAATTTTGAATTTAGAATGTTAAATTTTGTATGACGAATGCAGGTTTTGCCGCATTGGCAACAAGCATCAAGTGACAAGTATATTTAAGGCAAAAAATAAACCGGGTACATTGGCGCATCAAAAATTTGCCCCAATCAGAATATCTTATATATTTGCACCCGCTATTAAGAATTAATTTAAATAAGATGTATTTATATAACCGCGTAAGTGCCGAAGAGCTTAAAAAACATCTGGAAAATGAAACTTTTACGAGAAAAACCATTTCATTTTACCGCTATTTTTATTTGGATCATCCTCAGGAGTTTCGTGATGAACTCTATCGTGAATGGGATGCTTTGAATTGTTTTGGACGGATTTACGTTGCAAGGGAAGGCATCAATGCACAAATGAGTGTACCAGAATATCATTTTGAATCTTTCCTGAAAACATTGGCGCAATTTGAATTTTTGAAAGAGGTACCGATCAAATATGCCGTCGAAGATGATGGGAAATCATTTTATAAACTGACCATAAAGGTCCGTCCGAAGTTGGTAGCCGACGGCTTGGATGAAGGTGCTTTTGATGTGACCAATGTCGGCACACATTTGAGCGGCCTTGAATTTCACAAACAACTCGAAAAAGAAGAAACGGTTGTGGTAGATATGCGAAATATTTATGAAAGTGAAATTGGTCGCTTTGAAGGTGCCATATGCCCCGAAGCTGATACTTTTCGTGAAGAACTGGAAATGGTGGTTGACCTTCTGAAGGACAAAAAAGAAAATAAAGTACTCCTATATTGTACGGGAGGAATCCGATGCGAAAAGGCAAGTGCCTATTTAAGACATCATGGTTTTGAAGATGTAAATCAACTGCATGGTGGCATTCTGGAATATGCACGACAAATTAAAACTTCGGGTTTTGAATCAAAATTCATTGGTAAAAACTTTGTTTTTGATGCCCGCATGGGAGAAAGTATCAACGGACAAGTGATCTCAAGCTGTCATCAATGTGGGGTAGCTTACGATAATCATAAAAACTGTGCCAATGATGCTTGTCATCTGTTGTTTCTACAATGCCCCGAATGCGCTGTACAATACAATCATTGCTGTTCAAATGAGTGTAAAAATGAATTGTCTGAGTTGAAAGAGAATCCGTCCCTACGCAAACTGACTTTAGCCAAAACCAGGCGGAAATACAGAAAGAGTTTGGCCCTTACTCTGGTAGATAAAAATAAGGGATAAGTTTGTGCTTTTTTATTTTGTTATAAGTTATGAATGATAAATTAAAAGTGGAAAATTTACCGCATTGGCAAATAAGCACATTAGCATATTAACAAATAGTTCAATCTCTATTCTGTTTATTAAATTGGCATAATGAGTGAGAAAATTTTATAACTTACACTGCCAATTTTTAACTTTAAATGAGATGAAAAAGTTCAGCCTTTTAATTATTGCAGTATTTGCAATTAGCGCGTTATTTGCTCAAACTAAGTATGCTCCCAAAGAAATTACGGTTAAGGATTACGATCGTGCCGTAGCCTTCATGTATGGATCCGACGAACCTATGGAATTTAATACCAATGTGCGGATTAACTGGATCAATGAAACACAATGCTGGTACAGCGTAAATGCACCCGAAGGAACCAAATATTATTTGGTGGATGCCAAAAAGAAAAAGAAATCGGAACTCACCAAAGAGGAGGCAGATAAATTAGTGGTAAAAACGGTCACGATTAAGGATGCCATAGTTTCGCCCGACGGATTGAAAGCAGCTTTTATCCGCGATCATAACCTTTGGATGAAAATCATTGCTAGCAATGAAGAAATTCAGTTAACCACCGACGGTATCGAGGACTTTGGTTATGCTACCAATAACGCCGGTTGGACCAAGAGCGATCGCCCTGTTTTGGACTGGTCGCCCGATTCGAAGATGATTGCCACGTTTCAACACGACGGTCGCGGAGTAGGGGAGATGTATGTAGCTTCGACTAATGTAGGACATCCAAAGCTGGAAGCATGGAAATATCCATTGCCAGGCGACAGTCTTATTTTCCGCGTTGAACGCGTCGTTATTCATGTGGATGAACCTAAAGTCGTTCGCTTAAAAATGAATCCTGATCAGCATCGCTCAAGTATTACCGATCATATTGCTTCGGGCAACGGTATTGCCGACCTGCAATGGAGCAACGACAGCAAACAACTCGCTTTTCTTTCCAATTCGAGGGACCATAAAGAAGCCTGGCTGCGAACAGCAGATCCAACCACAGGTGAAGTAAAAACCGTGTTTTATGAAATAGAAGAAACTTTTTTTGAGTCGGGTGCCGGAAAATGGAACTGGTATGTGATGAAAGAAAGCAATGAATTTATCTGGTTCTCGCAAGCCGATAATTGGGGACATTTGTATTTGTACGACCTTACGACAGGTGCCTTGAAAAACCAAATTACAAAAGGTGATTGGAGGGTTTTTCAGGTACTCAATATCAATGAAAAGGACCGCACCATTTATTTTTCGGGAGGCAGCCGCGAACAGGGTGATCCCTATTATCAGTATTACTATTCCGTGAAAATGGATGGTTCGGATTTAAAATTGCTCACACCCGAAAATGCCAACCATAGCTGGAAACTTGCGCCTGGTGGAAATTATTTTACAGATTCTTACTCAACACCGCAAGATGCGCCCATCACGGTTTTGAGGGATAAAAAAGGAAAGTTGCTGATGGAAATCGAAAAAGGCGACATCTCAAAATTAATTGCTTCGGGATGGCAGGCTCCCGAATCATTTACTGTGAAAGCTCGTGATGGAAAAACCGATTTATACGGATTGCTCTGTAAGCCAACAAATATGGATCCCACTAAAAAATATCCTATCATTAATTATATCTATCCCGGACCACAATCGGGCAGCGTTGGCAGCAGAAGTTTTGCAGCTTATCGTGGCGACCGTCAGTCTTTAGCGGAACTTGGGTTTATTGTAGTTGCACTGGATGCAATGGGAACCCCTATGCGTTCCAAACCCTTCCATGATGCTTATTATGGAAATATGGGCGACAATGGTTTGCCCGATCAAATTACGGGAATGCAACAACTGGCCGAAAGATATTCGTGGATCGATATCGACCGAGTTGGAATATACGGTCATTCGGGTGGGGGATATGCTTCAACGGATGCCATCCTGCGTTATCCCGATTTCTTTAAAGTAGCCGTAAGCGGTGCAGGAAATCACGATCAACGAAACTATGAAGATGACTGGGGTGAAAAATGGCAGGGAATGTTGGTGCCCAATGCTGATGGAAGCAATAATTACGACGATCAGGCAAACCAAAATCTGGCAAAAAACCTGAAAGGAAAGCTGTTGATTACCCATGGAAGCATGGATATGAATGTTCCTTTTTATAATTCGCTTTTAGTGGTAAACGAATTGATTGCAGCCAATAAAGATTTTGATCTGATTATTTTCCCAAATCGTGGTCATGGTTTTGGTCGTGAAACCTATATGATTCGCAAACGCTGGGACTTTTTTGTGAAATACTTACTGGGTGCAGAACCACCAAAGGAATATGTGATACTAGAAAAGCAAAAGTAGAAAATCGACTGTGAAAACCGTAGTGTTTTTCGAGTGAAATTTAAACCACTAGCCTCGAAATAATGAGGAACTCGTGGTTTTTTTGCCCAACTTTGAATAATTTTATTTTTTTTAAAAAATTGGCATATTCCAGAAACATTCTCTATAAAATTTTCTGTTTCAGTTTACTTTTTACTGACAATTTAAATGCTTCACTGCTTTTACCAAAATTGCTTGTTAGATGCTTTAGCTAAAATATTTTCTTATTGTTGTCATAATAGGTTTCCGGCGTATTCGTATTAAGAATAGTTTCACTAATATCACCTTTCGGAATTTCTATTTTGCAGGATGTATTTCTGGTCTTCCAAATATCCATTTTCAATTTTACCTTTTTTTCACTTCCGTCTTTATACTTTACCATTAAGTTCACAGGTATTGGAAAAGTCCCGATATTATCAACATGAACAATTGTCTTATCAGATAAATATTCAATTTTACCAATCCCGATATCAGCATTACCCAACTCAAAAAACCATGGTTTCCAGAACCAGCCCAAATCTTCACCGGCTACTTTATCAAATGCATAAAACAGATCATAGGGGATGGGGTGCTTTCCTTTCCATTGCTCTGTAAATTCCCGAATTCCCTGGTAAAACTTTTCTTTACCCATATAATCAAATAATAGGGTAAATGCAGTTATGGGGCGTATGTAAGTCGAAAAACTTGATGTAAAATCCCCTAAATGATGTGTGCCTGACATTAACGGGATATCAATGGCGAGTTTGGCAGATGAGTTAATATATTGTTGTGTTGCCTGTGTAAAAATGTTCGCTTCAACAGTTCCCATAAAATCAGCCAGTGCAGATATTCCGATTATGGAAGCTAATCCTTCATCCATCCAGGCGTATTCCTGTTCATTTGTGCCAACATAGTATGGGAAATAGGTATGTGCAACTTCATGGGTTGTAATAAACATGGTGCCCACTTGGTCGCTTTCGTCCTGATCGTTTATCATTCCGGGAAATTCCATTCCGTTCCTTTCTCCATTAAAAGCAGTAAGGGTAGGATATGGATAAGGTATTCCGAGAGCAATATTTGAAAAATAATCTATCGATTTTCTGCAAATATTTGCAACGGTGTGAAAGTTTTTTGATTTAGAATTATACACGGCATTAATCAAGACTCTTTTTTCACCAATCTTAATGCTGGTGGCGTTCCACAGATATTTATCACTAACGGCAAAAGCAAAGTCAGGTAAATTAACTCCTTTAAATTTCCAGCAATGTTTTTCCCCTTCTTTTGTGATTTTATTTTCATCCCTGTCTTCTTTACTTATAATTTGAATCACTTCATCAGAGAGAGACGCTTCATTTATTCTGGACAAATATTTATCTTGAAACAGTTCATTCGCGTTTTGCAACAATCCGGATGACCAAACATTGTATGCCGAAGGAACCGTTATTTCAACATCAAAATCGCCATAGTCACTGTAAAATTCAGCGTTTCCTGTATATCCAAATGTATTCCAGCCTACAATGTCGTCGTAAACATTGATTTTTGGATACCAGTAGCCGATAAAATAGCTGCTCTCATCATAGGTTCCAATACGAAACATTCCGGTTTTGGGCATTGATTGCTTCCACTCAATTTCAATTTTAGTAATTGACATTGGTGGTATTTTGTTAGGTACAGGGAATGTTAACAGTGTTGAAAAAAAAGAAAATAAACTCGAATCAATTGCTGTTCCGTTAACTTTTATGCTTTTTATCTCAACTCCGTTGTGAATGTTTCTGGTGTCAATATATGAATCCCTTGCTTCTCCCTTTTTGTATAGATTTTGATACAGGTTAATGTAAATTGAAGACAAGGTGTCTGGACTATTGTTTTTATACGTGATGACTTCATTGCCTATCAGCAATTTAGTGTCGGGAAAAAATTCTGCTTTAATAGCATAATCAGTCCTGTTTTGGAAATAGTTTTTCCCGGGGATCCCCTCATGTGACCTTGTTTCATTATAATATGCTTGTTTAAATTCTCTGGGCATATATAATTCTTTTGTATTTTGCCCAAATACAGTTAGCGTTGCCAATGCAACCATTACCAATAAAATATTTTTCGTATTTATCATTTTCTGTTAATTTATAAGGGTTGTTTTTCTGAATGTTGATTACTCTTTTTTTGTTAAATTTCAGTTTGATATGA
>PHDM01000135.1 GCA_002840985.1 Bacteroidetes bacterium HGW-Bacteroidetes-17
TACCCTCCGACTTCGTCGGGATTGTTCGTCTTGCAAATTTCAGTTCGCTTACTCCTGAAATTTGAGTCTCACGAATAAATGTAATATTCAATGATAAAAAAATATATTTGTATTAATTATTCATTTTTTTAACCTACTAAACCGAACAGCAATGCTAAAAAATTTCTTCATTTTTCTATTCGTGGTTGGATTCTCTTTCAATGCTTTTATGCAGGAAGAAGAAAATCCGGAAGCGTTCGACCTTACTAAAATTGGTCAGGATGTCCCTAATTTTTCATTTCATACCATCGATGGTAAAACTTATCAGATGTCCGATCTGAAGGGCAAAACCGTACTTCTTAATTTCTTCGCCACCTGGTGTGGCCCCTGTATGAAGGAAATGCCCCATCTGGAAGCTGAAATCTGGAAAGAATTTCAAACACGTAACTTTCTGGTTCTGGCCTTGGGCAGAGAACACTCGATGGATGAAATTGCAAAATTCAACGAGAAAAAAGGATTTACCTTCCCCATTGGTCCGGATCCTGAGCGAAAAGTGTATGGTCTTTTCTTTACAAAATATATTCCTCGCAATGTTTTAGTAAATAAAGAAGGTAAAATTATTCTTCAGGAACAAGGTTATACCGAAGAAGGTTTTAAAAAATTGATCGAACTGATTGATCGGGAAACAAAATAAGACGTTAGATCTTAGAAGTTAGACTATTGAAAACTTCTTGAATCTTGTGTCTTGAATCCCTGCCTGCGGCCGGCAGGTCGAGTCTAAAGTCTAACGTCTTACATCTTAATCTATTAAAACGCTTAGGACATGGAAGCCGGTATTTTAATGTTTTCTTATATCGAACTCACGTTATTTTCAGTTCTTCCTTATCGATAAAGGGGTTTTCAAATTTTCTTATTTGGTCAAGACTAAGCTTAGGAACAATCATTGGCGCAAATTGTTCAATAGGGCTATAAAGCAATGACTTTTGTTTAGTATTTTCCTTGATGATGGATTTGCTATAATCAAAACTATTGATGATCCACAGAATGACACTTAATAAAAATACAGCTTTAATTATTCCGAAAGCAGCTCCGGCTATTTTGTTTACAAAGCCCAACAATATAATATCAACAAATTTTTCGAGTATTTTTCCAATCATAAATACGACAAAAACAATCACCATAAACGTAAAAACAAAAGCAAAAATTGCTAAATATTTATCGCCAATATCGAAATTTCGGGTTAGAAAATTTGAAGCAAAGTAAGAGAAATTGATCGCAAAATAAATTCCAAGTATTAGGGCAACCAGTGAACTAAGCTCAATAATAAATCCTTTTTGAAAACCACGGTACATCAACCAAACTATAGGGATAATTAATATTATATCTAAAATATTCATCGTATTTTTAATCTTCTGGTTAGTTCGCTGGAAAAAATAAAATCATTTAATTCAGCATTTTCGGTGTGTAAAATATCTATATTACTACCGGTCCACGAAAGTTTGCCATTAAAAATATACGCGATACTATCGCCAATCTCTAATACTGAATTCATATCGTGCGTATTAATGATGGTGGTAATATTATATTCTATCGTAATTTCTTTGATCAGATTATCGATAACACCAGCCGTACGTGGATCCAAACCGGAATTTGGCTCATCGCAAAATAAATATTTGGGATTCATTGAAATTGCCCGGGCAATCGCAACCCTTTTAACCATCCCGCCACTTAACTCTGATGGCAATAATTTATTTACATTTTCAAGATTGACCCGTTTTAAACAAAAATTTACCCGTTCCCGTTTTTCTTCCAAAGTCATTTGTGTAAACATCGAAAGTGGAAACATCACGTTTTCTTCAACATTTTTTGAATCGAACAGTGCACCTCCCTGAAAAAGCATGCCTACTTCCTGCCGAATTTCCATTTGCTGTTTATTGCTCATGTTTGTAAATGAGCGACCATCATAAATTACCTGCCCCTCATCTGCATCATAAAGACCCACAAGGCACTTCATCAGAACTGTTTTACCGGAACCACTTTGCCCAATAATCAGGTTTGTTTGTCCCTGTTTGAACAACACAGAAACATTGTCCAAAACTTTTTTATCGGCAAAACTCTTTGATATTTCCCGGGCCTCTATCATACCAATAGCAGTTGGGTTAAAATCAAATCGAAAATAATAATGATGATGCTACTTGCTACTACAGCTTTTGTACTTGATTTACCAACATCAAGCGCACCACCGGCAGTGTTATATCCATAATAACCGGATACAGAGGTAATGATAAAAGCGAATACGATGGTTTTAATAATCGCATATAATATCGTAAAGGAATCGAAATCCCATCTTATTCCCGTGATAAAATCCTGAGTGCTTACAATCCCCGATAACGAAACAGCTACCCAACCTCCGAATATGCTAACAAAAATGCTTAAGATGATTAGGAAGGGATTGATAATCATCGAAGCTGTTATTTTGGGTAAAATCAAATAATTGGCAGGATTTACACCCATTATTTTTAGCGCGTCGATTTGTTCGGTAACCTTCATGGTTCCAATTTCAGATGCAATACGTGATCCAACTTTTCCTGCCAAAATAAGACTTATGATCGTAGGTGAAAACTCTAAAACAATGGATTGCCTGACTGCAAACCCAACGGTAGTTAGTGGGATTAAAGGGCTATCAATATTATAAGCTGTTTGTAAGGCTACAATCCCTCCGGTAAAAGCAGAAATAAATAGCACAATCCCTAAGGATTCTATTCCTAAACCCTGAAACTCAAACATTAATTGTTTACGAAAAACACTTCCCTTATCAGGCCGTTTAAAGGTCTCTATCATCAAGAGTACATAACTTCCAAGAGTGCTAATCAACATAAGTTTAGAAACTTTTGGCTAAGTTAATCAATATTTAAGAATTTATGTTTGGGGCCTAAACCAAATTCATAATTTTGCATCAAAACGAATCTTCCTATAATTAAATTGTTCAAACTTCGTTTAAGATGAATACTGTTTATGAAAATTACAAAAATGAACAAGATTTTATTGTGTACTTTCGGCTTAATTTTAATATTCTTATTGGCCTCTTGTAGTTCGACAAAACATGTTGTTCCTAAAAAACCAAGAAAGACAAAAAAATGCAATTGTCCTACCTGGAGTTATCAAATTCAACAAAAAGACCTGTCCACCTGTTATTATGGATGATTATCAAATTATACTACAAAAATATTTGCCTGAAAATTCGCTGGATCTGATTTTTGAATGGATTAAGCAATACAAAATTCATTTGCGAATTACACGAACCCGCAGAAGCAAGCTTGGCGATTATCGCCAGGCACATAATGGTTCCCCTCATCGTATTTCAATAAACAACAACCTTAATAAATACGCTTTCCTGATTACACTTGTGCATGAAATTGCCCATCTCGTAGTATTTGAAAAATACGGAAACCGGGCCAGGCCTCATGGGAAAGAATGGAAGCTTGTTTTTCGAAATTTAATGAACCCTTTCATCATTGAAAAGGTTTTTCCTGATGATTTATCGGCTATCATTTATCAATATTTACAAAATGCTGCTGCATCAAGTAATACCAATATACTTCTGGCACGGGCACTCAAGAAATATGACGAAAATGAAGTATCGGGCGTACACATTGAGGAGCTTAACGAAAACACCGTTTTTAAGCTTTCAAATGGCAAAGTGTTCAAGAAACTCGAAAAAAGGCGTAAACGATTTAAGTGTGTGAACATTGAAAGCGGCAAGTACTATCTTTTCGATCCCTTGGCTCGTGTTATTCCATTAGAGGATGAGTTGGCATAAGGATATTTTATATCTTTATATCCTAATTTTTTCTGAAAACCCAACTAATGGAAGTTAACCAAAACAATTATTGTGTTATCATGGCCGGAGGAATTGGAAGTCGGTTCTGGCCCATGAGCAAAACTTCTAATCCTAAGCAATTTATTGATATCCTGGGCACCGGGTCAACGCTGATTCAACAAACCTTTAACCGCTTTTTAAAAATTTGCCCATCAGAGAATATCCTGATTGTTACAAACCAAATCTACAAAGAGCTGGTGATGGAGCAGCTTCCAAATATTTCTGAAAACCAGGTACTGTGCGAACCCATTGGACGAAATACCGCACCATGTATTGCTTATGCCAATTATAAAATACTTGAAACAAATCCGGATGCAAAAATTATTGTTGCCCCTTCAGATCATATTATTTTGAAAGAGAATGAATTTATAAGCACCTTGCTTTCTGCACTCAAGGCTTCGACTGAGAATGACTGGCTCATCACTTTAGGAATCAGGCCAAGCAGGCCCGATACCGGCTATGGTTATATCCAATATATAGATAAAGAAATTTATAAAACTGATAATCGATTAAAAAGAGTAAAAACTTTTACCGAAAAACCCGCGCTTGAAAAGGCCAAAATGTTTTTAGAAAGCGGCGATTATCTTTGGAATGCCGGTATTTTTATCTGGTCGCTGGCAAGCATCAATAAAGCTTTTGAAATGTATCTCCCAAATGTTAATTCTCTGTTTAAAAAAGGGATTGGACACTACAACACTGCAGACGAAACCTCATTCATCAATGAAACTTATGCTTCCTGCCAAAATATTTCAATCGATTACGGGGTAATGGAAAAAGCAGATAACGTATATGTGCTCGCTTCGGATTTTGGGTGGTCGGATTTAGGAACCTGGGGTTCACTATTTGATGTCCGAGAAAGAGATCAAAACAATAATGCTATCATCGGTAACAATGTAATGATTTACGATACTAAAAACTGTATTGTTCATGTACCAAAAGACAAACTTGTTGTTTTACAAGGGCTCGATGATTTTATTGTTGTTGAGAATGATGGCGTTTTACTTATCTGCAAAAAAAATGAAGAGCAACAAATAAAACAGTTTGTTACCGATGTAAAAGAACAAAAAGGCAACCAATATATTTAATTTTTAACCATTTATTTAATTAAAAACATGAGAAAACTAATTTTACTATTATTTATTGCATTGCTAGGTATTCAACCGATAGCGAATGCAAATGAAGGCATGTGGATTCCTTCCTTAATTGCACGGCTCAATATTGCTGAAATGCAAAAGATGGGTTTCAATTTATCTGCTGAAGAACTTTTCAGTATTAAAAATTCGAGTATTAAAGATGCGATTGTAATTTTTGGAGGCGGTTGTACAGGTGAAATTATTTCGTCCGAAGGTTTGCTAATTACTAACCATCATTGTGGTTATGGCTCGATTCAAAAAGTGAGTACCGTTGATAATGATTATTTGACCAATGGTTTTTGGGCATATAGCAAAAAAGAGGAAATTCCGATATCAGGTTTGTCTGTTCGTTTTTTGATAGACATGAAAGATGTAACCAGCGAAGCGTTGAAAGGGGTTAATGCAAATATGACCGAAACGGAAAGAAAGGATTTGATTGCCCTCAATTCAAATACCATCCGAAAAGCTGCTACCGAAGGCAATCATTATGACGCATTGGTAAGAAGTTATTTTGAAGGAAACGAATATTATCTGCTTGTTTATGAGCGTTTTGACGATGTTCGATTGGTTGGAACCCCTCCTGAAAGTATTGGAAAATTTGGTGCGGATACGGACAATTGGATGTGGCCACGCCATACCGGTGATTTCTCGATGTTCAGGGTATATATGTCGCCCGACGGAAAACCTGCACAGTTCTCAGATAAGAATATTCCTCTTAAACCAAAACATTTTTTACCAATCTCATTAAAGGGTGTTAAAAAAGATGATTTTGCAATGGTAATGGGTTATCCCGGAAGCACTGATCGTTATTTGTCTTCCTGGGGCGTTGAACAGGTTATAAACCAAAAAGCACCCATGACCGTAGCAATTAGAGATCGCGTTTTAAATATTATGAAAGAAGATATGGATGCTTCTGAAAAAGTTAGGCTACAATACGCTTCAAAATTTGCTGGCATTGCCAATTATTGGAAATTTTATATCGGACAGAAAAAAGGGTTAACCAGATTAAAAATTGCTGATAAAAAAAGAGCTTTGGAAGCTGATTTTGCTAAGTGGGCAAAAGGCAAGCCTCAATTCGAACCAGCTTTAGGATTAATGAAAGAAGGAATTGAGGAAATGTCAAAAAATTATCCTGCCAGCTTATATTTTAGTGAAGCAATTCAACGGGGCAATGAAATTATCAGATATTCAAATACTTTTAAATTGCTCTATACCGAACTTTCAAAAAAAGAACAGGATACTAAAAAAATTGAAAGTATAATCAGCAG
This sequence comes from Bacteroidetes bacterium HGW-Bacteroidetes-17, assembly GCA_002840985.1. Lineage (GTDB taxonomy): Bacteria > Bacteroidota > Bacteroidia > Bacteroidales. The sequence goes on from PHDM01000135.1 coordinate 6,261, forward strand.
ACTAAAAAGTGGTATTGAAGGTCATTTTAAAGATTATAATGCACCTACTGATCTTAAATTATTGGCAAACTCTTTGAATCACTATTATACAGATATACCTAAAGAAGTATCTCCTAAATATTTTGTTGAAATAGCTGCCAAATACAAGACAGATTTTAACAAAATGGCTGATGATATGTTCAAAAATTCATTTTTCGGTGATGAGCAGAAAGTAGCCAAATTTCTTGATGACCCAAGCCTAAAATCCTTAGAAAAAGACCCTGTTTTTAAACTAATGCAGGCCTTTTATGATAATCAGGAAATAATTTCGGCAAAAATGGTGCTTCCTTATGAAAATTTAGCAAAAGGAAATCGATTATTTGTTGCAGGTTTACAGCAAATGAACCCCAACCAAAGATATTCACCCAACGCAAACTCAACCATGCGTGTAACCTATGGAAGCGTTCAGGATTATTACCCTGCAGATGCTATTCACTATAACTACATTACAACCCTCGATGGCGTAATGGATAAAGAAGATCCAAATGTCAGGGAGTTTAACGTTCCTAAAAAATTAAAACAAATTTACGAAGCCAAAAATTATGGTGACTATGCAGAAAACGGAACCGTTGTTACCTGCTTTTTGACCAATTTGGATATCACCGGTGGTAACTCCGGCAGTCCTGTTATTAATGGCGATGGACAATTAATTGGACTTGCATTTGATGGTAACTGGGAAGCCATGAGTGGCGATATCGCTTTTGAAGAAAAACTTCAAAGATGCATTGCCGTTGATATTCGATATGTGATGCTGATCATTGATAAAATGGCAGGTGCTCAAAATTTACTAGATGAGATGACCATTGTTAAAAAGTAATTTTTACATAAATACTATAAAAAAAGAGGCCGGTTGGCCTCTTTTTTTTGGTGCGATTGAAAAATTTGATAAAAAGACAACTAAGGGCTCCCCTTCCGATAGGTTCTTTTGTCGGAAATTTTTTTCAATGCAATGTTAACCAGAAACAGGCTTGACATATCATTTCACAGTCAACATGGATATATACCATTGCTTTCCAAATGTCACACCTTAAAAAGAAATTTTTTTAAGATTTAATTTTGAATATTAGCTTAAATTTTTGTCTGTCACTCTTTTAGGTGATTTTTATTTTAAAAATAATTTTAGGCTTCAATTAACCACATAAACACTATTTTTGATTTATTATATAAATAAATGCCCAATGGGAATTGAAATTGAGAGAAAGTTTTTAGTCGATAAAAATCTATTTAAGCCTTCAGTAAAAGGGGAATTGTTGCATCAGGTTTATTTGAAAAGGAATGATGGTCGTTCTGTTCGTGTAAGAATAATTGGAACAAATGCTTTTATAACCATTAAAAGTACTATTACTGCAATGGTTAAAAATGAATTTGAATATGCAATTCCTTTAAAGGATGCACAGGAAATGATCGAAATATTTAAAGATTTGCCGGCTATTAAAAAAATCAGATATCAGCAAATCATTGCTGGGGATGAATGGGTAATCGATGAATTTTTGGATGAAAATGAAGGTCTTTTAATGGCAGAAATTGAGCTTCCTTCCACCTCAACTTCATTTTCAAAACCAGCTTGGTTGCTAAAAGAAGTAACAGATGATTTCAGGTTTCATAATTCCAGTCTTGCAGCTTTTCCATTTAAAGCATGGATAGAGAAACCTTAACATTTTTTAATACATCCAAGTTGGCTTAATATTTAATTTTGATTTCAAATATTGATTTATGATTCCTCCTTTGCCTTTTTATCAAAAACGTCTTGATCGATTTTCAGAAGAACTTACAAAAACTTCCCATCTTGTTGAGCGCTATTCCGTTATCCGCATATTTGTTTTTATTGCCGGACTGATTCTTCTTTATTTTTCAACAACTTTTAGCCTGAATATAGCCTTGGTCTATTTTATATGCTTCGCCACTGTTTTTGGTTCAATTGTTTATCATCATAGCAATCTGCATAAACTTAAAAAAAATCTGACTATTCTGAAGGATATTAACAAGAATGAAATCGCAGCAATAAACGGAGAGTTTGGCCATTTTAATAAAGGAGAGGAATTCATAAACAATGCAAATCATTATGCGGATGATTTGGATATTTTTGGAACAGGCTCTCTATTTCAATATTTAGACAGAACTACCACCATTAGCGGAAAGGAAAAGCTAGCCCATTGGCTGGCAAATCAGGAATTAAATACCGCACAAATTTTACTAAAACAAGAAGCAGTTAAAGAACTTGCAGAAAAACCTGAATGGAGACAAAATCTGCAACTGATTGGCAAAAATACCGATGAGAAAAAACAAGATGTACTTGATATCTTGAAATGGCTTAAAGAAGAACCTCTCATTAAAAACAGGAAGTTTAAATATTTTATTATTCTGGTTAATCTGATCACTTTTACATTATTAACCTTGAGCATTTTAGACATAATTCCATCCGTAATTTTTATTTTTCACATAATAATAACCCCTTTTCTTATAATAGGACCTTTCGTTAAACGCATAAATTTAATTCATGCCCAATTGGGCAAAAAAACCGACTTGTTTTTAAAATATTCGACCATTATCAAACTCATAGAAGGAGAAAGTTTTACAAGCAATTATTTATTCAACCTTAAAAAAAACAGTGCATTCATTGATAATAACGCAAGTCGGATTATCAAAAATTTATCTAAAATATCTTCGGCTTTTAACCAACGTTTGAACATGATTGCCGGATTGTTGCTGAATATTTTTTTATTGTGGGATTTGATTCAAACCATGCGTCTAGAAACCTGGAAAAAAAGACACAAGGAACAACTGGTAAAATGGTTTGATGTAATCGCTGAATTTGATGCACTTTCAAGTTTGGCTTGCTTTGCTTTTAACAATCCGGCTTATCAGTTACCAAAAATTAGCGAGCAGAAATTCCTGATTCAGGCTGAGGAAATGGGACATCCACTTATCCATCAAAAAAACAGAATAAATAATAGTATCGCGATTTCCGGACAGCAACAGTTTGTAATTATAACAGGTGCAAACATGGCAGGTAAAAGTACCTTTTTACGAACCCTTGGAGTGAACATGATTTTGGCATCAACCGGAGCTCCGGTTTGTGCACAGGCATTTGAATGGAGCCCGATTCAAATCTTCACCAGTATCCGCACCAAAGATTCCTTGTATAAAAACGAATCGTATTTTTTTGCAGAACTCAAACAATTAAAAGTACTGATCGATCAGTTGCAATCAGGAAAACGATTGTTCATCATTCTGGACGAAATTTTAAAAGGAACCAACTCAAAAGACAAACAAACAGGATCAATGCACTTAATCGAGCAGCTTATCCGATTAAAAGCATCCGGTATTATTGCTACGCATGATCTTGCATTAGGCGATCTCGTTAAAACATACCCAAATAATATCAGCAACATGCGTTTTGAGGTTGAATTTAATAATGAT
>PHDM01000136.1 GCA_002840985.1 Bacteroidetes bacterium HGW-Bacteroidetes-17
TAAAGGATGAAGTATTACTACTAAGAAAAACTGATAAGAATATTGTTTCATTTATTTTTAACGATATAATAGATGCTTATAAAGCAACCTATTAGTACCCACTTTATAAAAAATTTAATTCAAAAGATTAGTTAAAGCTAATCTTTTTTTATATCTTCATTTTTATATTTGTATTCTTTGGTATAATTCGCATTTAGTTGCTCGTTTAAGTTTTTGTGTGATAAAATGAATTTAATAATAAAATAATTGGGGAAATAAAGTAATGTTAAAAGGTGTTTATTTAGGCGTATGCTATTCTGTAATTATAATTTCAGTTATTATTATGTGTCGTATTATCGAAATTGCAATAACTGAAAACTCTAAATATGACGCTGTTCGTGCTTATGTAAGTGAAGAATATTACGAACAATTCGATTCTATGAATTACACGCTTGAAAGTTTTAATTTAACGAACGCAAAGCACTTTACATATCGTTATTATCCTACTTACGATGAAGAGACTGAGGAAGAAGTAATGGGTTATAGATTTTTTGAAATAACCTTAAAAAAAGCAGGAAAACGACATGTTAATAATGCGGTAGAACAGCTAAAAAAACTTGAATTTGTAACTAATGCTGTATTCTCAAGTAGCGGAATGCTTCCTGGATACTTATTCGAATAAAAAAAAATAAATACTAAATGGCTTAGAATGTAAAAATTTCTACAAGCACTATTGTAGAGGCTTATAGGAATTTTTTTTGTTCATTTAGTTTAGCGTTAAATGAATTATTTAAAGTAACTTTTGTTGTTTTTGTTACTTGTAAAATATTTACATTATTTGGAATATGATTATCAGCAGGAAATTCGCAAGCGATGTAGTGACTTGACCATGGAGGAACTTGGGTGCACTGTTGAACCAGACATAGATTTCGGAGTTGTCATGGATGCCTCTATCTACGGTGGACAAGTACATTATGAGAGTACGGCAACTCCGACCTTAACACCTGTAGTCCAGGAACCTGAACAGCTCGATGATTTGGTTGAAATGATGGACGCTATAGATGATAATTCATTATTGGAACGTGGATTGATCCCCAAAATGATGGAATGGCGTTCCCGCATAGCACAGGATTATGGGATCTGCCTTACCTATGGCACTTCTATGAAAGGTTGCGCCACCATGATGGGTCAGATATGCGGGCTTACGAATTTTCTCATGTGGATACTCACCGATCCTGAACCAATGGGACGACTGATCGATTGTTGGGGCAGGACTAGCCAAAGATACATCAAGGCACTGCGAAAAGCTACAGGAACGAGTGATGATTCAACTGGTTTTGCATTTCAGAGTGATGTAACGGGGATGCTGTCAAACGACATGTATACTGAGTTTATCAAGCGACATGAACACACCATGTATTGTTTATTCGCTCCAAGAAAGGATGATGCGCGGTATTACCACGCAGACTATTACATGAAACACATTCTCCCATCCCTCAAAGAAATGGGCGTGAATCAGGTTAATATCGATCCCTATATAGATTGCTCGGCGATTCTTCAGCAATTGCCCGAATGCATCATCTATGGACAGATTCCACCGACATCGGTCCTGCTGTATGGTTCTTCAGAGGATGTAGCCAATTGTGTACGACGGGATATCGACCATGCCGGGCCAGGACATCATCTGATTGTATCTACAGCTGGAAGCATCAACCCAGGAACTTCATTCAATCACCTAAGGACAATCGTTGAGACTGCGCGCGATTATGGAAGGATTTATGACAACCATCTATAATCCCATTCTCCATGGATTCCATCCCGATCCATGCATTATTAAAGTAGGTTCAATCTACTATGTAGCCAATTCAACTTTTGAATGGTACCCCGGCGTCCGTATTTATAAAAGCTCGGATCTAACCCACTGGGAATTAGCTGACTCACCTTTGGTATACCCAGATCATCTGGATTTATCGTCAGTCCCTTCATCGGGTGGGATATGGGCTTGTGATATCTCTTTCAAGAACGGGCGTTTTTTTCTAACCTATACACAAGTCGATCAATTTGAACGTTCTCCTGGTTCCAACCAAGGATTCAAGGATACTATCAATTTCGTGACGACAACCGATAGGATCGGAGGCTCCTGGTCCCCGAGAGTCCTGCTAAATTCCACTGGATTCGACCCATCGTTGTTCCACGACGATGATGGAACCTCTTATTTGTTAAACATGGTGTGGGACTATAGATCTAATCAACACAATTTTGGCGGTATAGTCATCCAAGAGTTCAACACGGAAAATCTACACCCTATCGGCCAACCGCGACTGATATTTTCTGGTACTCCAATCGGATATACCGAAGGCCCCCATGTATACAAACATCATGATTGGTACTATCTGGTTACAGCTGAAGGAGGAACTTCCTTTGGTCATTGCGTGACCGTTGCGAGATCCAAAACGATATTCGGCCCTTATGAGTTGCATCCACAAACACCATTTTTTTCCAGCGTTGTGGATCGAAACGGATTTGACCAAGCGAAAATTCAAGGAAAGAGCGTATTGAAGTTCTGTACAGATGATTTGCAGAAAGCAGGCCATGCCAGCTGGGCTCCGATATCTGGCGATGATTGGGTAATGGCCTTTTTGTGCGCGCGCCCGCTACCAAACACTGCTTTATGTCCATTAGGTCGCGAAACAGCCTTGGAACTGCTTACCTGGTGCGAGGATTGGCCATGGCCACACAGTCGAGTCCCTCGATCTATCATACAGCTGGAATCAGAAAAATCGGTAAGACCAACCAATTACCAATGGGTCGAACATTTCAATATCGATCGGTTGGACGACAACCTACAGACACTGCGGGTTCCTATCAAGACATGGGGTAGATTAGAACGGCCAAGCTGGTTGCGTATGATGGGAGGCCAGTCACCGGTTTCCCCTAAACGTCATGTATTAGCCCGTAGAATCTCGTCACATTCTTGGAAAGCAGAATGCACATTAATTGCCCATCCGACAACGTTCCAGCATATGGCAGGATTGATCGTGCGCTATGACGAAGCTAACCAAGTGGGAATATTCTTCAGTCATGATGAACAGCGACAATGTGATGTCGTGTTCGTTCTTTCCGTAGACAATAAACAGATCCTCACTGGTGAACCTGTAGACATACCAGTACGATCGGCTGTCAGACTGCAAGCTCGTTGCATCGATTCAATAATCACTTTTTACTGGTCAGTCAGAGAAGCTGATTGGGAACAGGTCAATCCTTCTTTCGATTTCGGTTTGCTGAGTGACGATCATGCCAAACCAATCGGCTTCACCGGTTCGTTCATAGGGATCACCTGTTGCGATTTAGCTTCTACAGGTTTTTTTGCTGATTTTGATTATCTTTCCTATTCGGAACCGGTTGTGAAATCAACAAGAAGCGGTAGTGCGATTTCGACAGCAAAACCTCTGTTTTGAGGTTGTTCAGGAATAATAATCCCGTACCGTCTACCATAGAGCAATCGGATACGGCGGTGAACTATAGTGAGGCCGATTCCAGAACTCGTTGGATTGGCATGTTTACCAAGCATCGTGCGTATTTGTTCCAACATTTCACTAGAGCAACCAGGTCCGTTGTCACTTATGCGCAGATGTAGTGATTTTCTTTCTGTCCAACCCTTCAACACAATCTTGACAGTATTTCGAGCCGGTTGGGCAACCGCATGTACAAAACTATTTTCAATAAGAGGTTGTATGCTGAATCGGGGAACTTTATAATGGAGCATCTCCTCTGGAATATCGCTGATGAAAGCAAAGGTATCTTCAAAGCGGATGTGCTGCAAGTCTACGTAACAGTTGATGTATTCCATTTCCTCGACGAGAGGAATCCCTACCCGTTTTTCAGTTATACTTGAACGTAAGAGTAGCGATAGTGATTTAAACGATGCTAGCAGTGAATCCCTATCGTCTTTCACTGCAAGTGCCACCATGCTGTTCATGATATTGAAGATGAAATGAGGATCCAGCTTGGCTTGCATCGTCTCAAGCTGAATACGGATCTGTTCTTCATAAAAAGAGCGGATACGCATCAATACAAATCCCAGATACGTGAGTAGCAATGTCGAGGCCAATCCCAATCCGATAATGAAGAATGTGATTTTCGATACCTCTGTGATTACCCGGTGTCTTGGAATCATTCCTTTGATCAGATACCCATTGTGGAGGCTGAACAACTCTATCGTGGTCGTGGTGGTCCTAGAATAACGACCGCTCGTATAAAGATAATCCCGATCACTTGGCAGGAGATCAGTATTATATGTTTGAAGCGGCTGTATCGTTTTTTTTGGAATGTTGAGCGTGCTTTCCAACAATTGGCCATCTGAAGTATAGATTGCGACAGAATAGCCTTCGCCAGTAAGTGCCGGTCCAAAGGGGTTCCGAATGCTCTGGTACGCGGAACCAAGCATGCGTGTGATGTCCATTTCTAGATACAGGAGTGATTGAGGAACCAATTTGGGATAAAAAGTCACTACGATTGGAATGACTGTATTCAAATCCATTTCATCCCGATAAGGTTTGCCATGACGTAGAATCATCTGGTCCGAATAGGATAGGACCGCCATGGTATCCATATCTTTCTTAAGATCCAAAGGGTTTGGTGGCTGAAAAGTTCTAGTCTCATTATCCGAGACAACACTCCACTGACCATTCTGGTTTAAAAAATAGAGCCAAAGCTGTTTACAGTAAGGCAATTCAGATTTCAAATGACGCAGTAATTCCTTGATTGTGTCTATTGTGAGCTCATTAGGATTACGTGGCAACATCTGGCTTACAAGACGAGGGTTGTCCACCAGTTCTTGCTTGATCGACTGTCCTATGACTTGTTGACGGTTGATCAAAATTTCAAGGGTTGAGGTTGATAAATCCTCATTGACACTGAAATATACTAGTAGGGTGATGATTGCAATGAAAAGAATGAGGACAGCTGGACCGATGAACAGGAATGATCTGAGAGAATGGTCAGTTTTCATGCTAGTCCTTTTCTGTAGATTCGCTTAGTTGCTTGCGAAACTTCCCGGGCGGGCAACCTGTGATGCGTTTGAAGAGCTTATTGAAGTAAATGACATCGTTCAGGCCGACTTGCTGGGCGATATGAGCTATCGATAATGAATTGTCTCTGATCATTTTTTTTGCGATTTCAATCCGGTAGGCACTAATATATTCCATAAATGTGAAACCCGTATGCTTTTTAAAGCAAGCACTCAGGTACGTCGATGATACGCAAGCTTGGTTGGCTGCATCGTTCAGGGTGATTTGATCCACATAGCGAACAGCAATATAATCGAGAGCCCTATTGATGAATAATGGCCTGGCATCACGTAGGGATTTGAGTAACTGGCTTTCTATACCATTGTCGTTCTGCTCCATCCTTAATAAAATTTCACCGAGAACGCGTTCTATATCCTGAGGTAGAATTGGCTTGAGCAAATAATCCATCACCCCTAAATGGATCGCCCGCTGTGCATATGCGAAGTCGTCGTAACCGCTGAGAATGACCGCTACTCCTTTCCAACCTTGCTGACGGAGTTCTTCTATAAACGACAGTCCATTTTCTCTGTACAGTTTGATATCACAGAAAATAACATCAGGAGAGATTTTACAGAATGCCTCGCGAGCTTCGCATACCTGCCGACAAATCGCACTCACCACGAAGCGATGGCCAAATTGCTTGATGCATAAGGCAAAGTGTTGGGCGGAGGACGGTTCGTCCTCTACAATCATCACTCGAATCATACCTATAGGTTATCCCTTGATTCCGGACAATGCAATCCCTTCAATGAAAAAGCGTTGGGCGAATAAGAATGTAATGAGCAAAGGCGAAATCGATAGCAAAGTGGCAGCCATTACAATATTCCACCGTGTATCAAAATCACCACGTAGAATCGATAGGCCTAAGGTCAGTGTCCTTTGGTTTTCTGAATTGATGAATACTAGCGGATACAGAAAATCGTTCCATATATTAAGCAGTGTGATTATGAACAGGGTGACCATTGCCGGTTTTGCCAAGGGGATTATTACATTGCTAAGTCGTCGCCAGTACCCGCAACCATCGATGATTGCTGCTTCTTCCAAGTCAGCAGGTATGGTAAGAAAAAACTGTCTAAGCAAAAAGGTCCCGTAGGCTGTAAAGGTTCCGGTCAGAATGAGCGAGAGATGCTTATCCAATTGGCCAAGATTGCGCATGATGATGAAATTTGGGACCAGCACTACTTGACGGGGGACCATCAACGTTGCCAAATACAACATGAATAGAAGGTTCCGACCGGGGAATTTTAAACGAGCGAATGCATATGCAGATAGTATGGAAGTAACCAATGTAGCGATACATGTGATACTTGAGACTTTAAAGGTGTTCATGAAGTAACGTAGAAATGGTAAGATGGTGAACACATCAAGGTAATTATTAAACATGATTTTCTCTGGAATCAACTTAAATGGCTCAAGCAATACTTCATCATACGTCTTGAATGATGTTGATACAGCCCAGAGTAATGGAAATACCATGACCATGCAGAACAAAGTGAAACTGATAGTCAGTCCCAATTGCAATTTGCTTTTTTTAAGATTCAGGGGTATTTGTAAGATTTTTTGCATTGATTGGCGATTCTCCTTTCAGTGCGGGGTCTAATAATGGACCCAGCGTTTGGATTGCCGGTTCTGGATGATTGTGAAGATCAGCACTATAACGAACAATACACAGGCCAATGCAGAAGCATAACCCATCCTGAAAAATTTAAAACCCGCCTGGTATACATACATTATGAGCGTATTGGTTGCATTCGCTGGACCACCATTGGTAAGTACCGTGGTTAGGTCAAATATCTGGAAAGAGCCAATTACCGAGATTATTAGAACGAAGAATGTAGTCGAAGATACCAAAGGCATGGTGATTCTGAAAAAACTCTGCAGAGTATTAGCACCATCAATCTTTGCTGCTTCATAATAGGTTTTGGAGATGCCCTGAATACCAGCAAGAAACATGACCATGTAATAGCCAATCTCTTTCCACAAGGCTACAAGAATTACGCTCGGCATGGCCCAATTGGGATCTAAGAGCCATGGGAATGGTCCAAGACCTACGTAACTGAATAGTTTATTAAGAAACCCGAGCGTGGGATCGAACAACGGCTGCCAGAGAAGTGCTACCGATACTGACGATGCTATCATTGGCATGAACAGAATAGCCCTGAAAACTGTACGTCCATACATCCTGTTATTAAGCAATACAGCCAGAATCAGCGAAACAGCCACATTGATAGGTACTTTTATTAAAACGTAGAATGTAGTATTCCCGAGAGTCTTCCAGAATAGTTGGTCGGAAAACAGATCAATATAATTCGCAATTCCAGAAAACACAGGTTTTCTAATCATGTTCCAATCAGTGAAACTATAGGCTATGGAATTAATGGTGGGAATCACCATGAAAATCAATAGTCCCGCCAGATTAGGTAGCAAAAATAAATAGGCAACTACCCATTCTTTCTTTAATCCCAAACGCATCCTCTGAATTCTCCTTCAAGGCAAATCAGCAACAGGCCGACAAGAGCGCCAAGACTCCTGTCGGCTGGTCTCGAAACTTGATAAATCAATAGTCAATTAGTCCTGTCTAGAATTGTCTGGATGCGAGGTGAAACGGTTTTCATAGCCACTTCAGCAGTCGTTTGGCCAAGAAAAATGTTTTGCACGATTGGAGTGATCATCTGTTCCATTTCCAAATATCCTTTACGTAGCGGTGCGAGTTGGCCAAAGTCGGCAAAAATTTTACTGGTGACTTCGGCAATCTTTTTAGGATATAGGTTCGGATCGGAATAGAGATTCCAATACTTTACATTGTCGATTGAGGGAGGAACACGCTTGGCTTTCATGTACAGCGATTCGCCTTCATCTCCACGTAAGTACGATACGAACTTCCATGCTGCATCCAAATGCTTGGTCTGGGGGCTAATACCGATAGTGTTGGACTTTACAACAGTAGTGTGGGTGTTATTCTTTGAAGTGGGCATTGGCCAGACTTCAAATGAGGTTCCAGCGTTCTGAATTGTGAGTATGTTGGCAGCCGTACCTTGGAACATAGCCAATTTGTTATTGATGAACCAACGAGGGACCGATTCGGTCTGAGTAGCAACCATCAAGGTTTCCTTCGGCATGTACCCCTGTTGATATAGATTGGCCACCTGTTGGATAGCTTCGTATGCCTCCGGTTTGTCGAGCATGAATTTTTTACGTGATTCATCAAGAAAGCTTCCATTATTTGCCCAGATGAATGGCAGCATTGGATAAAGATCGGTCTGGATCTCCATTGCGAAACCGTATTGTTTGCTCTGGCCTTCACCTTTAGTGAGTCGCATAACGATATCCTTAAAATCCTCCCATGTCCAATCGTATGCAGGGAGAGGGATCCCGGCATCTTCGAACATTTTAAGATTCAGCAGCATATAGATCGGTGCTGTTCCCCAAGGTATACCATATAACTTTCCATTATGTGAGTTCTCTTCCAAACCTTGTTGATAAAAACTTTCCAAATCGAAGTTGTCTTTCTTTGCGATGTCGGTCAATTCCATCAGACCGCCAGCATCAAGGAAATCGTGGAAGTACTGTGATGAAATACGCATGACGTCTGGAGCCGAACCGCCAGCTATCATGGTAAGCAGTTTCGTATGATAGTCGGCATAGCCAGAGGCAACAGGAACTACAGTGATGTAGGGATACTTTTCTTGAAAGCCTTTGATAATGTCAGCTTCCACCCCCAATGCATCTGGAGATCCCCAAAATGCATATTTGATGGTAACCGGTTCCTGACTTTCGGTTGCGGGTTTTATTTGTGTCGCCCCCTGCGCACCCAACATCACAATGCAGCATGCTGCAAAGAGTAAAAGCAATAGAATCTTTTTCATAAAGCATCCTCCCTTTTAAGATAGCTTAATAATACCATTGTATGCTTATCAACAGCATGCACTAACTTTAGCAATAGTTGTCGATATTTTTGAAAAAGCATTTCTATCGCGCAAATATTAATATTTTACAGTTCATGTGTTAAATCTCATCAGAGCAAGAAATACTTTGATTTTCCAATTGCATGACAACCATCAGTGGTAATGTTTGCTATATTTTATTCTTTCAGCCTGGTGTTCGACAGTTGAACCTACAAAAATCGGTCTAGAAAAGTCATGACCTGCATTTTAGGTATCTAGAACGCAGGTTTTCTG
>PHDM01000137.1 GCA_002840985.1 Bacteroidetes bacterium HGW-Bacteroidetes-17
ATCAGCAACGATCGCAGCAGCATTGAGGTTGACAGATGCTTCGACAGTTGCTTTGGTTAAAAATGCGGAGACGTCACTATTTAAAACAACCGGTTCAATATTGCGAAATGAATCAGTGCTTTTTTCAACTTCGGCCGCAACTTTTGTCATTGTAGCAATTGCTTCCACTGGATATTTTCCAAATGCAGTCTCACCACTAAGCATTAATGCGTCGGCTTGATTGTAAACTGCACCTGCAATATCACTTACCTCTGCCCGCGTTGGCCTAGGGTAATCGATCATCGAATGAAGCATTTGTGTTGCAATAATTACCGGTTTACGCTTGTTGATACATTTTTCGATCAGTTTTCTTTGAACAGCAGGAGTTTGTTCGTAAGGGATTTCTACACTTAAATCACCCCTTGCAACCATAATCCCATATGCGTAATCAAGTATTTCGTCGATATTATTGACTCCTTGCTGGTTTTCAATTTTTGCAATGATTTTAATTTTGCTTTCTGCTTTATTCAGAATTTCTTGAACAGCCAATACATCTTCCTTATTTCGCACGAAACTATGTGCTATAAAGTCAATATCCTGTTCAATGGCAAATTGGATAAATTCTTTGTCTTTTTTATTGATGGAGGGCAGATCGAAGTTAGTTTGGGGCACATTTACACTCTTGCGGCTTTTAACCACCGAATCGGTTTGAAAGCGACAGATCAGTGCTTCATCTGATTTTCCAACTACGGTTAATATAATGTATCCGTCATCAATTAAAATTTCGCTGCCTTCTTTTACTTCCTTAACAAACCCTGAATAATTAACATAGATACATTTGGTATTGCATACCTGATTCGGATCTCCTTTGATCAGGACTTCTTCGCCAGACTTAAAACTCAATCCTTCTCCACATTCAGTGGTTCTGATTTCTGGCCCTTTTGTGTCAATTAAAATGGCAATTTTATCAGATACCTGCCTGACCATCTCGATCACCCTTAAAGCACCTTCGGTTGATTGATGTGCCGTATTTAATCTGACAACATTTAGCCCGTTATCATACAAATCTTGAATAAATTTGGTGGTACAGTTTTTATCGGAGATGGTAGCAACTATTTTTGTTTTCTTCATTTAAATTGAGTTTATAAGCAAAGGTAAATGAAAAGGATGGAAGGATGAATTAAGGATAGTATATTTTAAAAAGATTTTTTGAATTGTGATTGATGAAACATGATAAAATTTAATCTTAACACACAACTCATAACTCATAATTCATAACTTATAACTCATCCTATTCAACTCCCAAATGGTCCATTAAGTATATGAAAGAAGCTATAGTTGCAGCACCCAATTGTAATTCTCTTTTATTTACCTGTTCAAATCGATCGTTTTCTGAATGGTGAAAATCAAAATACCGTTGGTCATCAGTAACCAAATCGCCAAATATAATGCTTGGGTAATACTGTTTTAATGGTCCGATATCAACACCACCGCCTCCTTTAACAATATTAATGTTGTAAGGTTTAAATAGTTCAGCAATTTTCTGATGATTAGTGTTATTTTGATCTAAACTTGAAAATGCCACCGCCCTGGGAACTAAAACACCTCTGTCAAGTTCAATGGCCATTACGTGATTCTCCTGATTTTGATCAGCTAATTCAGCATACTTTTGACCCCCTCGTTGGGCTACTTCTTCGTCCATGAACATAACTGCACGTATCGTGAAGTTTGGTTTTATGCCCAGTTCTGTAAACAACCTTAATACTTCGATTGACTGAACGCAACCACCCCCATCATCATGAGCTCCCTGTCCTGTATCCCAGGCATCGAGATGTCCACCAATGGTAATAATTTTATCAGGATATTTTGATCCACGAATTTCTCCAATAACATTATTGGAAGGAACATCAGGCAAGGTTTGGCAGGTAGTTCTGAAATAAAAACCGAGATCATTTTCTTGTCCGATATACGAGCTTAAAAGATCAGCAGCTTTTGTACTAATCATAATTGCCGGAATTTTTTTAATACCATTCTGATACTGCATAACTCCTGTATGCGGATGATCATCTGATGCCAACGTAAGCGATCTGACTACAACTCCGATTGCTCCATACTTTGCAGCTTCAGCTGCTCCTCCTGTTCTGAGTCCGGCTGCGCCTCCATAAGCACTAAAAGTATTTATCAAGATAGGATCCATCGGTTTATTGAAAAATACAATTTTACCTTCAATCTTATTTTTTCCCAATAATTCCAACTCTTTAAAACTTGAGACTTCAACAATTTTAGCACCTAAACCATCGTTTCCAGTCCCAATGCTCAATCCAAGTGCAGAAACCGGAACTTCTATGCGCCCCATTTTTTTTGATAGGATGTAGGCTTTTTCGGGCTCTCCTCGTTTCCAGTTCTTAACCATGCAAGATTGCAAATACACGGTATCCAGATTCATTTTTAGCATCTCTTGTCTCATGTATTCAACCGCTGTTGCTGCTTCAGGGCTTCCACATATACGGCCTGCCGTATTTTCACACAACCATTTAAGTTGATTATAGGCCACATCACTTTTTAATGCTTGATCAAAAATATTTCTAATCTGAATTTTCTCATTTTGGGCAGTAAGCGTTACAGTATATAATACAACTGCCAGCAGAGTTGAAATTTTTCTCATAGTAGTATAAGCGTAAATAAAGGGCCTAAATTAAGGAAAATCAATAAACGATTGATTTAATCAATGTTTTAATTACTAAGAATACACAAATAAAGTGTGCGTAATGTATTCGGAGAAGAAAACAAGGAAATATAAGTGTGAACCAGATTATATTACATTCGTACTGTAACTCGCGCCTTATAAGGAAGTGCACGGTAAATAATCCTTCCATCTCTTGCATCGACTTTTAGCCTAATGTATAAGATGTTTTTAGGGCGTTTTCCTCTCAAAAGAGACGATGCATTATCCCAGATTTGTGAAATCTTTTCATTGGTATTGAAAATGAAACCCGGCATATTCGCTATATAGGATTTTGGGTTATCTTCAGATATGTTGATTATGATGCCATTATCAAGATTCAGCCTATAGTATACCGGTTCAACTTTTGAAGTATCAGGAGCGATATCTGGTATTGCATCAGATGTATCTTTAGGTGCAATTTTTATCATCATGGGTTCTTTTGGTAATGTGCCTTCAAATGAAGTGACTTTGCCCGGAACAGACAAAAGATTGCTTATTGCAAATTGATCAGAACTTTCAAACAATCTATTTTTTGAATATTTAAGTATCGGCGCTCTATGAATGATCACTCCTTTTAATTCAAGCCTTATAACCGAATCAACTAAACTGACAACCAACGTAATACTATCGGATTTGGCCATATCAATTCTTCCTGACAAATATGATTTTTTACGCAGTAACTCTATTGTCTCCTGCGAGTAAAGAGCTCTTTCAATTTTACGTGATTGTTCTCCCTGTCCGTATTGTAATGAAATGGCCTTTTTTTGAAATATTAAAGTTATTACTTCAGTAATTGAAAAGAAAACCAATATCAATAATAAGAAATATAAAAAATAGCGATACCATGATCGTTTCCTTTTTTTTACTTGAATATCTTTATTCTCATACATATAAATTAGCTTTTATTTCAATAAATGAAAACTCTAGAACCAACTGTAAGATTTTTATAAACAAATTCCAAATCGTCATCATTCAAACGAACGCAACCATGTGTTACGGGCATACCAAGCTGACGTTTATAAATAGTGCCATGGATTAGGTAACCATCACCAAGTGCAAGCGCATAATCGCCGAGTACATTATACTCGAATCTGGAGGAATGTGACATGGATGGCACAGGAATACCTTCTTCAATAAAAGCCCAGTCCGGTTTTTTCCAAACGGGTGAAGTAATCTTTCTCAAAATTTTTCTTTCACCTCTGGGGGTCTTGAAAATCCAACTTTTTTTGTTATCTCCAATGAGGTTTATGTAACTGCCTGTTGAACATTTTCCTTCTTTTAAAAGTTTGGAACCTTTAAATACGTAAAACTTGTTTTCGGTAGTATTGATAATGATGTAAGGATATATAGGGGTAAAAGTATTCATCCTCTTTTCAAGTTGAGCCAGATCTTTGGTAAGTGATTCTTTAAGTTTGTCCTGTTCCTTCGCAAGTGTTTTATCGGGGGATATTTTGCCGCTTCCTGTCAAAACCTGTATTTCTGAAATGTTAGGAACACCTTCAATCATAAGAAATGAAAAGATTAAAATTGTCAGGATGATTCTAACAATATACCAAATCCATAAAAAGATAATGCCCAATTTATTGTGCTTTAACTGAGTATAATAATTGTTAAATTCTTTGAATGCAAATTTCCCGGCATTTTGAAAATGGGATTTTGCATTTATTATATCTAGTTTGTTTTGATCTTTCATAATCCTAACGATTAATTACTTCGTTGAGCTGTTTTAGTGAACCCACAATGGTGATTGGAGTTCCGACCGCAGATAGTTTATATATAATGTCCATTTCTTTGTCGGTCAATGCGATACATCCATTTGTCCAATCAACCCCTTTGCCACCTTGCCCATGAATTTCAATGAGACTGCCAATAGTCGAATTTCGTGAGATATTACCATTATTTTTTTCACGGTTGAATTCTTCTTTATCTTCAGGGTTTGGGTAATTAATAAGTAAAGCCTTGTAATAAATAGTGTTTTTGCCATCCTTTTTTTTAAGGATTTTATACATACCTTCAGGTGTTGAATTATCTCCTTTAACTTTTTTATGCCCAATCCAATTTTTGCCAAGTTCTGCATTAAAAGTATACTTTAATCTACCTGATTGATAGATAAAACATTTACGGTCAAATTTATCAACAATGATTGCAGTACTTCTGTTTTTCCTTGAATCATCAATTGTTTTTTTAACCCATCTTGTCCATTCAGGGTAAGCTGAAAAATAATCACTAACAAACCTGTCAGAGAAGTCGTAAGAAGAGTCTAGCAGATCTTTAGCTTCAATCAATAATGCTTGGGTTTTGATATAGTCGCCGTGATTGAATGAATTTTCAGCTTCACCAAGTAAGAGTTTCCCCTGCGTGTTGTCTTTTCGAACTTTAACCGGTAGTGGCAAGCGACTGAATAAAGGACTAGATTTTAAGACCTTTAAGCGAAGTTCATTTATTCTTGCTCTTCCGGCATCTTTTAAGTTATCTGAAGTTTTTTCGGTATAACCAGTTGCTTCTATAGCTATTTGACATGACTCATTTGCTTTTTTTCGAACGATTTCATAATCCCTAAAAAGTAAAAATCTTTCATTTTCACTTTTCCAGATAATCATTGCTGAATCATAAAGTTCTTGTGCTTGCTTCATCATCTTGGGAGTATAATTTCCCGCCCCTTTCGACCACGCTTCTGAAAGTGCATTTCGGGCTGATCCGATTTCTTCAATCGGTGGTTTTGGCGATAATGCAATCAGTGCATAATATATACCCAAAAGAAATAATACAGTTAAAATTGTTATAATAAAAAACTTGATAATCCGCCTCATAATAATTACTCAACCCTAGATAACAAAAAACAAGGAAGTAAATCAGGAAATATCACTTTCCATTAACCTCTTCCTAAAACAAAAAATAAAATACCTAAAAACTCATTAAAATTAATGAGGCATCAAACTTTAAATAAAAATATCCCCATTTAATTCTGGGGATATTTTTATAGATAAACGCAAATGTTATTTACCACCTTTTTTAGCAATTGCTTCTTTTAGCTCAGTATTGATAGCCATTGCGCTTTCTTTAGCTGATTTTAGTTTGGCTTTTGCAGCAAAATAGCTGCCACTGGTAAACAAAGTATTTGCTTCAACAACTGAAGCATCGATTACAGCCATTTCACTTTTGATTTCAGCAATAACAGCTGCACCACCTTTACCTTTAGGCGCTTTAGCAACAAGAGTATTGTTCTCTGCAACAAGTTCTGTCATTTCAGAAAACATTGTTTCGATTTCAGCAATTAGTTTAGCTTTGGCAGCTTCTCCGTTTGCTTTAACTACTGCAGCTTTTGCTGTTATAGCAACAAGCTTTTCTTTCTCTTCGGTAAATCTAACAAATAATTTGCCTTTTCTTGCTTCAATACTTTCTAAGACTGCATTTACTGAATCCTGAATAGCTTTGTATTCAGCTGGCACATAAAGATCTGCTTGTGCAGCCTTTGCAGTAGCAATAGCAGCCTGAGCTGCATCCATTTCAACTTGAGGAGCTTTACCACAACTTGTTAGAACTGCAACCAATGCGATTGCTAAAAATCCCATGAAAATTTTGTTCTTCATTTTTTTGTTTTTTTTGATTTTTATAATGTTAGTTTAATATTTAACATCAGTGTTTATCCTTTTGCCAATTGTTATTTAGATAGATTAAAGGCTTATTCTGAATTGTTAACTTTGATTAAGACGGAGAATTATAAAAAAGTAACCGACTTTTGTTTAATATTTATTGCATCATTAAATTTGTTTTATATCAGCAAGATACAATATATTTTTGATATTTCTATATTGAAATACAGGAATCTCTTATATTTGTTATAGTTTTAATATTAATAAATGAATTCCACAGCAGAATTTTTTTTGGTTTCTGATGAAGATCTCATCTTTCGAATACTTAAAGAGAAGGATAAAGTTCATTTTAAAGTATTATATGAAAGATACTATGGAAAAGTGCTCAATAAGTGCTATGCATTTCTGAAAAATCGTGATCTCTCTGCCGAATTGGCTACAGACATAATGGCCAGAGCTTTTGAGAAACTTGATACATTTAAGGGCAATTCTTCTTTTTCCACATGGCTTTATGCTATAACCTACAATAATTGCATTGATTATCTGCGCGAGAAAAAGAAACTTCATTATCCTGAATGGAATAGAAAACAGGAATTACCTGATATCAGTGATTCTGAAGAAGTTGATGAAAGTGATAAAATTAGTTATGAATTTTTAGTTGAACTTATGGAAAAGCTTCATACAGAAGAAAAAGCCCTTCTCTTAATGAAATATCAGGACGAATTGAGTCTGAAGCAGATAAGTGAGTCAATGCGTATAACAGAGAGTGCAGTGAAAATGAGACTTAAAAGAGCAAAGACCAGATTATTATATCTTTATAAATCCTCTATAAAGGATGAATGATCAAATGATTTAACGTTACTTTTTTAAAATTTCCCGTCTTTATACAGTAATTAAAAATTTTAATGGATTTTATTAAGTCAATATTTGCGAAGAAAAATACAGCCCCAGATCATATAAAAATTAAGTTTAATCAATTATTTCCTAAAGCAGTTGGGGTAGAATGGTGTAAACTCAAAGATAGTGTGGAGGCTGTTTTTACTGAAGAAGGTAAAGAGAAAATAAGCCTTTTCAGCCTTGAGGGGAATTTAATTGAACTTAAAACGAATCTTTCCATCGAAGCGATCCCCAATACAGTTGCAAAGGCAGTTGAACAGGAAGGTGAAATCATGAATTGTATTTCTGTATTTATTCCTGAGGTGTTAAATTATGAGTTGATCGTTCGAGATTCAAATTTGAAACGATATCGAATATCCTCAGATAAAAATGGCGCTATTCTTAGTAAAGTTGAACTGTAAGAATTCTATCAGAAT
Source organism: Bacteroidetes bacterium HGW-Bacteroidetes-17 (assembly GCA_002840985.1). Classification (GTDB taxonomy): domain Bacteria; phylum Bacteroidota; class Bacteroidia; order Bacteroidales. Next base: position 7,611 of record PHDM01000137.1, read on the forward strand.
GTCATTTCATTATTTAATTAAACTTATTGGAGATACTTGTTTTCATCACTAATACAGAACTGCTTTGTACTTTTCCTCCCCCAAGTTGCCAAACCATGTCAATATGGTAAGCATTACAAAAACCGCGTTCAGGAGTATTATCTTCTGTTCTTCCCCCACCATTACCAAATGCCAATGAACAATCAGGATATAATCGTTGAACCCTTGCTAGCAAATCTAAGGCTGTTCCATCCGAATCGCTAAACTGCATTACCTGATCTACATCCCGAAATGCTGAAATTATTTCTGCTCGTTCGGCATAATTCATAAAACATTTTTCTTTTTTATTTACAAGCCAGGCATCTGAATTCAAACCGACGATGACCTTATGGGCCATGTTTTTCGCAGCTTTAAACATTCTGATATGCCCTTTATGAACCGGATCAAATCCTCCAGAAAGTATCATGATGTCATATTTTTTCATCTGGTTGTTTTTTATTTTTTATTGGTTAGATGGAACATCCATGTGCTAATCATCCCTTTGTGAGCGACTTTATTCTAGTGGATGTTTCATTAAATCAATTTTTGATAAGATTAATTATGAGATTAATTTTGAAATTATGAACACACATTTGTAAATTTAATGAAAAATGATGTGGCAATTTCATTAGTACTAATTTACTTTTCAACGAAGTATTTAACAAATTTAATTTCAAAGTATCTTAAATTAAGTTCATCAGAATAATCTTATCATAAATATTTTCTGATTTCAATCATTTTAAAATTCATTTTGAGTCAATCATGATTAATTGACCTTAAATCGAATCTTTTCTTTCGTATTTTTGAGCAGGAAATTTATTAAAGAAAGCATTGCTGACCCTTAGAAATCTTTTTAAATAGGATCGTTCAAGTGCTTTTTATTTTTTTCATTGAGGTTAATTGACGATTTTTTCGATTATGGATTTATTAAAGCGTTTCTTCCGGGCCGACAAGGTTGAATTTTCTGAGAAAGTCAGATATAGGATGAAATATGATAGAAATCCGTTGCTAATAACACTTCAGGATAAATATCTGGTCAGAAACTATGCCAATTCAAAAGGCGTGAACACAGCGAAACTGCTCTATGTAACAAATAATGCTGAAACAATTCCTTTTGAGCAGCTTCCTCCAAAGTATTTGATAAAAATGAATCATGGTAGGAAATGGAATATTTTAGGATTTAATTCAAAATTTTATTTGTTTGAAGATGGAAAAAAACTGGTTAATGATGATGGAACCTTTATAAATATTGAAAAAGCCAGCAAATATGAGATGACTCAAACTGAAGTGGTCAAAAAATGTAATGCTTGGTTAACTCAAAAGTATCGTAGAACAGAATGGGCCTATCAGCATATTATACCGAAAATTTTAATAGAAGAATTTCTCGAATCAAGAGATGGTAAAGTACTTAAGGATTTCAGGATGTATACCTTTCATGGCAAAGTGAGGACAATAAGCGTCGGATCAGCCAT
>PHDM01000138.1 GCA_002840985.1 Bacteroidetes bacterium HGW-Bacteroidetes-17
CAACGATATTAAAATAAAAAAATACAAGGAAATACAATGCGTTGTTGTAGAAACGGCTCAAAGAAAAGAAGCACGACTGGATGGTGAAATTGAACTTTATGAATTGTATCCCGTAAATCGTTTGGTTAGAAAAGAACCTATCGGTGCCCAGAATATATTCAGCCATTTATCTTATCGCGCCATTGGTGATGTCAATGCTTTGGATGCAGAAACCCAGGGAAAAATCAACGCCAAACCGGTACCTTTTCCACGCGATGAAGAATTGATTTATGACAATGCTTTTAAAGTTCAGGAAGCCATTTATCAGGTATTGCGTGCGAATCAAAACTATTTCAGATAGCAGTTTGGAATTACAAAATCATTTCTTTTATCCCGGGCAACTAAGATATTCTTATTTTATTTTATTTTATTTCATTTTATTTAAATACCTGTTTTAAATCTTTCAAGTATTTGATAAACGATCGGGCAATATCTGACATTTACAAGATGCAGGTTCAGGTTTTTCATGAACTGCGACTGATCGGTATGCGGATATTCACGGCAGGCTTTTGGCCTGACTTCATAAATCGCACATTTATTATCCGTACCAAGAAAAACACAAGGTACCTTTTTCATCACCTGATCCCCATCTTCATCGGTAGTTAAATATTCATGTGTAAATCGGGCAGTTTTAATTCCCAGGAATTTTGAAATCCTTCGGATATCTGTTTCGTTCACAATCGGAGGAATGGTGGTGCAGCAATTGGCACAAGCCAAACAGTCGATTTTTTTGATGGTATCTGCGTGAAAATCATCCGCGAGCCGGTTGATATTCCTTGCCTTCTGTTTTGAGATTTGAACAATCAGCTTCTTGTTCTGGTCCGATTTGCTATCTTTTCCTGCCTGCCACTCCCCTATCAGCTTGTCCATTGATATTGTATTGGTTGATTTGTCAAAAATATAAAAAATGCAAGAAGCTTCATTGTGCTATGGCAAAAGAAAATTTGTCAACCATAATCTAGGCACGAATGCTTAACTTTGCCAAAATAAATTTTCAGGAAAGATGGGAAATAGGAATCTTGGCGTAAATGTTAATTCGGAAATCGGGAAACTTGAGGCAGTGATCATCCATAGCATGGGCAGTGAGGTTGAAAACATGACCCCCGAAAATGCTGAACGTGCCTTGTACAGCGATATATTAAACCTTTCGGTTGCGCAGGATGAATATTCTGACTTCAGGGGGGTACTCCGAAAAAATGCAGAAGTATATGAAGTTCAGGATTTATTGAAAGAAGTACTGGAAGATGAAACTGTAAAAAATGAATTGCTTGCTAAAGTTTGCAGTTCGTGTAAACATTCAAATGTTGTTGATCAAATTTACGACCAAAGCCCTGAACAGCTTGCAAAAATGTTAATTGAGGGTGTGGTATTGAACCGCGATAACCTTACCCGTTTTCTGAGCAATCAACGATTTGCAATCCGCCCTTTGCATAACTTTTTCTTTACCCGCGATTCGGCCATTGCCATTCAAAATGAAATACTGGTCGGTCGTATGGCCAGTCCGGTGCGCGAACGTGAAGCACAAATCATGGAAACCATTTTTAGAAACTCCAAAATATTCAATACTAAAATTTTCGAAATTGAGAATAAGTTCAACTCCGGCGACATTAAGATTGAAGGTGGTGATGTATTGATTGGAGGTAAAGATTTGCTGGTAATCGGCATCAGTGCCCGAACTTCTACCCAGGGCATCGACAAGATCATCAAAAATTTCAAACTCCGAAAAATCGATAAACACATCATTGTTCAGGAATTGCCTGCCGACCGCGAATCATTTATTCACCTCGATATGGTTTTTACCTTTTTAAATCATGACGAATGCATGGTTTATGAACCTGTAATTATGCAACCCAATCGTTTCCATACCATCCATATTCAAATTGAAAACGGGAAAGTAAAAATCAATGAAGAAAAGAATATCCTCGAATGCCTGAAAAAAATTGGCCGCGACATGAAACCCGTTTATTGTGGCGGAACTGCCGACCTATGGACCCAGGAACGGGAGCAATGGCATAGTGGTGCCAACTTTTTTGCATTGGGCCCGGGTAAAGTGATCGGTTATAGCCGTAATGTTTATACCATCGAAGAAATGAGCAAAAACGGTTATGAAGTGATCCCTGCTGCCGATATCATCAACAACAGGACCAGTACCGATGATTATAAAAAGTGCGTAATCACCATCGAAGGTTCAGAGCTTTCGCGCGGTGGTGGCGGTGCCCGTTGCATGACCCTGCCGGTTCGACGAAAGGACTTATAAGCTTGAAGTGATGAGGGATGAGGGATGAGGGATGAGTTTTTGATATAGCGTAATCCAAGCCACTTCACTTTTAACTTTTCATCTCTTAACTTATCATTTTTAACTCATAATTTATAATTTATAACTAACAAAAAAATCGATATCGATTTTTTTAGTATATTTATTCCTTGAATATCTTCCCGCTCCGGTGATGGCTTTTGTTGATCAAAGATTTTCGCTTCCCAATCTTTGAAATGTTGATCGGTTTGAACAAATTGAAAATATAGATAAAACAACAATACCTAACTTATACATCCTTATATGGATGGATAAAGTCCAGTTTATGTACCATATAAACAAGTTGGCAGTAAGGTAACTTGAATGTACCGGACCGACAACTGATAGAATAATTCCTAGACAACGAAACGAAAACAAAAAAAGAACCCCACCGCACAAAAGCAGAGTATGCCGGCTCTTTCCCTGCATGTCTCCCGTCGCTGCGATTCACTCCTTTTTTTCTCACCCTCTCGCATTTTGCATAGCTCTCTCCACTGACTGTTGACATTTTCATCATCCAGAATGCCATCAAAATTAGCAGACACCGGATAAGTGATGAAAATCAGTTTCTTATTAAAGAATTAAAGAAATCAATGAAATACAAAAACGCCTCGCTTATATAAAATAGCGGGGCGTTTTCAGTTGATTATTTATAATATTAGAAAGCGATTATTCCTATGTTTGTAGTAACACCTGTTGTTACTACAATGTTGTTTTGTGTGACAGGAATAAATGGCAATGCTGGTGTAACAGTAAACGAGTATGTCCCTGCAGGAAGCCCCATGATTAGAAAATCACCAGTAGCCGTTACATTAGAGGAGTATGATATGTCAGAAGTTGCAGTTACAGATGCTAATGTACCTATAGGAGTGATTTTTCCTTTGATGGATCCACTCGTTGCAACTTCAATCGTTCTGATCACTGGTTTCAGCTTGTAGTTTCCGTTTCCTAAATCAACGATAGATTTATTAGCATCAAAATCGAGGAGTACACTATTTTGCACACCCGCTTGAAGTGTTTGATGCACTTGAAGTTTCAAACCCGTTTGATCTGCACTTGGAATACTTAGTGGGTGGCTCACGCCATTAATCACCACAGTGTTATTCGATCCCAAAATAAGCCTTATCTGCCCCACCTTAGCAACCTCAAGGTTACCAGATGAGATGAGCGTATCTACTCCGTTTGTAAAATTAAGCAGGTTGAAAATGCCCGAATGCACATTCAACATTACAGCCGTACCATCATCTCCGGTTACTTCTACTCCCTGTAGGTCAATAAACAATGCACCATAAGGGCCTGGAGCATCGGTCATTCGAACATTGTATGGGTAGGAGGTCGTAGCGTCTTTTTTACAAGAGCTTAATCCAAAGCCAAGCATGATGAAAAGCATGATGCTTAGTAAAATGTTTATTTTTTTCATTTCGAAATATTTAATGTTGTGAATGAATTCTCACAATCCGACAAAAGTAAATTTCTTAATTACTGTAAGTGTTACATAATAATACATAAGACTTACATCATTCACATATTTTCGAGTTCAACCTCATTGCAATGTTGCAAAATGCCTTTGCAGGTCATCAATCGTGAATTGCGATGACACAAAACCCAATTGCGAGACGACAATCGTTAATTGCGCTAACATAAAAGGCTTTTGCATGAAGACAATCATGAATTGCGAAAGCTTAATAGTGTGTTGAAAGTCCATAATCGAGAATAGAGAAACCCTAAGAAGTGAAAACAAGCCTTGACACCTGACGTACGATAGGAGTGAAACCTGCCCCCTCCCTCCGCTCTCAGGTACATTTGCAGCCCACTCATGCCACTCTAAATCCCAAGGCTGCAAAAGTACCTTTAAGCCCTTTCAGCGCCCAAATGCCACTCGTAAGAATGTGCATTGTTCATGGAAACAGATAGGCTACTTCGTTAATATCCTGCTGCTGACAACTGCTAAAATCCATTGGGGTAGATGGTTAGATAAGTTTAATTTTAGTATATTGCATTTATTTTACCGTGGGACAACGACGCCCGCCTGAATGACGCAGTCGGGCAGGCTGCTTCAAACTCCCCAACGCATTTTAGCAGCAACCGTTATCATGCATTTATACAAAACTGGACTGTGATGAATAAAAAAGTACTTATTGGAACTTTAATTCTTGTAATCATAATCATTTCAATTTTTGGAACTATTTGGACAAGAAATTTTTTTGCGATTGATTCGTGTCTTGACAGTGGCGGAAGCTGGAATTATGAATTGAATAAGTGTGAAAAATATTATGACTTCAATTCTGTGATAATTACAGAATTTTATTGGCATACTGAATCTGACACAACCAGAAATTATGAATTCTTGGAAAAAGGCAAACTTTTAGACTCACTTTCACAGACACCTAATGAATTAATTGAAATACTAAATAGAAGGACAGCAAAAAGCAAATTAGAATATATTGACCAATCGTCAGACACAATTAGAATTCGAATAATAGAAGACGAATATTTAGGTGAACAAATGGGTTCTACGGGTGCATTTTGTTTTCTTGGTGAAACAGTCTTCACATTGACAGAAAATAATTCAATTAAATATGTGAATATTGAAATGAATTATGGTTCGCATGCAAGTCCTAGAATATATAGCAGGAATGACTTTAAAGAATTAATGAAGAAATAAAAACGACACACCAACAGCGACTCTAAATGTATGCGTGGTGACGGAATACTCGAACATTTTTACTATTTTTAAACATTATTAAAGGCGGATAGTGAAACAGGTCAAAAACCCGCACACATCTATGCCGCATTCGTTGTGTTCCATTGATGAGAAAAAACTAAACAATAAAAAATGAATCCAATTCTTCAATCTATTATCTATGAGACCGTAAAACAACAACTTAAAAGGAAGGCTGAAAAACCATCTTCCATGCAATTTGAAAGAGAAATCCAGAATACAACGGTTGAATTTACTCATTTACTCCGTGATGGCGTTTTTATTCTCTTCGGTGTTTTATCGGCAAGCTTTGGATTAAAAGGATTTTTACTTCCTAATTCATTCCTTGATGGCGGTGTAACAGGGATATCTCTTATTACAACAGAGTTGACAGGAATATCACTTTCTGTTTTAATTGTTTTGATAAATATTCCTTTTATAATATTAGCATTCTCTACAATAAGCAAACAATTTGCTGTCAAAAGTCTTTTAGCAATATTGTTACTTGCTGTTACTATTTATTTGATTCCGTTTACCTCTATTACCGACGACAAATTATTAATTGCCGTATTTGGTGGCTTTTTCTTAGGTTTAGGAATAGGTTTAGCAATTCGTGGTGGTTCTGTTATTGATGGAACGGAAGTATTAGCAGTTTTTATAAGCCGTAAAACTTCATTGACAATCGGTGATATTATATTGATTTTTAATATTATAATTTTTGCTATCGCGGCTTATGTGTTTTCTGTTGAAATTGCATTGTATGCTATTTTGACTTATTTGGCTGCTTCAAAAACAGTTGATTTCGTAGTTTCCGGGGTTGAAGAATACATTGGTGTAACAATAATATCTGATAGATCTGAAGAAATTAGATTAGCAATCATTGAAAAATTGGGAAGAGGATGTACGTTATACTATGGAAAAAAAGGATTCGCAAAAAGAGGGGAACCATTAAAAAAGACGGATATAGTATATACCTTAGTAACTCGATTGGAATTATCAAAATTGCAAACCGAGATAGATAAAGTAGATAAAGATGCATTTATCGTAATGCACAGCATTAAGGATGCAAAGGGTGGAATGATTAAAAAAAGACCGTTAAAATGAAAATCAACTGACACATAATATAATACACCAATGTGCTGATTGGCTGGTGTGAATTTTTGTGATTTTCCGATGCTTGACCCGTCATGGATTTTACCCCTAACAAAAAATAAATAATTAAACAACAATGAAAAAAAAGTTCATCCTTCCTTTAATCATGCTACTCTGCTGTAACCTGGGCTATGGTCAGGTTTCACAATCAGGAAAGCACATGAGTGCCAAAGAAAATGTTTTAACTGCCAGGCAGAAAAAATTAGTTTACGATAACTTAAAAGATTTCCACGATCAAACCCGGGTTTCATTTGCCGTTATTAAAAATGGGGAAGTCAGTTTTTATGGAATAAAGCATGAGAACAATGCCCTTACTGAAATCCATAATGCTGAAAGCGTGTTTGAGATCGGATCGATCACAAAAGTCTTCACTTCTACCCTATTGGCCAATTTTGTTCTGGACGGAAAGCTTAAGCTGGATGATAAAATTAATGATTACCTCAAAATAAGATTGAAGGATGGTATTCAAATTTCATTCAAACAACTGGCCAATCACACTTCAGGCCTGGCCCGTATGCCATCCAACTTTAATTTTGCGGCAGCACTCAGCCCTGACAATCCTTATAAAAGTTTCGATGAAAAAATGTTGGAATGGTACCTGACACAGGCGTTGAAACTTGAATACCCTCAAGAATCCAAATCGGAATATTCAAATCTGGGTGTAGCTTTATTGTCGTACACCTTATGTAAAATTGCGGATACCGATTTCCAAACCCTTTTAAAATCACACATTTTTTCAAAATATAAAATGGCAAATACCACCACCATTCGCGATGAAGTTGCCGATAAATTGGTAAAAGGACTTAATGTGGAGGGAAATGAGACAGCAAATTGGGATTTGAATGCAATGGCCGGTGCAGGGGCAATCTTATCATCGGTGGATGATTTATCAAAATTTGCGCTGGCGCAGTTTGATGATGCCAATAAAGAATTGTCTCTTACAAGAGTGCGAACTTTTGTTGACCCGGGAAGTATGGACGTATGTCTGGGTTGGTTTATCAATAAAAGCAAATCAAGTTCGGAATGGTACTTTCACAATGGCGGCACAGGCGGATATCGTTCGGCAATGGCTCTAGATATAAACAATAAAAATGGCATCATTATTCTTTCAAATATCTCCTCTTTTCATCAAAATTCAAGAAAAATAGATGAGTTATGCTTTGCATTGATGGAAACGATCGAAACTAAATAAAGCACTACTTACTAAAAAATAAGCATGTTTTATTTCAATCGCAGCGATAAACGAATAATGGTTCCTAAACTTACCCCGGGAATGGGATGGACTTTGAATTTTGGGAATCCTTATGCTTATATTTTACTCATTGCAATTATTTTAATTACCCTTATAACCAATTATTTTACTTAAAAATCCAACCATGAAAAAACTGATTTTAATTTTCGCAGTATTATTCTTATCCACAGTTTTAAAGTCTCAAGATTTACAGAATGTGAATTTCTCAGAATCAGAACTGAGATTAAAAACCGCTACAGGCAATATTTACGGAACATTATCTATCCCTGAAACTCCGGAACCAAGCCCAATTATTCTCATCATTGCCGGTTCAGGCCCAACTGACCGTGATTGTAATTCTGCGATGGGTTTGAAAACCAATGCTTTCAAAATGATGGCGAAAGAGTTTGCTGCTAATGGAATATCGACACTTAGATTTGATAAACGAGGGATTGCGGAAAGCAAAGCGGCAATGAAAAGTGAAGCTGATCTTCGATTTGACGACTATATTAATGATGTGGTAGAATGGATTGCCTTATTAAAAACTGATCCTCGATTTTCAAGAATCATTATTTTAGGCCATAGTGAGGGCTCCTTGATTGGAATGATCGCCGCCGAACAGACAAAAATTGCGGCATATATTTCTATTTCGGGAGCAGGGAGGGCAATTGATGAAGTGCTGAAAGAACAACTCGCCAGCAAATTACCACCGCAACTGATGGAAGAATCAAACCGCATTCTGGATACTTTAAAGATGGGTAAAACTGTTTCGGAAGTCAATCCCTATCTGGTTACATTATATCGTCCAAGTGTTCAGCCTTATATGATTTCTTGGTTAAAATATGATCCGGCTAAAGAAATTAAAATATTAAATATACCTGCTTTAATTATTCAGGGTACCACTGATTTGCAGGTTAGTGAAAAAGATGCAAAATTGCTTGCTGCCGCAAAACCAGATGCGAAATTGTTAATCATCGAAAATATGAATCATGTTTTAAAAGAAGCAGATTCGGATCCTCAAAAAAATATGGCCACCTATTACAATCCTGAATTACCTTTAAAATCAGGGTTGGTTGATGAAATCGTAAAGTTTGTAAATAACAAGTAGTTAAAAATGTTTTTAATCGGGAGTTTAAATAAGAATATAGGGTAATTTAAGGCGAACAACTCTACATTGAAATTCATCTGTCCAACAATAACTTAAAGTATTATTGTTGTGATGGATTGGATTTAACCTTAAAATCAATAGTACACCTAATTTTATTGCACCTTTTATCCTGATTTTAAAACAAACACATGAAAAAAATTCGAATTTTAAGCCTATTTATTTTTTCCACAATCTTGACTTCAGGCACTTTTGGACAAGACCTGAAAGTGAACAGTAATGGACTGGATATCTACTACCGTATCATGGGTGAAGGTTCACCAATTTTGATAATTGGTGGTGGTCCGGGAGATGTTTCAGATCGTTATCTTAGTTTGTGCGAACTGCTTTCCAAGGACTTTCAATGTATTTTGGTTGATCAGAGAGGAACAGGAAAATCTACTCCTGCAAAAATCATTTGGGGTATAAACAATGGACTGTGCTTGGCTTCTCATATGGAGGATTTGTGGCATCTGTTTACACCAACGACTATCCAACATCAATTTCATCTCTTATCCACATGGGCTCATTGGGATTTGATTTTAATGTCTATCGGCATTTTAGTGACAACATCATGTCGAGGCTTCATCCGGGTGATCTGGAATTACTGAAATATTGGAGTGATTCAACCAGAATGGCAGCTGATAATCACCATGCAATTGTTGAGACAATTAAGGCAAGAATGCCCGGCTATTTTTTTAGCAGAGAAAAAGCATTGTTAGTTACCCAAACCATGAAAGATACTGACTTTAATTTAAGCCTTGGTGATTATTTGTGGGATGATATGTACAAAAGAAGCCTTGAATTGTTACAAAAGGATTCGAACTTTGGCAAACCAGTACTAATTCTTCATGGCAGGCAAGACCCATTAGGCGAATCGGTTGCTCAAGCCTTATCTCGTTACTATAAAAACACCAAGCTGGTATTTATCGAAAAAAGTGGTCATTACTCGTGGATTGAACAACCAGAAAAGATATTGGCTGCAATTAAAGAGTTTTTATCATCACCTAAATAAAATGAAAATAAAAAAGGCAGGATTTATCTTCTTTATAATATGTTGGGCTTATACAGCCATGCTAGCTCAGGAAAAAATCTCCACAAAGTCAATACCGTCAACAATTGCCTTTACCGTTGATGAGAAAGACCTATTTCCTGAAGGCATCACCTATGATCCAACAACAAAGTTGTTTTTCCTTAGCAGTATTCAAAAAAACAAAGTGATGGCAATTGATTTAAAAGGCAATTACTTTGATTTTGTAAAACAAGAGCAAGATGGTATGCTCCGCAGCCTGGGAATGAAAGTAGATGCTCAACGCCGCCGACTATGGGTTGTCTCTAACAGCGACTGGGGCGATAGCATGATATCGGCTGTTCATATTTATAATATTGATACTCGAAAGCTAATAAAGAGTTTTTTTACTGCCAAAGGTAAAATCCCCACATTTAACGATCTCGCACTCACTGAATCGGGTGGTGCGTTTATTTCAGATTATGGAGGGAATAGTATTTATCAGGTTCCACCAGATTTGAGCGGGGTTGAATTGTTTTTAGAGTCCGATAGCCTTTTGGCTGGCGCCAATGGAATGGTTCTCACTTCTGATAATTCCATGCTATATGTTGCCTCGAATACAAAAGGGATTGTAGTTGTTGATTTAAGAAGTAAATCCATTCAACCAATTGCCTGTAGTTTACCTATAGAAACCAAAGGGATAGATGGTCTGATGCTTTATGAGAATAGTCTTATTGGGGTTTTTAATGGTGATGGTGATATGAGTAAACATCATATTTCCAGCTATTTGCTAAGCTTTGATGGACGCGAAATTACATCAGAATTTATTATTGATCAGAATAACCCATTGTTTAATGAACCTACTGCAGGGGTGATTGTCGGAAACGATATGTATTGTTTGGCCGCCACCAATTTGCGTCAATTTGTTATGGATGAGAGCTTTGCTCTGCCCAAACTTAAAAACCCAATTGTATTGAAATATGAATTAAGTTTTATAGCGGGAAACTGAACGAGTATAAATAATTAGCTTATGTACCAGGTACATATAAATATTCACACTCCGGATAGAAGTTTATTCACCTTGTTCTTGAGGATGAACTTAAAAAACCTTACAGATAAATTGAACAAGAATATATATTTACCATTAACCTAAGGCAGTGTTGACAAAACTATTCTTTATGAAAAATCAAATTACTCCAACTCAACTTTTTTCGCAGCTTGTGCCTGAGAAAAAAATATCAAGAATTTTACAATATCCCCTTAGCCGGATATTTGTAGCCTTCCTTTTTCTGATACCTGTAATCTTAACCAATAATCTGCTATCAATCTTTGTCCTTGATGGGCTTGGAGAGCCTTTGGGAAGTTATGTTCATTATGCGACAATCCCGATATTCATCTTTTTACTGTTTATATTGTATGCTAAGTACACCAAGAGTTTTGAAGGACGAAAGGCATTTGAATTAAATTTTAATGGATGGTATAAGGAATTTGGTATAGGATTAGCAATTGGCGGAGGTATGGTTGTTATTATAACCGCTATTTTATGGATGTTGAATTTCTACGCTGTTGATCATTTGAATTCGCCTCAAGTTCTATTTACAGGGTTTTTAAGATATGGTTATGGTTCGCTACTTGAAGAGTTGATTTTTACTATCATTTTTTTCAGATTGATAGAAGAGTATTCTGGCACCCTTGTTTCATTCATCGCAACTTCGATGCTATTTGGGTTGATGCATCTTGGAAATGACGGTGCAACTCTAGGAAGTTCCTCGCTCATAATGCTTGAGCATGTAGTAATTCTTGCACCCTTCATGCTAACACGCAGAATATGGATGGTATGGGCCATTCATCTTAGTTGGAATTATTTTCAAACTGCAGTTTTTGGAATGAACAATTCAGGAATGGCTCACGGTGGATTCATCACTCCCAATATCTCTGGTCCAGAATGGATTACAGGGGGTTCTTTTGGAATTGAAGCATCTTACCTGTCAATTTTAGTGAATATTGCATTTGGTTTAGTAATTCTAATAGTGGCTATTAAAAGAGAGCAGTTTGTAAAAATTAAGAATCCATTTGCTAAAACTATCATTAAGGTAAATAGATAATTAGGGTGGAAAATGAACCATTCGCTAATTGACATCGAACCATAATTGTAATTTAATACTGCAACTCTATGTATTATCAAATAGGCTTTAGCATTGCATTTAATTGTTAAATTTGTTATTCCACAGAATAAATTTTATTATCATGACAGAATTACAACAAGATGAATTAGAAACTTGTTCTGGTTGTTCATGCAATGGAAAAATTCTTCTTAAATCACAAAAAAAACATATGAAAAAAATCTTGTTTTTATTGACATTCTTTAGTTTAGTTAACCTATTTTGCTATTCACAGCAGAATAACATTATTGAAGATAAATTTCTGATCGTACTTGATATTCAGGAATATTATACAAAAAATAAACTGTCTGAAATTTCTGCTCAAAAAATAATTGATTCTGTCAACTATGTAATCAATCATACTGACTCCCACAAGGTAATTTACATAAAGAGCATTCATAAAGTATTAATCTTGTCCCTTTCTTTTCCTTTTTTATATGTTACGATCGATGCCCAGGCAATGAGTTTTGATAAAAGAATGAATGTGGTGAATGATCATATTTTTATTAATGATAATTTCAGTGTATTTACCATAGAAAAACTAAGAAATTTCCTTAAGCAAATCAACGCAAAAGAAATTGTGATGATCGGTGTTATGGCGGAAGAATTTATATCTGAATATTTGATAGAGGGAAAGGAACTTGGTTATGATATGTACACAATTCCGGAAGCCATTATTGAAAATCACAAAAAAGTAAAGATGAAGCGATTATAAAACTTATAAAAAAAGGAGTTAAGATAATTGATATTAATACCCTGACAGAGAACAAAGAATAAATGCCCATTAATTAAAATTAAATTTTATGCTTTTGCCAACAATTGCAACATTGCAAGCATCGTTTAGCAGTAATAAACAGATAAGGTAGATTTAACAATGACTTTTCGAATTTTAGACTTCTGATTTGCAGATTAAGCCTGATCGCTTAACTTTCTAAATTTATCATTTCCTAATAGAGGGAAGATTTTTGTAAAAAAACAAGTACTTCCAAACTTAAGATACTATCTATAATTATGCTCTTATTCAAGATTCGTTCAATAATAATTCCTTAATTTTTATTTAATCAATGGTAAATTCAAATCGACCATTTGTAAATTGAAAAGGAGTATTCTGTTTAAACCTTGTTTATTTTGCTTTAGAGAACTGCAATTTTTAGATGTTATCAAACAAACATTAGCAATGTGATTAATCTTTATATTTGCGATTACAGGTTTAATAATTGGCATGAAGTACGCTCATATTTATATTTGTTTAATTATCTTTTTCTCAGGATCGAGTTGTTTCGGCCGTGGTGTTGAGGACAATAGGGTTGGCTCAAATGCAATTCAGTTGGCAAATGTCTTTGAAAACGATACCGCTTATTTAAACCATCTCATTAACGAAGCCAGAAAGTACAATACCAATAAAACTACCATTGAAGAGGCTAGAACAATTATAAACGAAGCTGAAAAATTAATTGAATCAAAAAAGCTTGAAACCCCACCCCTTCTTTATATTACTCGCGCCGAGTTTTTTTTAACACTGAGGGATTTCGTCAGTTCATCAAAAGAATTGGAATCTTTTAAAGAGAAAGTTGGCAAAAAAGCTGATTTATTGACCTCTTGCGAATATAATAATGTAGCAGGCAATTACGCATCAGAAGCAGGACTTTTTGATATAAGTATCAGAACTTTCCAAAATAATGTGGAATTAGCTAAAAAGAACCACTTGAAAGGAATACTTCCAAAATCCTATGGTGGTTTGGTGAATGTTTATTCTGCAATAGATATGCAGCCGGAAGTAAAAAACAACCTCGAACTCATGCTTGAATCTTCGCTTGCTGAAAACGATGTTCTCAGCGTTTATAAAGCCTATTTGCGAAAAGGACAGTTTTTAAGAAGCAAGGAGCAAGCATATCCTGAGGCCCATTCATCCTATCAGGAAGCATTAAAATATGCACGAATATTAAATGATACTTTGAAAATCATTGTTGCCACGAATGCCATTGCATGGAATTATTATTCACAAAATAAGCTTGATTCCTCAATTGTATGGTTTACATCAATGCTGAATTACGCTACTTTGATTAATAATTTCACCCATATCTCAAATGCCAATGGCAATCTAGGAACCATTTACAGGGACCAGAAAGCATTTCCGAAAGCTATTGAATATTATCAAAAAGGAATTGATTTTGCACTGAAAGATAGGAGTTGGTTTAATTTATCCTGGATTTATGATGAAATAAGCAAATTATATGAAATAAATAGAGATTTCGAGAAAGCTTATCATTACCAAATATTATTTAAATTATACAGTGATTCGCTGAACAAAAATTCCTTAAATCAGGGCCTTGCAGATGCCCGGGTACGATATGAGGTTCAAGCCAAAGAAAGTGAGTTGCAAGTATTATCACTAAGGTTCAAAAATCAGAAATTGTTTTTCTATGGATTTGCCGGGGTATTATTATTAACAGTGGTGATAGGAGTTCTATTAATTCGACAATGGCGCCTTAATTCGAAACGCAGGATTAGTGAAATGAATCAAAAAATTTCAGAAATTACACAGGCTAATCTAAGGCAACAAATGAATCCACATTTCATTTTCAATACACTTAATTCGATACAGTATTATATGTATCAAAACGATAAGCTTTCAACCAATAATTACCTCACCAAGTTTTCGAGCCTGATGCGCAAGATATTAGAAAATTCGCAGCATACCGCTGTTCCTTTGATCGACGAGCTGAATGCCGTTGAACTTTATCTTGAATTGGAATCGATTCGTTTTAAAAATAAATTCGATTATTCGATTGAATTGGATGAAGAAATTGATACATTGATGTACAAAGTTCCCACCATGCTTATCCAGCCTTACGTTGAGAATGCTATTTGTCACGGATTGATGCACAGGGAAGACAAAGGGTTCTTATCTATTGATATCAGACTAAAGCCCGATCATTTATCGTGCATTATTATTGATAACGGCATAGGTCGTGAGGCTGCTATGGAGATCAGCAAAATGAAAGAAAATAATCACAGTCCCTTAGGTACAAAAATTACCGAATCCCGCATTGATTTGATCAATATACTTTATGGCTCAAGCCTCAAAACCATTTACAGCGATCTTAAAGATGAAGCAGGAATTGCCATAGGAACTAAAGTTGAAATTCAAATCCCAATACTCACATGAATATCAGGCTAAAAGTAATCATTGTCGACGACGAACAGGATGCGGTGAATTTTATTCATTCAATCATTAATGAGTACTGCCCTGGTCTGGAAGTTATTGGCCAAGCATTTAATAAAACGGATGGTATGAAGCTCATTACTGATAAAAATCCGGATCTGGTATTTTTGGACATTGAAATGCCACATGGGAGCGGGTTTGATCTGCTTGCTCAACTTCCTGAAAAGAAATTCGACGTTATTTTTATCACCGCGTTTAATCACTACGCGATAAAAGCCATCAAATATAGTGCGGTTGATTATATTCTTAAACCCATCAATATTCATGAATTTGTTGTGGCAGTTGAAAAGGTAATTGAAAAACGAAATTCGTTATCCTATCAAAATGCTAATTTTAGCGCACTGCTAGAGAATCTTAAATCTACGCTCCCATTCAAACTTGCCATACCCTCGTCCGAAGGAATGGAATATTTAGCTACTCAGGAAATTATCCGCATCGAAGCAGATCGAAGTTATTGTTGGTTTTATCTGAAAGACAAACGAAAATTGCTCATCTCAAAAAACCTGAAAGAATACCAGGAATTACTGAATGATCGTAATTTTTTCCGGCCTCACAATTCACACCTCATCAACCTCGAATATGTGAAAAAATTCATCCGTTCGGATGGGGGCTATATCGAAATGATTGACGGTTCAAATGTTCCGATTTCCAGGAACAGAAAAGATCTTTTTCACATTCATATGTCAAGATATTCGGGCCAATCCTTATAAACTAATAAGGTCCTGAAAATAAATTTCTCTTCTTTTATAAACTTGATTTAGTAAATCTATTTGATTTATTATAATGGTAATGCCATTCGATAAGTCAAACCTACCATCGGGAAAAGCATTAAAATTCTTTCAAGGAATGCTGATTATCTTTCTGCCATTATTGTTTCCGAACAATTAAATGCAGATTCATAACAAAAAAATTATGACAAATTCAAACATCTTGAAAACAATCGCATTATTGCTTTTAATTATTGGTGGTATTTCATGTAAAAAAGATTCAGCTCCAGAATCAACTCCTGATGATGAAAATCTTGCCGTTTTAGGCTACAGTAACCTTAGGTGGGATGGCGGAGATAATCATTACTGGTCGGTTTATACGATAAACTCTGATGGCAGTAATGATATAAAAATTATTGAATCCGATATAGGATTAAAGGGACAAGAGTGGTCACCTGATGGAACTAAAATTTTGGTATGTGGGATGGAAACACCTACTTCTCAAAGTTTTATTTATATCATGAATGCTGATGGAAGCAATCTCCAAAAACTATCCCAACTGACTGATGTCGTGTCAACCCGTTGGTCGCCGGATGGAACAAAAATTACATTTACTAAATTTTTTCCTGAGCAAAATTATCGTTCAGAAATATGGATAATGAATGCTGATGGAAGTAATCAGGTGTCCTTAACCGAAGGCCAGGGATCAAGCTTTTTTGCCAATGGAACCAAATTAATCTATACTTCAGATAAAACTGGAAATTCTGAGATCTACACTTGTAATGTTGATGGTACAAACCAACAGAAGCTTACTACCACAACTGGTATTGAATTGAATGTGGATATCTCACCTGATGGAACAAAATTAATTTATACGCTTCAAACCAGTCCTACTGACATCAATACATGGGAGATCTATCTTAAGAATATGGATGGATCAAATGGTACTAAACTTACAAATAATAATTATTTAGATGAGCAACCAAGATGGTCGCCTGATGGGACACAAATAGCATTTATTTCGAGTAGAGGAAGTGCAATTCAAAAACCTGAAGTATATATTATGAATGCTGATGGAACTAATGTTAAAAAAGTAACAAATGCCAATGGCAGGTCAAATTCAGCGAATACTCCAACATGGAAACCAAATTTATAGAAATAAACCCAAAATTAAATTATAGTTAACGGTAATCACAAATCAATTAAAATAATTATGAAAAATCTAAATAGATTAAGTACTGCTGTAATAATTTGCGTGGCAATTGGAATGCTATTGTCCTGCAAAAAAGATGATCCAAAAACAGATCCCCAAATAATTGGAATACCAGATACACCAGTTACTGATTATGATGGAAACACTTATCAAACAGTAAAAATGGGCAATCAAATTTGGATGGCTGAGAATTTAAAAGCAACATCTACCTCAAATGAAACAAGTGTGGCAGGAGTTTATATTTATAATAATAGCGAAAGTAATCTTGCCGAATATGGACGCTTATATACCTGGGAAGCAGCCAAAAAACCTTTTATTACAGGGTGGCATTTGCCAAGCGAAGCAGAATGGGGTATTCTTGCCAGAACACTTGGTTCTGATGTTGCTGTAAAACTGAAAGTAGGAGGAAGTAGTGGTTTTGAAGGAAAATTTGGAGGTTATCGAACTTACACTGGCGAATATGTAGAAATGGGTTCCTGGGGAGTATTCTGGACATCAACAGTTTATTATACATCTGATCATGCATTTGCACGATATCTTTTTTCATTCAAT
>PHDM01000003.1 GCA_002840985.1 Bacteroidetes bacterium HGW-Bacteroidetes-17
TGGAATACGGATCATCATGATGATAGGAGAGGTGAGCGGAATAATGGATAACCAAAATGCAACCGGTCCTTCCGGATCACGAATGATGAATTGAGCCATAATCATGGCGAAGATAAGCGGAATGGTAATCGGCAGCATAAACTGTTGAGTATCCGCCTCACTATCAACAGCAGAACCTACGGCAGCAAATAGGGCAGCATACAAAAGGTACCCTGTAAGGAAGAAGAAAATAAACGCGAAGATAATGATCCCAAAATTGATGGATGAAATAGCTTCAAAAACTGCAGTTAAATCATTTTCATCACTTGATACCTCAGCTAGTGCATTGCCCTGTCCCATTTGAGTATTATTCATGACCATGGCACTCTGGTTGGGCATTTTATCTTTAAAAGCAATTTGAAAAACGCCAACAATGCTTGCTGTCAGAACGATCCAAAGTGTAAGCTGGGTTAATCCAACCAAACCAATCCCGACTATTTTGCCCATCATTAATTGAAAGGGTTTGACTGATGAGATAATCACTTCAATGATCCGACTTGTTTTTTCTTCAATTACACCACGCATAACCTGAGCACCGAAAAAGAAAATGAAAAAATAGATCAGGATTCCTGTAAAAATTCCGATCACCATGGCAATTTCGGTATAGGTTTTTTGTTCGGCCTCACCTTCTGAGAGTTTATAAGTGGTAAGGTTTATCGATGTTTTAATAGAAATTGGAATATCCATGGCGATTTCGCGATCGGCCTCATCAAGTTTTAATTTATTGATTTGAAGCAATAATTTCTGTTCTTCAATTTCCTTGCCCATTATTCGACGGATATAGCTTTTGGTATCGAGGTTAGGTTGTTTTTCGGAATAAATGATGGCTGACGTCGGAAGGGCAACTTCTGTTTTCGGGATGTACAGTAAGGCATAATCCCCATTGGTTTTCAGATTCTCTTTAGCCGTATTCAAATCTGAATGCACATGATAAAACTGAAGATGCTCATCATTCTGAAGTTTATTATAAAAAATTCCAGTTTCGTCCAATACCGCAATTTTTCGGTCACTGGTATCCGACATGGTCGCTAAAAATGCAGGTACAATCATCATTGCAGCCATGAGTAAAGGACCTAAAATGGTCATGACGATGAAAGATTTTTTTCTAACCCGGGTCAGATATTCTCTTTGTATAATGAGTTTAATTTTATTCATAGCCTTAATTTAATTTTGATGCATTTGATTCGGCTACCCTGCTGATGAAAATATCGTTCATACTTGGGATCACTTCATTAAATGAATGGATTTTTAAGTGTGGAATAAGGATTCCTAATAATTGATTGGCATCACCATTATTCAGTTTGATGGTAGCTTGAGATCTCCCATCTTCTAAATTGGTTTGGCTCACTTCAAACTGATTGTTTGTGATTGATTTAATGGAGCCATTGTAACCACTGTATTCTAAGGTAAAAGTATTCGATTTGTAATGAGTTTTGATTTCACTCACCTTGCCTTCCAATATTTTTTCAGATTGATTGATCAGGGCAATATGGTCGCATAATTCTTCAACCGAAGCCATGTTGTGAGTTGAAAAAATAATGGTAGCACCATCCTTTTTAAGTTTTAAAATTTCCTCTTTAAGCAGGTTTACATTGATGGGGTCAAAACCACTGAATGGTTCGTCAAAAATGAGTAATTCAGGTTCATGCAAAATGGTAACAATAAATTGGACTTTTTGCTGCATCCCTTTCGAAAGTTCTTCTACTTTGCGGTTCCACCAGGTTCCAATATCAAACTTTTCAAACCAATATTTTAGCTTTTTGATGGCATCGTTACGGCTTAACCCTTTCAATTGAGCGAGGTAGATGGCCTGTTCTCCTACCTTCATTTTTTTATATAAACCTCTTTCTTCGGGTAAATAACCAATTTTGTAAATGTGTTTTGGTTGAAGTTTTTCTGAATTAAAGAGAAGTTCACCTTCGTCGGGTGCTGTGATCTGGTTCATGATACGGATAAGGGTGGTTTTCCCTGCTCCGTTTGGCCCCAAAAGCCCGAAAATACTTTGTTTCGGCACCTCAATACTCACCGATTTTAAAGCCGTATGGTTCGAAAACCGTTTTGTAATATTATTTGCGTTAAATAAGCTCATTTGCCTTTATGTAGTTGTTTTTTGTTTTAGAGAAATAAAATTATGCATTTTGTATTTCCTTTTTCAAGATCTAAAAAAATGATTTTTGACATTGAATTTATATGCATGGGTTGAATGATTGCGATGGTAAAAATACTAATTTATGTTGATTTTTGGTTTATCAAAACACAAAGATGATTTAAAAGAATTATATTTAATCTATCAATTATAAAGATTGTTATGAACCAATTGAATTTATAAAAAATCAACTATGAAGCGAACTTTTGAATTCATCAGTTTATTGATCTTATCATCCTGCATTGCACCTAAATCAGGATTAATAGAAGAACCGAAACACGATGGTAGAGATTATATTAAGCATTTCGCATATTCATTGTTGTACAATGAAACGAATGAACAGGCTGATTGGGTTTCCTATCAGCTACTGGCATCGGAATTAGCACCAAATTTTGAACGAACTGATAAATTTTTGGTTGATACAATGGTACTGACTGGTAGTGCTGATAATTCGGATTATAAAAATTCGGGCTATGATAAGGGGCATTTGGCACCTGCCGCAGATATGGCCTGGAATGAGCAAGCCATGAAAGAAAGTTTTTATTTCAGCAATATTTCGCCTCAGTTACCCGGGTTTAATCGAGGTATATGGAAAAAGCTAGAGGAAAAAGTGCGTGATTGGGCAAAAATATACGAAGTTATTTATGTCACTACCGGGCCTATTTGCGATCAGTCAACAAAAACAATTGGCGACAATGCCGTGATGATCCCGACTCATTTTTACAAAACTATTTTAATCTACAACGATTCAATAAAACAAAGTATCGGATTTGTTTTTCCCAATGAAAAATGCGAGGGTGAAATATTTGATTATGCTGCAGCAGTAGATAGTCTCGAGCTGATTACGGGAAAGGATTTTTATTTTGCTTTACCCGATCGGCATGAAAAAATGATCGAAAAAGAAGTAGATTTAAGTTTTTGGATAAAGTAGCAGGCATTTGTGATTTACATTTTAAACTTCCTGATTTCTTAAATTATTTATAAGGTGCTGTTTAGGATTTTATAATAAATCATAGTAAATTTCATACTTCAAAAAAAATCTAAAAACATGAAAAATAGCATATTTGTTCTTTTAACTCTGTTAATATTAAGTGCATGTAGTTCATTCAATAAAGCAAATAAGGATTATCCAGTACAACCAGTATCTTTTACGGATGTTAAACTGACGGATCATTTTTGGCTCCCCCGTATTGAAACCAATCGGAAAGTGACCATCCCCTATGATTTTCAAAAATGTGAAGAAACAGACCGGATCAATAACTTTGCTGTTGCAGGCCGAATTAAGGAGGGTTCATTCAAAGGAATCAGATACAACGATTCGGATGTCTATAAAGTGATGGAAGCGGCCGCATATTCTTTAAGCACCTATCCCGATCCGGTACTTGAAAAATACATGGATAGTGTTATTGCCTTGGTTGCCGCTGCTCAAGAAGAGGATGGATATTTGTATACTGCCAGAACGATCAATCCGGATACGCTTATAAGCAATGCAGGTGAATCACGCTGGTCGATGTTGAAACAAAGTCATGAGCTCTATAATATCGGGCATATGTACGAAGCGGCGGTAGCTTATTATGAAGCAACAGGTAAAAGAACCTTTTTGGATGTGGCTTTGAAAAGTGCAGATTTGGTGTGCTCGGTTTTTGGACCGGCTAAAAATCAATTGCATGATGTTCCGGGACATCAGGAAATAGAGATTGGACTTGTAAAACTTTACCGAACAACAGGAGATGAAAAGTATTTAAAGATGGCCAAGTATTTTCTGGATCAAAGAGGAGATACAATCACCCGTACTCCTTATACCTACGATTACGGTGGTAGCAGTCCGATTTATACCCAGGATCATCAGCCGGTAACCAGGCAATGTGAGGCAGTCGGGCATGCAGTCAGAGCTGCCTATATGTACACCGGTATGGCAGATATTGCTGCATTAACGGGAGATACAGATTACCTGAAAGCAATTGATACCCTTTGGGATAATGTAGTTTATCGAAAAACCTATATTACAGGTGGAATAGGTGCAATGCATGATGGTGAAGCTTTCGGGCCGGATTATTATTTGCCGAATCTGACGGCTTACAATGAAACATGTGCAGCCATTGCCAACATGCTCTGGAATCAGCGGATGTTTCTGCTTTCTGGAGAATCGAAATACATTGATGTATTGGAACGGACACTTTATAATGGATTTCTTTCGGGAGTCAGTTTTCAGGGCGATAAATTCTTTTATCCAAATCCATTGGAATCTGATGGGAGTCATGAACGCGCTCCATGGTTCGATTGTTCATGTTGTCCTACCAATGTAGCACGTTTTCTTCCGTCACTTCCTGCCTATATATATGCTCATCAGGGTAAAAAGCTCTTTGTAAACTTATTTATTGGCAATACTGCTGAAATAGAAATACAGGATGTAAAAATCAAAATTGAACAAAAAACAGATTATCCCTGGGACGGCAAAGTTGATTTAACGATTAATCCGGAATCACCTTCTAAATTTATAGTTGCGCTTAGGTTACCATTATGGGCACGAAACCAACCAATGCCAGGTGATCTTTATTCTTTTAGAGAAAAAACAGTGGAAGAAATTAAAATATTGGTAAATGGAGAACCTTATCAATTTTCGATTGAATCGGGATATGCCTTGATTGATAAGGATTGGAAAACCGGAGATCATATCCGGTTGAATATTCCGATGCCGGTGCAAAAAATATTGGCAAACGAAAAGGTAGCTGAAGATAAAGAAAAGATGGCTTTCAGCCGGGGACCCATAGTTTATTGTGCCGAAGGCATTGACAATGGGGAAAGGGCAAGAAACCTGATGATTGATCCTGATTTAAAATTTACATCGGTTCATCAAACTGAATTATTAAACGGAATCACTACCCTTGAATCAAAAGCTTACCAGGTTTCATTTGATAAAAATAGGGAGTTTAAAAAAACAGAACAAAATTTGATGCTCATTCCTTATTATGCCTGGGCCCATCGCGGGAATGGCGAAATGGCCGTTTGGCTTCCTTTTACCGAATCGGCTTCAAATCCCACTTTACCTCCAACCAAAGCTTCGGATAGTCATGTTACGGCTTCTTATATTTATGACCAACTATCAGCGGTAAATGATCAAATTAATCCGAAAAATTCGAATGATCAGGAAATTCCCCGGCTGACTTTTTGGAGTCACAAAGGGACCCATGAATGGGTGCAATATGATTTTAAAAATGAGACCGTAGTTTCGTTCATTCATATTTATTGGTTTGATGATGGGCCAAGCGGAGGTTGTAGAATCCCCGAAAGCTGGAAAGCTTTTTATTTGGAGGACAACCAATGGGTAGAAGTGAAAAAGAATGGTGCGTATCCTGCTGTAAAAGATGCCCTGAATTCAATCGAAATTTTTCCGATAAAAACGAAAGCTTTGCGCCTTGAAGTTCAACTGCAAAATAATTTCTCCGGTGGAATTCTGGAATGGAAAATTGAATAATATTTGATCAGATGAAACAAAATTTAATTTTAGTGGCCCTGTTTTTAATAAGCATGGCAGCCTGCACTTCTAAAAGTCAGAAACAGAATATGAATCAAACAAATGAAAAATTCCAGGTGGTGGAATTGAACAATACTGCCGGAATGAAAGTAAAAATTAGCAACTTTGGCGGCAGCATCATGTCAATACTGGCACCCGATAAAGAAGGAAATTTTGGGGAAGTAGTTCTGGGATTTGATACTCCTGAAGAATATTTGAATGGCAACCCTTATTTCGGTGCATTGATCGGAAGATATGGAAACAGGATTGCCAATGGTAAATTTGAGTTAAACGGGAAAGTTTATGAGCTAGCCCGTAATAATGGCGAAAATCATTTGCATGGAGGTAATATCGGTTATAATAATGTGTTTTGGGACATCCCCGAATATTCTGAAAATGCGGTTAAACTGCATTATTTAAGTAAGGATGGCGAAGAAGGATATCCCGGAAATCTGGATATTCAGGTAACCTATACTTTAACGGAAAATAATGAAATCGAAATCGATTATCTGGCTGAAACTGATCAACCCACTGTTCTGAATCTTACACATCATTCGTTTTTCAATTTAAAAGATGGTGGTAAAAGTACCATTCTTGATCATGAACTCATGATCAATGCCTATGCTTATACTCCCGTAGATGTTGGTCTAATCCCGACAGGAGAGATTATGAATGTTGAAAATACACCCATGGATTTCCATACACAAATCCCGATCGGACAAAGAATAGCGGAAGATTATGAACAACTGAAAATGGGAAAAGGATACGATCATAATTGGGTGCTGAACAAAAATGCAAATGAATTGACCTTAGCAGCCAGGGTATATGAGCCAAGCTCTGGAAGAACAATGGAAGTATATACGACCGAACCGGCTTTGCAATTTTATTCCGGTAATTTTCTGGATGGAACCGACAAAGGACATAATGGAATTTTATATCCTTTCAGATCAGCTTTCTGTCTGGAAACACAACATTATCCCGATTCACCAAATCATGCAGATTTTCCTTCAACAGTTTTAAATCCGGGAGAAAAATACACACAAAAAACCATTTATAAATTTGGGGTAAATCCATAAATGCAATGAGGAAATTAATATTTTTCTGTAGCTTCTTTTTATTATTTAATCCTTTTGTTCAGTCACAGGATTTTAATGTCTGGTTATATAACGGAGAAGTTTTAGTTTCTCAGGATAAGGTGTCTAAAATGCTTCCATTATTTAGTGCCGAAATAAATGGACAGCTTGTTTTTTCATCGGCCAATGGATATAATAGCAATATTCGGAATTTACCAGAGTATAAATATGGAATGAACCCTCACCCCAAAGGCGGTTATATTTTTAAAATTCATTTTACGAATACAAGCCAGGATACCCTTGATATTGCTAATATTATTCCTTTTGGAGAGAATAAAGATCGGATTTATATCACGGCAAAAGGACCTAAGGCTCTAGCAAGGGCAAAATTATTTCGGCCATATTGTGGTCCAATTGATGTTACACTTCCTGATAATGCATGGGAATTAGGCTATTCCTCATTTCCACTTTCAGGAGAGGTTTCTATTTGTGCTCTTTCCAGACGAACAGAAATTGAGGGAGGAAATAAATCAAGATATAGTAGCAAACTGTTTCCGGGTGGGGTTTTAAATTATGAAATTTATATCGATCAATTTGAAGGAGATTGGCAAAATGGCTTGAAAAAAATGTTTCAGGAACGTTGGCTTTATGATCTGGAAGAATTTGACCTGAGTTTGTACAATCGAACTGATTTAAAGTGGATTCGTTCGGCTTATTTGATCACCCTTCAGTTTGCGTGGGATCATCAGTTTTATGACTATCTGACAAAAAATTTTAATATTGAGAAATTTTTGGAGAAGCCTGAATACTTTGGCTTTTATGATGTTTACGGTATTTGGCCAACCTGGCCAAGACTGGGGGTGGACGAGCGAAACCAATGGGATCACTTTCGGGATTTGCCTGGCGGATTGAATAAATTAAGAGAAGTATCAAAGTTTAAAGATAAATTTAAGACCCGCTTTTTTATAGCCTATAATCCCTGGGATGAAAGTACCAGGGCCGAAGATCCTTACGTAGGAATGGCAAGTATCATCAAAGATGTTGATGCAGATGGTGTGGTTTTGGATTGTCAGGGGAACAGTAGTTATAAACTTCAGGCTGCTGCTGATGGGGTAAAAAATGGGGTGATCATGTACAGTGAAGGCATGGCAATTCCGAAAGATATGCCGGGGATTGTGAGCGGAAGGGTTCATGATGCTATTTTTTATCAGCCCCCGCTTAACCTGAATAAACTGATCAAACCGGATTTCGCCATTTTCAGGGTATGCCAGCTATCGCAAGGGCGAATACATCGTGAAACGGCGGTTTCATTTTTTAATGGTTACGGCACCGAGATCAATACTTTTGCACCCGGCCGGCCTGAATGGATGGATGAAGAATATAAATATTTGGGTAGGACTACAAAGATATTGAGAGAGAACACAGATGTTTTCACTTCGTATAATTATACCCCACTTATTACATCTTTAAAAGACAGTATTTGGGTGAACGAATGGAAAACGGATCAAAAAAGCCTTTATACCATTTTAAGTTTTAATTATCGTGGTCACGACGGGCCATTGTTTGAAATTAAACCGGAAGATAATATTCATTATGTGGATCTTTGGAACCATCGGGAAATTGAACCTGTTCAAGTTGATGCTAAAGTCATGATTCCAGCAGAAATTCAACCTTATCTGGCTAAACTCACCGGAACCCGCTCAGAAGGAGAAGTAGCTTGTATTGCCGGATTTCAGAAAGACATTGACCTGACTTATCATGCGGATATTTTGGATTTAAAAGCAAAAACCGGAGATCATTATAAAATCTGGAAAAATAATCCGGAATATGAAAACGAAGCAGTAATAATCGATCAATTGAACGATACCTTGGAATTGTCCAAAATCATCGGGCGATACGAAGGCAAAATTGTAATTCAGCTTTTTAAGGAGAATTTACTACTTGATGAAAGAATTATTGAGAGGAAAATAGGGAAAGCGGTATTGATATCAGCCTTAGAGCAAACAGAATTTAGTAAAAAGCTTGCAGATAAAATGAAATACATCCCTGCCGGAAAATTTGCCTTTTATGCTTCAAACGATGATCAGTTTATTCCATATCCTGAAAATGCTGACTCCACAATGATTGAGATCGGTTCGTTTTATATGGATACCTATCCTGTTACCAACAAAGAATATCATGAATTCATAAAAGGGAGCAATTATACTCCTGAAGATGCCACGGATTATTTGAAACACTGGATTGGTAATAAGTATAAGGATGAAGATGCAGATAAACCAGTTGTTTATATCAGTTTTGAAGATGCAAAAGCTTATGCGAAATGGATTGGAAAGCGTCTCCCGACAGAGGCTGAATGGCAATATGCCGCACAGGGTAAGAGCGGCAATATGTGGCCCTGGGGCCCAGAATTTGATTCCACCTTATGCAATAATAATTTAGGATATCTGACCAACGTTAATAATTTCCCTAAAGGTAAATCTCATTTTAATATTGAGGATATGGTTGGCAATGTCTGGCAAATGACTTCCGATTTGTATGATAATGGAAGTTATTATTTTGTCATAATTCGAGGGGGCAGTTATTACAACCCTACATCAAGCTGGTGGTATGTGAAGGGTGGGCCGCAGCGATTGGATAAGAGGCAAATGTTGTTGCTTGTCGGATCGGGATTAAATCGAAATGCAACGGTTGGTTTTAGGTGCGTAATGGATGTTTCAAAAAAATAAACAATGAAAGCTTCAGAAGGTAAAAAATCCTGGTTTCGTTCCGAATTATTTTTGGTCGGATTGATTCTTGGTGTGATCATCATTTATTTGTTTGGCCCGTTTCAAAACAGTGGAATTAGTATCGGTATTTTAGTGACTGAAGAAATGAGTACAGATCCGGAAGTTCAGGCTGCTTTTCAATTTCTTGACAGGGGCGATGTATACGATCCTCAAAAAATATTTCTGAATGAAATTATCAGTGGCAATAAAAAGCTGGAAGATTTTGATATCATTTGGTTTCATTATGCTGATTCCTCAGGCATCCCAATGGCCTTTAATTCACCTGAATTAATTGGATTTATTAACGAATATGTGGATGCAGGTGGAAATTTATTACTCACACAGGAAGCTTTCACCTATCTGCATACGTTGGGACTTGAAACAGCAATGGCGCAACTTGATTATGCAAATGCAGTTGATGATGGTTATGGCCGTAAACTGGGCTATCATGCATATATCGATCATCCGTTGTTCAAAAATCTTCATGGAGGAGCCTATGTTTTTAATCCTTTCGTAGATCAGAAAACAAGGGTAAGGGGATATTTTGGGGATGAAAAAATAAATGGGAAAGTCATCGGAATCGACTGGTCGTACATTACTTTCAATGAGAAAAAAAAGCTGATCCTGGAATACGAAAAAGGAAAGGGCAAAGTATTGGCGATTGGAGCCTATGCTTTATTCAATATCCAAAATCATAATTGGGACGAATTCGGTCAACTCATGAACAATACATTTTTTTATCTGAAAGGAACGGAGGTACCTCAAGAATTTTATTGGACAAAGGACTGCGGTATTGTTGAGTCCTTTGATCCTGAGCAGAAAGCATTTATTTATCCGAAACCAAACAAATTAGAGGTAAAATCATCCGACCTACAATTTAGTTTTGAAAACAAAACCGCTGAATTCTGGGATTTGACGGGTGAGCGAATGATGGTGATGGGACATGAAAAAAGCGGGATTGACGAAATTTGGGCTCATCCGTTCATGGCTATAAAAGAGTATCGGGTCGGCATAAAATTTCCGGATAAAAATATAATTTGGTTATCCGATGTCAATCCAGAAATAACCATTACTCCTGCATCTTTAGTCAGAAAATACAATTTGGGGGAATTTCAGCTAACCGAACTTATTTCAGTACATCATGAAAAGCCACAAACCCTTATTCATTATGAATTTGAAGGAGATGCTAAGGCTGAAATATTTATTGGTTTTAACAGCAATTTAAGATTAATGTGGCCCTATTCTGAAAAGGTGATCGGGGGAATTAATTATGCCTGGAACGATTCGGTGAATGCATTCATCATTAGTGATTTAGCAGATAATTTTAATGCATTGGTAGGAATGAACCGAAAGCCGGAAAGGCAAATGATCGGGAAATATGACAGTGTATTTTATCGAAATGAGGATTTCCAATTCACCGAAACAGAAAAATTGCAATGTGGCGCTCTTGCCGTATTCAAAGCTGATCAATCATTGGATGTTGTGATTGCCGCTTCTCATTTTGCTGATTCCAACGCTATTGAATATCTCAAAACCGGACTGGAAAGTCCTGCTTCGATTTATGAAAATTCCCATAATTATTATGCAGAATTGCTTAACGACAAACTGATGATCACTTCACCCGATACGGATTTGAATATCGGTTACCGTTGGGCCATCATTGGAACGGACCGGCATTTTACGAATACCCCCGGTATTGGAAAATCGTTGGTGGCCGGAATTGGAAATACGGTCAGAGGTTGGTGGGGTGGTCATGCGGTGAATGGCCGTCCGGGTTACGCATGGTATTTTGGCCGCGACAGTGAGTGGAGCTCCTTTGCCATCAACGCTTATGGTGATTATGAAAAAGTAAAGGATGTGTTAAAAATGCTGATCGGTTATCAGCACATGAATGGTAAAATATTTCATGAGCTCACCACTTCAGGGGCAGTTCATTATGATGCTGCCGATGCAACTCCTTTATTTGTAATACTTGCAGGTAAATACATGCGGGCTTCTGGTGACCAGGATTTTATAAAGAAAAATTGGAATGCTATTTTAAAAGCAATCAATTACTGCTATGCTACCGACCCGGACAAAGATTTACTGATCAATAATACGAATGTTGGACATGGTTGGGTAGAAGGTGGGTTTTTGTTCGGAGGAAAAACAACTTTGTATTTAGCCAGTTGCTGGGCAGAAGCATTAAGAGAAGCTTCTTATATGACCGGAATCTTGGGTATGAAGGAAGAAAACAAAAAATATACAGATGAAACCTCTAAAGTAACAGATTTAGTACAGAAACTTTTCTGGAATGAAAAAACCTCATTTTATAATCACAGCCTGAATTCAGATGGCAGTTTTGTTGAGGAAAAAACGGTGATGCCGGCCATCCCGATGTATTTCGGGCAATTTGAAAAGAGAAAAACAGAAAATATGTTGAATGAGTTTGCATCAAATAACTTCACCGCGAATTGGGGTAGCCGAATTGTAGGAGAGGACAGCAAACATTTCAATCCGGGAGGATATCATACCGGAAGTGTGTGGCCCTTATACACGGGTTGGGTGTCTTTAGCAGAGTTTAAATATGGGAATCATGTGCAGGCATATTCACATTTAATGAATAATATAAATATTTATAAATTCTGGGCAAAGGGTTTTATTGAGGAAGTGTTGCATGGTGCAGAATACAGGCCCATCGGGGTTTGTGCCCATCAATGCTGGTCGGAAACCATGGCGGTACAACCTTTGATTGAAGGGATGTTGGGATTTGAAGTGGATGCAAATCTGAATACTTTAAAGTTGGGTCCGTCCGTTCCTGCAAATTGGGATCATTATAAAATTGAAAATATTCATATTGGGAAAAATACCTTGCATTATGAAATGCAGCGAAATGAAAATAAAGTCACTTATACTTTCAATTATTCGGGATCGGATGAATTAAAAATTTATTTCTCGCCAAAGTATTTGGATGGAGCCATTATTAAGGAATCTACCTTTAATGATCAACCTTTATCCTGGACAAAGGAGATTGGAATGGTTGAACTTAAATTAAAAAGACCTTCAAAACTGACCATCACTTATGATGGCGGTATTTCGGTTTTACCATTAATTCAAAACCCTCAGCCGGGTGATAATGCAGCCGGAACAAGGATTATATCAGCCACCTTAAAAGACAAGGTATATGAAGTCCTGCTCGAAGCTCCGACGAATTCAAAAGCAAATATTCAATTTTACAGTGATTTTAAGGTTACAGGAATTGAAAATGCCTCGATAGTTTCTGATTCGGCAAATATTTACAAATTGGAAATTAAAGCATCAGATTCAAGTCAAAAGTATAGCCGTATTAAAGTCAATATTTTATTGTAAAGCAATTGAAAAATACTTTGATTACTAGGTGTTGAACTTGCATAAGACAGTAATTTGAAAATAGGGTATTTGACTTCCAAATAGTCAATAATGATAAAAGATATAATCTATGAAAACAATGCGTTTCATTATCAGATTATTTATCATCCCTTTTTTCATTTTTTTTTATTGTAATCTGATATCCCAGGAAATAAATAAAAATCTTCAAATACTAACACCCTTAATCAATAAAAGCTGGGAGGGAAAACTTAAAGCACCGGATGGTTCTGCAGAGTTCAATGTTATTAGGACTTTTGAACTTATGGAAAAAGGGAATATTATAAAATGTACAAACACAAACCGCGATTTGGGTGGTTATGGTGAAGGATATTTTTATTGGGACGATCTTGAAAAGAAAATAGCCTATTTTTTTATTGAAAATGGGGGAGTATTCAGTAAGGCTTTTGTCACTTCCGAAAATAAGACAATCATAATTGAAGGCAAGATGACATGGCCGTCCCAAAGCAATCCTCAGGTTAAACAATCTTTTGATTTTAAAAACACTTTTGAATTTACAGAAGAAGGAAAATTGATAGATAAGTGGTTCCAAAATGCTTTCGGACCATGGAGGCCGGGGCATACGATAGAATTTGCAGTTAAAGGTGAAAAGTCAGCATATGGTGTTTTATTCTATTCGGGAAGAAGTGGAAATCAGGATATTTTCATTCAGAATCCAGAAGCTAAAGAGCCGGTTAATTTAACAAATCATCCGGCCAAGGATAATTGCCCGGCAGCATCACCTGATGGAAAAACGATTATCTTCCTGAGTGACAGAACAGTAAAGGAAGAAATTTATAAGCTGAGTATTGAGACCAACGAATTGATTCAACTTACCTTTTCTGACGAAACAATTGAACATCCAGCGTTCAGCCCGGATGGGAAGCATATAATTTATATCAAGGATTTTAATGAAAAGACTGAGATTTGGATGATGAATGCCGAGGGCTCTGAGCAGAAACAGTTAACTTCAAATCAGGCACGTGACGAACGGCCAAATATTTCGCCTGATGGGAAAAAGATTCTGTTCATGTCGAACAGGGATGGTAACTACGAGATTTACGTTATGGACTTGAACGGTGAAAACCAAACCCGCTTGACCTTTACCCCATACTTTGAGATATTTCCGGTATGGTCGCCCGATGGGACGAAAATTGCCTATTCACAAAAGGTTAGGGAAAATGGGATGATGCTGGGAGGAATTCGTGTTATGGATGCTGATGGTCGGAATGACACGGAAGTCACTGCCAAGGAAAATCGGGATGAAAACCCAGCCTGGTCGCCCGATGGACGATTCATTATGTTTCAGAGAGTTACGCAAGGGAATTTCGATATCTATTACATGAATGCTGATGGAACCAACCCTGTAAGAGTAACAAATCACCCTGATTGGGATGGATGGGCATCGTTTGTTGTTAAATAGTAAAAGAAGCCATTAAAAGTAATTTTTATGACCATGAAACTTATCAAAAGCATCTGGTACTGCAGTGGGATAAAATAAATGTACTAATGAGGCAATTAGAAATTTTGTTTGTATTCCTTAGCTGCTTTTTATCATTACAGGCACAAGAGCCGGAGATAAGATCAGTTATTGATAAAGACGGGAATGTTTACAAAACGGTTATCATAGGTAATTACGAATGGATGGCAGAGAACCTGAAAACCACAACTTACAATAACGGAACTAAAATACCCAATATTACTGGAAGCCTTGAGTGGACTAAATTAAACAGCGGAGCCTACTGTTGGTATAATAATGGTGAAGGCAATGCAACCATTTATGGCGCCCTTTATAACTGGTATGCTGTGAATACAGGAAATCTCTGTCCTGATGGCTGGCGGGTACCCTCAGATGAAGAATGGAAATACCTGGAAGGCTATGTCGATAATGAATATGCAATTGGTGATGAAATTTGGAATAAAACAGGGCTGTGTGGATTCGATGTTGCACTTGCTTTAAAAGCTAGTTCGGGATGGGACAGGGATGGAAATGGACTGGATCGATTTGGTTTTAAGGCACTTCCGGGCGGGGAACGCCTTAGTGGTGATGGTCGCTTCTTTTTATTGGGACTTAATGGCTTTTGGTGGACTTGCGATGAAGATAAAACCAATGAAAACAAAGCGTTGTACCGTGGATTGATTTATGCCTACGATCAAATGATGCGCTATACACATGACAAAACCTTTGGTTTTTCTGTCCGTTGTATCAGGGATAGATAATTGAAGTTCCTTGTTCAACCTTAAAAATAGCCGAAAGAATGAGACCCAAAGAATAATCATAAACAATAAGTATAATGAAAATAAGAAATCTCACTTATAGGTCAATCATTTTAACACTCGTCTCTATTTCCTTATTTTTGGTTTTGTCATTCAGGAATGGAGATCAGAATTATTCAATGGCTAGCGAAATAGAGGATTTTATCAAAGTTCATAAAATAAGTGAAAATGTTTTGATTATAACAATGGGATACGATGCCATAATGGCAATAGCTACTCAAAAAGGAATCATTGTGGTGGATGCCGGAATTTCAAATTCGTTAACAGCAAAGTACTGAAAAATCATCGAAAATGAATTTGGGAGAAATGATTTTGTCTATTTGATAAACACCCATTCGCATCCCGATCACATCGGTGGCAATCAGGTTTTTTCCGATGCCATAATAGTGGGTCATGAAAACTGTTTATCGGAAATTTTGAATCAGTGGAAAGATCCTGAGAAAATCAAACCCCGTCTTCTTAAAATCGTTGAAGAATACGATTCTGAACTTAAGAACTGTGAACCCGGATCGGATGAATGGAATAGTGTTTTCTGTCAAAAAGTAAGGTATCAAAGTGCTTATAATGATTTATTAGACGGTCAGGTAATCACAAATCCAAATGTTACTTTTACTGACAGCCTGAGTATTTTTATGGGTGATGCTACTTTCAATTTAATTTATTTCGGGAAAGCACATTCAAATAGTGACATTTTTATCCACCTCCCGGAAGCAAAAATACTGATGAGTGGCGATCTTTTTTTCCCGGGAGGAAGGCCATCTCTATATGAAGTAAGCGAAAAAGATGCCCAAAGATGGATTTATGTGATGGATTGGATCAAAAATCGAGATGATGAAATTGATATCATTATTGGTGGTCATGGGCAAATCATGGACAAAAAGGATCTGGAAGCATTCAATAAATCAATTCTTCTGAAAAAGTTAGAACTCGTAACAAAATGAACCATGAAAACAAGATCAAAATTTTTTTCAGTTTCAATAGTTATTATCATCGTAATTTACATCGGGTATAATTTGGAGAGAAATAGAGAAACTACTTTCTCTCCTGAAGATGAGTTCCCTATTGTTGAACAGACAATTAATAACATCCTGGGATGGGCAATAGAAAAAGATTTTAAATTGTTTTTTAATACCATTGCAAATGATTCAGCCTTTATAAGTGTTACACCTTACAATCGTGTAAAGTTTGGTTTTGATGCTGTTAAGGCTGATTCTGCATTTTGGGGCGATACCAGATTTAAGGCCATTGGACACGAACTCAATGATCTTCACTTAAATTTCTCCAAAGATGGAACGGTTGCATGGTTTTACTGTAACCTTAATGATTATAACACCTGGGACGGAGAACCGGCTAACTGGTTAAATACACGGTGGACAGGGGTTCTTGAAAAAAGAGAAAATAAATGGAGAGTGGTTCAGCAGCATTTTTCATTTCCGAAGTAGAATACTAAAGCATTAAGAGATTAGTTCTATCAGCAAATTAGTATCCCTCAAAATATTCCTTCATTCGAATAAAAAAACTTTTGTCCTTACTGCTAGGTTTAGGGATAAAGTTTTCTGAATTTGATAAAGATTCAAGGATTCTCTTTTCTTCTTTGCTCAAATCTTTGGGTGTCCATACACTGATGTTGATCAGCATGTCGCCCTTTCCGTATGAATTTACATTTGGAAGGCCTTTTCCTTTTAATCGGAGTATGCTTCCCGATTGGGTACCCGGTGCAATTTTTATTCTGGCTTTACCGCTAATCGTTGGGATTTCAACACTTGTACCCAGAGCTGCCTCAGAAATACTGATGTATTTATCGTAAATGATATTGGATCCATCCCTGATTAATTCAGGATGGACGATTTCCTCAATTAAAATAATCATGTCGCCGGGAACCCCATTTCTGGCACCGGCATTTCCTTTGCCACTGACCGACAGTTGCATGCCTTCGGTAACGCCTGCAGGAATGTTAATTTTGATTACATCATCGCCTTTTACAATGCCATTTCCGGCGCAGGTATGACAAATGTTTTTTATAACCTGACCTTCACCTCCGCAATGAGGACATGTTGATGAAGTTTGCATTTGTCCCAGAAAAGTATTGGTTACCCGGGTTACCTGACCACTGCCTCCACAAGTTGAACAGGTAGAATGTGATGCACCACCTTCTGCTCCTGAACCTGAGCAAGTAGTACATTTAACATATTTGTTAACCTTGATGGTTTTTTCGATGCCATTGGCAATTTCTTCAAGAGTAAGTTTTACTTTTACGCGAAGATTCGATCCTTTATTTACCCTTCTTCTTCGGGTGTTGCCGCCAAATCCACCAAATCCACCACCAAAAGCACTTCCGAAGATATCCCCGAAATTGCTAAAGATATCATCCATGCTCATTCCGCCACCGTAACCATTACTGGCTGCGCCTCCTACTCCGGCATGACCGTATCGGTCGTATCTACTTTTTTTATCAGGATTACTTAATACTTCGTAAGCTTCTGCTGCTTCTTTGAATTTATCTTCAGCCGTTGGATCATCCTGATTTTTATCAGGATGGTACTTAATAGCCTGCTGACGGTAAGCCTTTTTGATTTCAGCTTCCGTAGCATCTTTTGAAACTTCTAATATTTCGTAATAATCTCGTTTCGACATCCAAATTTAAATTACAAACGGTGTAAAAATAGTTTTAATTAGCTACCCACTACTACTTTAGCGTATCTGATTACTTTGTCGCCGAGCATATAGCCTTTCTCCACTTCATCGATAATTTTGCCCTTCATGCTTTTGTCAGGAGCTGGTATTTCTGTAATTGCTTCATGGAAATCAGTGTCAAAAGTTTCACCTATCGATTTCATTACCTGTAAGCCTTTTGCTGTTAATGCAGATTTAAATTTATTGTGAATCAAGGTTATCCCTTCTTTAAAATTGTCCTTGTTATCAGTATCCTCAAGGGCCTTAAAGGCACGATCAAAATCATCCATAACGGGTAACAATGCCATGATAATCTCTGTAGAAGCAGTTTTTGTCAACTCAATTCTTTCCCTAAGCGTTCGTTTACGGAAATTGTCAAACTCAGAAAACAAGCGTAAAAACTTATCGTTCAACTCAGCGTTTTTTATTTTCAATTCATCGAGTTCTTCCGACTCTTTTCTTTCTTTGCGGGATTTTTTCTTCTTGTGTTTTTCTGTTGAATCTTCAATTTCAATTTCATCGTCAGCATCATGCAACCTGCCTTCTTCCTGAGTTTCTTCAGTTTTTGATTTTGGCTCAGTACCCTCAGCTTTCGTTTCTTTATTAATATCTTCCTGATTCTTATTTGCTTCTGTTACCATTACTAAGTATAATTGAATATTGAATGAATAGTTTAGGGTTTTAGCATAGCAAATTATTTGCCAAGCCTGTTATTAGGACAAATTGTCATAAATTTTGAATCGATAAAATAGAATATGAAATTGTGGCAAAAACTGCATGGGATTAATCAATACGTTGAATTTTTGCTCCTAGTTTACGTAACCGGATATCGATGTTTTGATAACCACGATCAATTTGTTCGATGTTATGAATTACACTCTTTCCTTCAGCCGATAATGCCGCGATGAGCAATGCAACCCCGGCCCGAATATCAGGGGAGGTCATAGAGATCCCACGTAATGGGTTTTCGCGATTTAATCCAATTACGGTTGCACGGTGAGGATCGCACAGGATGATTCGTGCACCCATATCGATGAGTTTATCCACAAAAAACAACCTGCTCTCAAACATCTTTTGATGGATGAGCACGCTTCCTTTGGCTTGTATCGCGATCACCAGCATGATGCTGATCAGATCGGGGGTAAACCCGGGCCACGGTGCATCGGCGATAGTCATGATCGACCCGTCAATGAAAGTTTCGATTTCGTATTCTTTGTGTTCGGGAATATGAATATCATTCCCTCTTTTTTCAATTCTGATGCCCATTCTTCTGAACATCTCAGGAATGAGACCTAAGGCTTCATAGTCAACATCTTTAATTGTAAGTTCCGATTGCGTCATGGCTGCAAGCCCAATGAAACTTCCCACTTCAATCATGTCGGCCATCATGCGATGATCGCATGCACCCAGATTATCAACGCCATCAATCACCAATAAATTGGAGCCGACCCCACTAATTTTAGCACCCATACCAATGAGCATCTTTGTTAGTTGCAGAATATAGGGTTCGCAAGCTGCATTAAATATGGTGGTTCGGCCTTGGGCCAGCGTTGCTGCCATCAGAATATTCGCGGTTCCCGTAACCGAAGCTTCGTCCAATAACATATATTTACCCTGAAGCCTTTCAGCTTCAATTCGGTAAAAACTTTCTTTGGGTTCGTACGAAAATTTTGCACCAAGTGCTTGTAAACCAAAGAAATGGGTATCGAGTCGTCGACGGCCTATTTTGTCACCTCCCGGTTGTGGGATATAAGCTTTGCCAAAACGTGCAACCAAAGGACCAAGAATCATGATTGAGCCGCGTAAACTGGCTGCTTTGATTTTGTATTCTTCAGTTTTTAAAAGTTCAAGATCAATCTTTTTAGCCTGAAATGAATAAGATCCTTCAGCAAGGCAGGTAATTTCTACCCCAAGGTATGCCAATAATTCAATCAGCTTATTTACATCGCGGATGTCGGGAACATTATGTACTGTGATTTTTTCAGGAGTGAGCAGGGTGGCACAGATAATTTGTAAGGCCTCATTTTTTGCGCCTTGCGGGGTAATTTCCCCATGTAATTTCTGGCCTCCTATGATTTCAAATGAGCTCAAAACTTAAAGGGATTTTTAGGTTGGATTAGTTCGGTGCTTTGGTTTAAATCCACCTCCGTTTGAGTATGATTCTTTTGCAGGTCGGCGGCCAACAAATTTTTTCTTTTTTGAAACCGGACGGGGAACTACATCACCTGTACTAATGAGCCGGAAATTATCGGGTAGTTTTAATTTACCACCTGACAGCACTTCTAAATGCTGAATGATTAGTTCATCGTTTACCGAATCACGGTTCCAGTTTAAATATGATTTTTTTAAATGATTGGCAATGGTTTGAATAAACGCTTCTTTTTCAGGGCCATCTTCAAGTTCTATCGCTTTCTCAATAATATTTTCCGTATTTTTTCCGTAATGCTTGTACTTTATATTGTTATCCTGATAGGGAACCCTTTCAGGCCTGGCTTCAATTTCCTGCTTCGAAGGTACAGGATATGGAGAGTCAACATCTAAGCTGAAATTTGAAATAATGTGAAGATGATCCCATAATTTTTGTTCAAAATCAACGGTATCTTTTACTTGTGCATTCATTTGAGCCATTACATTTATAATAACATTGGATGCAATCGTTCTTTTTTCGCGATCTTCGATGGTTACTATATATTCAATCATTTTCTGAATATTTCTTCCATATTCCGAAATAACCAATTTGTTTCTCGTAGTGTTATAGTCTATCATGATGTTAAGTTATAAAGTCAATTAGGCTTATTGATATATCAAATTTTATTAAAGGCAATATTTCTAATTTGGGGTTTCTGGTTGCACACACAGGTAATAGTTGATGCAAAGATAAACATTATTTTGAAATAATTTATTTTTTGTAAATTTTATTAGTGTTCAGGAATCCTTTACGTTGCTTTAAATGTTTGACTTAGGACAAAAATTATAAAATTTTCAGCTTTGCAAATTTGAGCAATAATTGTTTTTGTCCGACACCTGCAAAAAATACGGTCGCTTTTTTATTGGAATCATCCCCTTCAACTGCAATCACTTTTCCTTTCCCGAATTTGGCATGTTCAACTTCCATTCCTGCCTGTAATTTCTCCATTACCGATGGGTCAAAAGGCTGATCGGATGAGGTTGCTGAAATACTGCTGATTTTCCTGAAATTTTTTTGTTGTGATCCTGTTAATGTTTGGGTCGATTGCTTTTTCCGGATATCATCGTCAAATCCGATTTTTGCTCCAAATATGGTTGTTCGTTTTGGCAAGTCAATAAATTCGACCGGAATTTCTTCAATAAACCGGCTGGGTTCGCACATGCTTAAATTACCCCATTTATAACGGCTTTCCGAGTAGGAGAGGTAAAGCTGCTTTTCAGCACGTGTTAATGCAACATAAAACAAACGTCGTTCTTCTTCCAGATCAGCTCGGGTATTTAATGATTGGATCGAAGGGAAAAGATTCTCTTCCAAACCAACGATAAAAATATAAGGGAATTCAAGTCCTTTGGCTGCATGAATCGTCATGAGTGAAACATAATCTGTGCCCTCTTTGTCTTTGGTGTCGGCATCTGTCAGCAATGCTACATCCTGCATAAACTCGTCCAAACCTCGGGTCATGTTTCCTTCACGCTCTTCGATTTGCTCTTCGGTAAGTTCAGTTTCGGTAAACTCTTTGATAGCGTTCAAAAGCTCTTCAATGTTTTCGTAACGGCTTACGCCTTCAGGACTTTTATCCTGAAACAAATCTTTAAAAATACCGGATGAATTTGCAATTAATTTAGCAAGATCGTAAGCATCCTTTGTGCGAAGTTGCACTGCAAAACTCTTGATCATGGTCGCAAAATCATTCAGTTTACTTAGCGTTCCTGAATTTAAAGACAAGTTGTAAGACGCTGCATTTTCAACAATATTCCACAAACTTTTCCCTGATTCACCTGATGCGACCGTAATTTTTTCGAGCGTGGTATTCCCAATTCCCCGGGCCGGATAATTGATGATCCGGACTAGTGCTTCCTCGTCGTTTGGGTTTAGCACCAATCGAAAATAAGCAAGTAAATCTTTAATTTCTTTTCGTTTATAAAAAGAAAGTCCGCCGAAAATCCGATAGGGGATGTTTGATTTCCTGAGTGCTTCCTCCATTACCCTCGATTGGGCATTGGTGCGGTATAAAATCGCGAAAGCTTCATTCGGAAGCTGGAAATTCATTTTACTTTCGAAAATGGCATTGGCAACTAAAATGCCTTCTTCGCTATCGGTCGATGCCCTTAACAATTTGATTTGTTTGCCTTCATCGTTTTCGGTCCAAACCTTTTTTTCTATTTGATCCTTATTGGAGGCAATAACGCTATTGGCCGCGTTTACGATAACTTTGGTGGAGCGGTAATTTTGTTCGAGTTTAAATATTTTGTGATCGGGATAATCGGTTTTGAAATTAAAAATATTCTGGATATTTGCTCCCCTGAACGCATAAATACTTTGGGCATCATCGCCCACCACACAAATATTTTCGTTATTGGCAGCCAGTTTTTTAATGATCAGGTATTGCGAATAGTTGGTATCCTGATACTCATCAACCAGGATGTATTTAAATTTTTGTTGGTATTTATACAATGCATCCTCAAAATCGCGAAGCAATATATTGGTATTGAAAAGCAGATCGTCGAAATCCATGGCATCAGCTCGTTTCAGGCGGGCATTATAGATGGTATAAATGTCGCCAAGCATGGGTTTGCCCGCTGATTTGTCCGCATTCTTAATTTCAAAATTCTGATTATAATCGGCTGGTGAAATCAAATTGGTTTTGGCTCCCGAAATCCGGCCTAAAACATAATTTGGCGGATAGGTTTTATCATCGAGGTTTTGTTCCTTGATAATGGCTTTGATCAATCTTTTCGTATCATCCGTATCGTAAATGGTAAAATTTGAAGGATAACCTAAACGATGGCCCTCTATTCGTAAAATACGCGCAAAAATGGAGTGAAAAGTCCCCATCCAAACATTCATGGCTTCTTTACTTCCGACTAGTTTAAAAATACGCTCCTTCATTTCGCGGGCCGCCTTATTGGTAAAAGTAAGGGCAAGCACATTAAACGGATCGACTCCTTTATTTAACAGATGGGCCACCTTGTAAGTAAGTACGCGTGTTTTGCCGGATCCGGCTCCGGCAATCACCATCACCGCCCCCTCTGTGGCTTCCACGGCTTCTCGTTGTACTTCGTTTAGTTCTTTTAAAATATCTTTCAAATGGAATTTTTTGGAATGCAAAAGTAAGGCAAATGTTTCAATTAGCCAATGAGGCAGTGTGCTAATGTGATAATTTGAATTTGAAGATGAGCTAATTTGAAAATTTGAAAATGGGAGGGATGGCTTCCCGATTTCGCCATAGACGAAACGAGACGCCATCCCGAATTATTCATTATTGATTAGGTTGCTGTTTTAACGGAGTGAAAAATTCGATTTTGCCACATTTAGGACATAAATACAGATCCATCGATTCTCTATTTACGAATAGTTCAAAAAAACTACCTAAGGCTCCAATTCTTGTTCCTTCATGAAATTTGTAATTTCCGGAATAGACCATTGGGATTTTACATCTGATACAATCAATTTCTCTTTCTTCCTGCTTGTCGTTAAACTCGATAATTTTGTTTTCGGTTAAACTGAAATTGCAGTTCCAGCATAACTCAAAGTTGTCTAATATTTCAGCATTGCAATTCGGGCAGTTTTTCATTTTGATAATTTTTATTTGATGTAGAATTGTTTGAATTTTAGCTTAGTTCATTGTTGAGCAACGTCCTGATTTCTTAATCTTTGATATCTTAAAAGAATCCATGATCCAAGAATCAAAAGTGTTATTGATGTGAAAATTGGGATATAAAAAATGTGATCAGGTTCGACAATAAGCGCTATCAACATGGAGCCGACAGAGATTATAATCGATGCGGCGGCATATCCTTTTTCGTCATAATACCAGGCATAGGGGAAAAGATGTGCTCCGGTTATAATTGCGTAAGCCATGATAAAATAATCAGGGTATTTTATCAAAATAAAAATTAAAAATGGGAAATAGATTAATTGCGCAAAATTTAGCCAAAGTCCGAGTGGCTGTAATGGGTTATTTTTTATTTTCCAATTGGTCTTCAGGATTTTTGAAAAACCCAATGCTAATGGAATCAGAATTGCACCAAAAATAAATGTGAATACACTCTTTTCATAGGATGTATTTTTTGTAAATCTCCAGATTAAAAATATTACAAACCAGGTTATGCATGCAGCGAATATAAAATCAACTCCATTCTTCGCTTTGATTTGGATTTCTGATTTTAGTTTTTCAAAGCTGCTTAAACTATCATTTTCTTTGCTGTTCATCTTATTTTGTTTCTTTAATTGTTTATATTTTAGTCAAATCTATAATTTTTCATTCTTTATTTCCACATTGCCTTAATAAAGTTAAGAACCTTGATTTATGCACCCTAACTTGAATTACAAACTTGTCTGCTTCAATCTGGTTCAACCGTAATAGTCCGACAGCATTATAACTTGCCTTCCGGCAATCAGGAATGCCGCAGAGCGATGATTGTCTATATGCTGGTATTATTCATTAAGGTATTTATCTAAAATTTGAATTAAAGACTTCTCACTTGGTCTGGGTGCAAAATCGTTTACCAGATTTCCTTTTTGGTCGTATATAAGATAATGAGGCACAAACTTAATGTTCATATTTTCTAATTGCTGAGAAGTATATCTATTTACTACAAGATAACTTTCAGGATCAAGATTGTATTTTTTACTGGCATTCAACCACCTTCTTTTGTCAGGTTCATGCGATATGTAGATTTGAACCAGATTTTTGTCTTTATACAAATGATGCAAGGTGTCTGAAAATTTAAATTGCTCAAAGCAAGGAGAGCAACCACTACTCCAGAAATCAACATAAAGAACATTTCCTCGATGTTTTTCGATGAGTTTGTTATAATTGATGTTTTCCGAATCGATTGAAGTTAGCACTAAATCAGCCGAATCGGTCAAAGATTCAGGAGTAAGCAGGTAATTATTCCTGATATAACTTAACATGGAAGTATCATTGAAATCGTTTTCGAATTTTTTAAAGGCTAGTTTAGCCTCGTTTATTGAATTGTTTTCGATCGTGCTCTGAATATTCGTGAAGCTTAGTATTTTTTTTGCAAGAGGACTTAAAAGATTACATTCATTTAAGGTGTCGTATAACGCAATATAATCAGGCATTACACTTCCTGCTGTGGCTATATTATTTACATAATTCGTTGTTTCTATTCGTCGAACCTTTCGACTGAGATATTTGTAATAAATCAAGTTGATAACATTATTATGAAATCCAAAATAAAGTAAACTGTCGTTTTTACTGTCCAAAATATTGCCGCTATTTATCCAACCTAATTCTTGATCATATCCAAGTTGGATTTTAAAATCATCGGGTGATAATTCCGAAAAATTGTTTGGCTTTTTCTTGGCATCAAGAAGCCGGTTTAAATAAGCCGTTTTTCTTTGGTACTTTAATTTAGTAACAAAAAAGTAATAGATTTCTTCGGAGATAAAGTTGTTTTGATGAAGTGAATCTAAGAGTTCCTTTTCTTTTATCAATTCTAC
This sequence comes from Bacteroidetes bacterium HGW-Bacteroidetes-17, assembly GCA_002840985.1. Taxonomy (GTDB): domain Bacteria; phylum Bacteroidota; class Bacteroidia; order Bacteroidales. The sequence goes on from PHDM01000003.1 coordinate 25,529, forward strand.
TTCAAATTGCTCATTTGCTAATGCTGATACTCTCTTTATTTCTTGCCTAAATTCATCGGCCTGTGTGAAATTTTTTGAGTTTTCCATGAAAAAGTGCGGGAATTTGATTTTTATGTAAGCAGGATAATCATTTGGGCTTAAACTTTGTCGTTTGTACAATTCAAAGTTAATATCGAGTGATTTGGTTTCTCTATTCAAGATTTTCGCAATCGGGGTTTTATCTTGATAGGTAAATAAAACCGTGTCCCCATTTTGAAAAATATATGATAATTCGTCCAATCCTTTGTGCGAATGTATGAATTCGACTAATTTTCTATTGGTATGTAAGGTGAATGTGTCGGATTCAATAGATGAATCTGGAATGAATTTTTTGGAAATAAAATGATCATCAATAAAATAAATTTCACATTGTGCTGGCCTATAGGCGCTATCTTTTCTGTATTCCCGCCAATTCGGAGGTGGGGAATTAAATATCAAAACAATCTGGCTGTTTTGCATTTCTGCTGAAGGATGCTTCTTTTTGTTTGAACAAGCAATTAAAAAGCAAAGTAAAATAAGAATGGTGATCTGTAGTTTTCTTCTTTTTATCATAATCTGAATTCAATTAATATTAAGCCTAACGTTTTGAGAATAAAATGTAGGGCTGATTAAAATATATCAACATTTCAAAGTTTGGGGAGTAAAACTCAAATATAAGAAAATTATGGTTAAACTATGGATGTGTTTAAATTTTATTGTTGGTTTAAGCAATTGTGCTGGGCTTTTCGAGGCATATTGAGAAATCACTAAAAAATACAACAGTGCCAGCTGGTTTTTATTCCTTATTTTTCGCTGTCAAAGGCCCTGTAATGATTCGCTGCAGGTCTTTATTGAACTGATCAAAACCGTTCGCAGGATAATCGGCGCAGTGTAAAACAGGGTGATAAAAGAGTTCAACATGTCCGCTTTTTACATTCTGATGTAACTCCATACACTTAAAACTACCACTGATGGTAACGGGCAACACATCGGCTCCTTCGTTAAACATAAGTTTTAAACTCCCGGGTTTGAATGGTCCCATTTGCGACCCTTTACTGCGGGTACCTTCGGGGAAAATAAAAATGGGGTTCTTGTCTTTTTGGCGTATCCGCTCATTAATCTTGGCGGAAGATTCCTTCAACCTTTTGCGATTAATGAAAATACAATCGAGTTCTTTCATCCATACATTGATGATAGGCATTTTATTCAATTCGTGCTTGGCAATAAACCCAACCGAAAACGGAAGGCATGAAATATAAATCGGAATATCGAAACTTCCCTGATGATTTGAAACTACCACCAAACCCGAGCGGGTTTCGGGGATGTTTTCTTTACCATAAGCGGTATAACTTACCCCATTTACACCCAAAATAAATCGGGCCCAAGCAGTACTTATGAGGTAAACAAAACGTTTTACAGACCTTTTGGTTCCAACAAGTTTTAAAATATAATAGGGGACAAAAAACAGGATACTGAAAATCAGGATCAACCAGAAGGTGAAGTAGAAAAATGCAGTTTTTAACATAGCTTAATTAGAACGATTAGTATTTCGCTTGTAAAGGTGCCCCTGAAGAGGAGGCACCTTAAACCACTTCGAAGATACTGTTTTTAAATAATTTTAGCATATTAGAAAATACTTTTAAAATATTTTTGCAGACGACATTAGCTCCTATGATAATCCATTAACATTTTGAGAGGACTGCGCTCGATATCCGGATACTCAATTCGACCTAAACCGATCTTCATTGCCAATCCACTAATTTTGCGGGTCCCTCTATTTTCAATACATTTTCAAATTACTAATTTCTTAGCTAATAAAATTATATAAAAATCCAAATAATACTGCACCGAACAATGAAAATGAAATATACATTAAGAATATTTTCTTTTTAGCCAATCCCCATACAGCTGCCATTGCCGGTAAGGTTGTGGTGGGTCCTGCGATTAAAAATGCCAGAGCAGCCCCGGGATTCATTCCCAGTGATAACAATCCGCTTATTAATGGAAGGGTGGTTAAATTGGTAGTGTATGCCGGAATTCCAATCAGAGTGGCAATGATTACCGAAAATGAGCCCTTTCCTCCGAGGATACCTGATATGAATTCCTGAGGCACATAAAATTGTATCAATGCATTAATTAAGAACGCAAGAGACATAAATTTTACCACCATGATTGTTGCTTTCCAGATTTCAGTAGTCAGCCTGTTAGCAAGAGAAATTGGAACCGGTGTTTTTACTTCGCAACTGTTACACGATTTTTCTGTGTTAGAAATAGTTGGTTTTACAGTTGGAGCTTTTTTGGTTACATCGCAACTTGAACTTTCATTTGACACACAGTAGCTCTTTTTTGTTTGAAATCCTGAGTTATAAATTGGAATCTCCTGAACTTGCAATTTCCCGGATAGGAGTTTGAAATCAGATATCAAACGCAGCCCATCTTTAATTTTAAGCAAACTATTCTTCCATGTATTTTTTGCAGTCGAAACAGGATTTTGTCGAAGTACTTCTTTATCGATATATCCTTTTAAAATGGCAAAATGAGTAATATAACCAGCCGCCAAACTAATGAAAAATGTAGCTGCAAGCCTCCAAACCGACAAATTCCATCCGATGGTAGCCACGCTTAAGAAAAATATTTCAGGATCCATCGCAGGCGATGCAATCCAAAACGACATAACCGGACCCAGTGGGACACCACCAATTAATAAGGAGGCAATTACCGGAATTACTCCGCATGAACAAAATGGACTGAATGCACCCACAATTGTTGCCAATAAAATTGAGATCAAAGGATTTTTGCTCATGATTTTTGTGATAAACTTAGCAGCCCCGGTGAATTTTACAGCCACTGCGAAAGGGATCGAGATTAATAGATAAGGCCAAATATGAATAAACGATTCAAGAATAAACGCTGCAATTTTTGTGATCTGTTCCATTTTTTTAAGATTTATTTGTTAAACACTTTTTTGATTTTTCGTCTCATAGACGGAGTGTTTACAAAAAGGACGCAAATGACCTGGACAAATCTTAAAATGAAATGAGGTGGCGATTACTGAAATGGAGGGCTAATTTTATAATTCAGATGATGAGATCAGTATTCTAAAACTAGGAAGCTGAGCAACAGCAGCAGCAATTTGCCGGAGAAATTTCCAGTACGGTCCCGTATTTATCAAACTGATAATGGCAACAATTCATCAGCATATCTTTAAGCATTGTGCGGGCACGTTGAACCCGCGATTTGGCTGCTGAGTAATTGAGTCCTAGTTGTTCGGCGTAGGCTTTCTGACTCAGTCCATCCAATTCAGTTAAGCAAAGTGCTTCACAATATTCGGGTGGTAAATTACGCATCATATTGATCATGTCTCCAATGGCTTCAGTCATAGCATTTTCTGAAGCAACTTCTTCCTTTTCATGATAAAGAGATTGGGTTTTATGAATTTCTTTTTTTGTTTCACGAAAATAGTCAGTAATTAAATTTCTTGTAATCTGATAAATCCACGACTGGATTTTAGTATCATCATTCAACTGATCAATTCTGGCATGTATTTTAATAAACACTTCCTGTAAAATATCCTCGGCCATTGCTTCATCATGAACTTTGCTTAGGATAAATCCTTTAAGCTTATCCGAAAACTTTAGCCAAAGTGCTTCAATGTTTTTATCCATGTTGAATGATTCGTGTGAAAAGTTGAGCTCAAATGTAGAAAATTTATAGTTTCACGCAAATTATGCATTTGTATAATAAGGGCGAAATAAAAGTGTTAAGCCGGGAAAATGAAACTGTTTTTAGATTGGAATTTTAAAAAGATATTATTTTGCATCTAGCATAATATGAAGCTGATGAAGTATTCGGGGTAAGTTTCACAAAGAAAGAGCCAGATTTAGCTGCGAAAGGATAATGAGGAAATTAAAATAATTGTACTTTTAATCCGCCTTTGCTGTTCGCTTCGGCGGACAAGAAGGATATGGTACAATTCCCCGGGCTTTCGCCAGAATTAGGGTCAAATGCTAGCTCTGTGGTTAAACACCATTTATTTTAATAAGTGAAAAATTTGAAATGTATCGAACAACCACCATTTTTAATATTTAAATTTAATTGAAATGATTAAGAAATTTATTCTCGCTATTATTGTCCTTATTGCATTTTCCTCCCTGGGAATCAACAATCTTCAAGCACAATCTGAAAAAAAAGTTCTCGGTATTGAGGATGTGAAAACATGGAGAAGTCATACAGTGATCTTATCCAACGATGGGCAATGGTATACCGTCCTCTATACTTTGACGGAAAAACCTGTCGCAAAAAGTGATAGCGTCGACAGAAAATATGCAGAAAAAATCAGTAAGGAATTTTATGATCAAACGAATCAATCAGATATTCTTTATATCTGCAATACAATTAGTGGCATAAAGTATGAAATTAAGGATGGTAAGAAGCCTTTGTTCTCAGCAGCTTCAGATTGGATAGCCTACCAAATTAAGTCCGATTTAGAAGAAGAGAAAAAGGATCCAAAAGCTAAAGAGGATAAAGCAATCATTGAATTAAAACATCTTGCTACCGGGTTCACCGTTAAGTATGAATCGAACGCTGACTTTAGCTTTGCCGAGGATCAAAATTATTTTATCAGCAATGATAAAAACAGCCTTTTGATTTACGATCTGGATAATCGAAGTGAGCATTTCATCGGAAATATTGGAGAGTACTTGCTTGATAAAAATTCAGATTATATTGCCTACACCATATCTACTGAGGATAAAAGAGGAAACGGAATCTATTTATATCATCCTAAAAACAGAACAACAAAGGCAATCCAAACAGGGAACTTTATCTATTCAAATCTGTCGTGGAATAAGGAAAAGTCGGCTCTGGCTGCTTATAAGTATACCAAAGATAAGGACAAGATCGATTATGAAAAGATGAGTTTGCTTGTAGTTTCCGGTGTCGAATCTAAAATGCCAATCACGCTTGAATACAATGTGAAGGATTTTCAGGGAATGACTGAGAACATGGGGCTTGCCGAGAAAACTGCACAATCGGCAAATAAAATTACCTGGAGTGGTGATGGAGCGCGTTTGTTTTTAAAGATCAAAAAGTATGATCAGGATAAAGGTAAGGATGAGAAAAAGGAGAAGGAAAACAAAGACGATCCAACCGTTCAGGTATGGCACTGGAAAGATCAAAAGCTGCTTTCGCAACGAATGGTGGAGGCGGAAACTAATAAAAATGAAGTATTTGACGCGATTTTTTTCCGTGAATCGAAAAAATTGATTCGATTAACAAGCGATGAAATGCAAAGCTTGATTGTCAGTGCAGGAACCGACAATTGGGGCGTTGGATTAGATAATCGTAAATATATTTCTGACTGGGACAACGATAAAAATGATTTATACAGCATAAACCTTACAAACGGTGATAAAAAACTAATTGCCGAAAAACAGGCCGGAAGGGTAGAGATGGCCCCTCATGGTGAAAAGTTTGTAATATGGGATGGTGAACATTATTGGTGTTATGATTTAAAAAATGACAGCAAGCATAATATCACAGCTGATTTACCGGTTTCATTTATAAATACAGAAGATGACCACGCCGGTTTTAGACCCGATTATGGTTTTCTAGCCTGGGTGAAAGACCAAAATGCAGTAATCGTTAACCACAAACTTGATTTATGGCTCTTGCCATTAGATAAAAAATCCAAAGCGAAAAATCTTACGGCATCAGTACCCACCGAAGAATCCATTCGATTTAGGTTTGATGATTTGAGTTTTAAACGGGAAGAAGAGGTTGAAGATCGCTATATCGAATTGAAGTCTGCGAATATTTTGTATGCATTTAATACCAAGACTAAATATGCCGGTTATTATAGATTACAAAAAGAAAAATTAGAAAAGCTTGTTTACGAGCCTGCATCCTATGCAAGTTCCGGGTATCGAAGTGGCTTAATTAAAGCTGAAAAGTCTGATGCCATCATATACAAAATGGGCGATTATCAAAATTATCCCGAAGCCTATTTAAGCAATCTGAATTTTACGGGAGCCAAGAAAATCACAAATACAAATCCTCAGCAAAAACAATATGAGTGGGGCCATCGTGTATTAATTGATTATACGAACGATGATGGCGTGCCATTGCAAGGCGTATTGAGTATTCCGGATAGCTATAAAATGGGACAGAAATTACCTATGATTGTGTATTCATATGAGAAATTGTCTGATGGGATGTATGCCTATTCTTCACCTTATCTTAGCGGTTCAAGTGTCAATGAGATGAGCTATGTATCGGATGGCTATTTGTTCCTGCGTCCTGATATTCATTTTAATGTGGGGACCCCACATTCAGATATGCACGAATGTATTGATGCAGCCATTGAAAAAGTAATGGAACTGGGCTATGTGGATGAAAAAAGAATTGGTTACGAAGGATTCAGCTATGGTGGCCATACAGGGATGTATATCTCAACTCAGAAAAATAAGTTTGCTGCCATAGCAGCAGGAGCAGGGGTGAGTAATTTGGTACATGGATTTAATATTGATATTGTTAGAGATGGAAGCAACGAACAGGATTATTATATGACCCAACAGGGAAGACTGGGTACCGATCCTACCTCAAATACAAAAATGTATATCTCCGAATCGGCCGTATTTAATGCGCAAACCATGAATACACCTTTACTGTTGTTTCATGGAACTGCTGATAATGTGGTAGTTTGGGAGCATTCCTTTGGATTCTACAGTATTTTACGTTATCTGAAAAAACCTGTCGTATTTCTTTCATACGAGGGAGAAGGACATGGCTTGCGTAATAAAGGAAACCGGTTGGATATACAACTTCGACTTAAAGAATATTTCGATCATTACCTGAAAGGCAAGGAAGCAGGTAAATGGATGCTTGAAGAAATACCTTACAAAGCAAAAGAGAAAAGCAAAGAAGCTGAAAAAGAAAGAAGAACAGTTCCTGTGTGGAAATAATAATTGTTAAAGAAGTTTCAAAGTTTTAAGTCAGGAAAATGAGAGTATTTTTAGCTTGGGATTTTATTGTACCAAGTTGAATAATCCTATTTTCTCTTCTGCTTCATAAAGCTTTTCAAATTTGTAACAGAGAATATCATAAGCCTCTCTATTAGCATGTTTAAAATCTTCATAGGACCGCTCGTCTGTCCAGGTGTCAATTAGAAGATAAATATCAGTTGTGTCTTTGTTTTTATGCAAAAATGAACCCAGATATTTATCTGAATCCCGAAACAGTTTTGCCCATGTTCCCTTTTTCCCGTATTCCGTTTCAAATCTAACTTGATTTTTTTTCTTTACCTCGTACCTCCATATTATCGAATACATCTCATTTCCCTTCTTTAATTTCGATTTCACGATTGTTGCCTGAGTTTCAAACGTGTACAAATAGAAATTGTTTCGTTGCAGGGCAAAATACCTGTTTGCTGAAGACAGGTTCACTCATTTACAGTATGCAATAATTTGCATGATCAAACTTTCATAGCATATCAACACATCAGCACATTAATTCAACCCCCTTTTGTTGAAATTCAGAATATTAACAAACAATTGTTGACAACAATTTATTTATTGTATATTTTTTTAAATTCGCTATTGTTTTTTTAAAATGTTTTCCTACCTTTGCAGCCCCAAATTAGGGGATGTTAATAGTAAAATACTGAAAAAGAGTAAGGAAACCTGACAATTAAGACAACTATAGGTTTTCGGCAGTGGTTAAAACAAAATACCTGTTCTAACACATAATAACCACTGGCAAAAGTCTAGGTCGTAAAATCTCACCTTTCGATTTTTCAGAAAAAAAGTATTGTATAAAAGCGTAAAAATTAAATCAGTAATGTGGTTCATTATAAGGAATTATTTTTACCTTTGCACACCCAAAAAAATAAGGTGGAACAAATAATAAACAAAATAGCGTAGTATGCCAACAATACAACAGTTAGTTCGCAAGGGACGTCAAAAATTAACCGATAAGAGTAAATCTCCTGCTTTGGACTCATGTCCGCAACGTAGGGGAGTTTGTGTTAGGGTTTATACCACAACACCTAAAAAACCTAACTCAGCCATGAGAAAGGTTGCAAGAGTTCGACTGACTAACGGAAAAGAGGTGAATGCCTATATCCCGGGTGAAGGCCATAATTTGCAAGAGCACTCAATCGTAATGATACGTGGGGGCAGGGTGAAAGATCTACCGGGTGTAAGATACCATATCATCAGAGGTGCATTGGATACTTCAGGTGTTGAGGGACGTACTCAAAGAAGATCAAAATACGGTACAAAACGACCAAAACAGAAATAAAAATATTTAACTCAAGGATAAAACAATGAGGAAATCTAGACCAAAAAAACGAGTTATTCTTCCTGATCCAAAATTCAACGAGGTTTTGGTGACAAAATTTGTCAATAATTTGATGTACGAAGGAAAGAAAAACCTGGCTTTTAAAGTTTTTTACGAAGCAATAGAAATTGTAAGTGAAAAAATGCAGGAAGACGGACTGGAAGTTTGGAAAAAAGCTTTGGCTAATGTAACTCCCGCGGTAGAGGTTAGAAGCAGGAGAATCGGAGGAGCAACTTTTCAAATTCCTTCTGAAATCAGAGCAGGCAGAAAAATGTCAATTGGTATGAAAAACCTGATTGGCTATTCCCGTAAACGTCATGAAAAATCAATGGGCCAAAAATTGGCCGGAGAAATCATGGCAGGATATAAAGAAGAAGGTTCTGCTTTTAAGAAAAAAGAAGATACCCATAGAATGGCAGAAGCGAATAAAGCTTTCTCCCATTTTAGATTTTAATCAGCATATCATTAAGGTATAATACAGAAATGTCGGAAAGACTAACATATACAAGAAACATAGGCATTATGGCTCATATCGATGCGGGTAAAACCACAACGACTGAGCGTATCTTGTATTATACCGGTATTAATCATAAAATTGGCGAAGTCCATGATGGTACAGCTACCATGGATTGGATGATTCAGGAACAGGAGCGTGGAATTACCATTACCTCTGCTGCTACTACTGTATTTTGGGACTTCAACAATAACCAATACAAAATTAACATCATTGATACCCCCGGCCATGTCGACTTTACGGTTGAGGTTGAACGATCACTCAGGGTTCTGGATGGAGCAGTTGCTTTATTCTGTGCTGTTGGTGGTGTTGAACCGCAATCTGAAACAGTTTGGAGACAAGCCAATAAATATCATGTACCGCGCATCAGTTTTGTAAACAAAATGGATCGTGCCGGTGCTGACTTTTTTAAGGTTGTTACTGAAATTAATGAAAAATTAGGGGCACAGGCAATTCCATTACAGATCCCGATTGGTGCCGAAGACGATTTTACAGGTATTGTTGATTTAATTACCAACAAAGCCTATGAGTGGGATAATGATACACTCGGTGCCAAATATTTTGAAGTTCCAATCCCGGAGGAATTAAAAGAAGAAGTTGAGCTTTATCGTTCAAAACTGATTGAAGGTGTTGCAGAAGAAAGCGACGAACTGTTCGCTAAATTTCTTGAGAATCCTGAACTGATTACCCAAGAGGAAATCTATGCCGCCATTCGTAAAGCTACTTTAGAGTTGAGAATTACTCCTGTACTCTGCGGATCATCCTTCAAAAATAAAGGTGTTCAGTTTCTGTTAAATGCCGTTGCATCATTTTTACCTTCCCCAATTGATATTACTGCCGTGATTGGAATTAATCCATTCACAAATAAAGAAGAAAGCAGAAGTGCCAGCATTGATGAGCCTTTTACAGCCTTAGCTTTTAAAATCGCGACCGATCCATTCGTAGGTCGGATTGCTTTTTTCAGGGTCTATTCAGGTGCTTTGGAAGCAGGTGAAACTGTTTTAAATTCAAATACAAATAAGAAAGATCGAATAGGCCGGATTTTACAAATGCATGCCAACAAGCAAAATCCATTGAAAAGGATAGAAGCTGGTGATATTGGAGCTGCAGTTGGATTTAAAGAAATCCGTACCGGCGATACTTTAACAGATATAAAGCATCCATTAGTTTTAGAAAGCATCGAATTCCCGGAACCGGTTATCAGCATGGCAGTTGAACCAAAAGTTCAGGATGATGTTGATAAATTGGCGATCTCTTTGCAAAAGCTTGCAGAAGAAGATCCAACTTTTACCGTTCGGGTAGATGGTGATTCGGGCCAAACTTTAATTAACGGAATGGGCGAATTGCATCTTGATATTCTGATTGATCGATTGAAACGAGAATTCAATATCACGGTTAACAGAGGAACTCCTCAGGTTGCGTACAAAGAAACGATTACCAAAACCATTTTACACCGCGAAGTTTATAAAAAACAAACTGGTGGCAGAGGTCGATTTGCCGAAATTTATGTGGAAATCGGTCCTGCTTCGGATGAAGTAAAAGGGTTGGAATTTATAAATGAAACAAGGGATGGTAGCATCCCAAAACAATATATTCCTGCAATTGAAAAGGGATTTAAAATGGCAATGCAAAATGGATCGTTAATAGGTTTTCCGATGAATAACCTTAAGGTTCGTTTGATTGATGGATCATACCACAGTGTTGATTCTGATGCTTTGTCGTTTGAAGTTGCCGCGGCACAAGCGTTCAGAAATGCGACTAAACTCGCAAATCCGGCTATTTTAGAGCCTATGATGAAGCTCGAAATTAGCACTCCCGACGATTATGTTGGTGACTTAAGTAGTGATATTAATAAACGACGTGGTCACCTTTCAAATGTTGAATCAAAATTAGGTGTACAAGTTATTAAAGCAGTAGTGCCGATGGCCGAAATGTTCGGATATGTAACCACATTGAGAACCATTTCATCAGGTCGTGCAATTTCAAATCTTGAATTTTCGCATTATCAGGTTACACCAAAGGACATACAAGAAGAAGTATTATATAAAATAAGAGGATACGTATTAAATTCTTAATTGAGTAATAAAAATTAACGAACGTGAGTCAAAGGATTAGAATCAAATTGAAATCATACGATCATAACCTGGTTGATAAATCAGCGGAAAAGATTGTTAAAACTGTTAAATCAACTGGAGCAGTTGTTAACGGACCAATTCCCTTGCCAACAAACAAAAAGATTTTTACAGTTAACAAAGCTACCTTTGTGAACAAGAAAGCAAGGGAACAGTTTCAGCTTTGCTCATACAAGAGGCTTCTTGATATATACAGTACTACATCTAAAACAATAGATGCATTAATGAAGCTCGAGCTGCCAAGTGGCGTTGAAGTAGAAATCAAAGTTTAAGTTTAAGAGTTGAAGTTTAGTTAGCAGGATTTAAGAGCTTAAAAGAAGAAAAAATGTCAGGATTAATAGGAAAAAAAATAGGTATGACTAGCATATACGACGCAAACGGCAAAAATATGCCCTGCACCGTTATTGAAGCTGGTCCATGTGTTGTGACTCAGGTTCGTACAATGGAAGTTGACGGATATGAAGCAATACAACTTGCGTTTGACGATAAAAAAGAAAAGCATACCTCAAGTGCAATGAAAGGTCATTTTGCGAAAGCAGGCGTTACTCCAAAACGAATAGTTCGCGAGTTGACCCGTTTCGAAAAGGGCCATCAGAAAAAATTTGGTGATGTTATAGGTGTTGAAATTTTTGTCGAAGGTGAATTTATCGATGTTGTAGGAACATCCAAAGGAAAAGGATTTCAAGGGGTAGTTAAACGTCATAATTTCAGAGGTGTAAATGATGCAACTCACGGTCAGCACAATCGATTAAGAGCTCCGGGTTCAATTGGTGCATCTTCTTGGCCCTCAAGAGTATTTAAAGGCATGAGAATGGCAGGAAGAACCGGTGGTGATCGTGCAAAATTGATCAATCTCCAAATCTTAAAAATTATTCCTGAGAAAAACCTTCTTATTGTCAAAGGTGCAGTTCCTGGTGCAAAAAATTCATATTTAATTATTGAAAGATGGAGTTAGTAGTACATAATATTAGCGGAAAAGAGACATCGAAGAAAGTCAACCTGAATGATGAAATATTCGGGATTGAACCTAACGATCATGCGATCTATCTTGATACCAAACAATATTTGGCAAATCAACGACAAGGAACTCACAGCTCAAAAGGCAAAAGTGAATTATCTGGAAGTACTCGCAAGATTAAACGTCAAAAAGGAACCGGTACAGCCCGTGCAGGTAGTATTAAGTCTGGTCTTTTTAGAGGTGGAGCCCGTATGTTTGGCCCACAACCTAGAGACTATCGTTTTAAGTTGAATAAAAAACTTAAACGATTAGCACGTAAGTCAGCGCTTTCATATAAAGCAATTGATAAAAACATCATGGTTGTTGAAGATTTCGAAATGGAACCAAAAACCAAGAGTTTTATTGAAATGCTGAATAATTTCAGCTTAAGCGAGAAGAAAACATTATTTATATTGGGCGAAAGCAAAGAGAATATTTACCTCGCGGCCAGAAACCTGAAAAAAATTAAAGTTGTTCATGCTTCTGCACTTAATACTTACGATATTTTAAATGCAAATAATTTACTGATTTCTGAGAATTCTCTCGCTGAAATTGAGAAAATGTTTGTTTAAATAAAAAATATTAAAATTCATAAAAATGGATATCATTAAAAAGCCTGTAATTACAGAAAAAATGACCGCGATGGGAGAAAAACTCAACCGTTATGGTTTTATAGTGGATAAACGGGCCAATAAGCTTCAAATTAAAGAAGCGATAAAGGAAATTTACGGAGTTGAGGTTACAGCAGTAAATACCATGAGTTACTCCGGTAAAACCAAGTCCAGATTTACAAAAGCCGGATTTATTAGCGGCAAAACAAATTCATTTAAGAAGGCTATTATTACATTAGCTGAAGGCGAAACAATTGATTTTTATAGCAATATTTAATTAGGATGGCTTTAAAAAAATTTAAACCCACAACACCAGGTCAACGCTTTAAGATAATAAGCGCGTTTGACGACATCACGGCAGATAAACCAGAAAAGAGCTTGCTTGCAACACAAAAGCGCTCAGGAGGAAGGAACGGTGATGGAAAGATGACCATGAGATATATGGGTGGTGGTCATAAGAAACAGTATAGAATCATTGATTTCAAAAGAGATAAAGATGGTATTCCTGCTACGGTTAATTCTATTGAATATGATCCAAACAGGACTGCACGAATAGCTTTACTTTTTTATGCCGATGGTGAAAAGAGGTATATCATTGCACCTAACGGATTAAAAGTCGGGCAGCAAATCAATTCAGGGAAAGGCGTAAGCCCGGATGTTGGAAATACATTGTTCCTTAGTGAAGTACCTTTCGGAACAGTAGTTCATAATATTGAATTGCGTCCAGGTCAGGGTGGAAAGATGGCTCGGAGTGCAGGATCTCATGCCCAATTGATGACCAGGGATGGTAAATTCGCAATCCTGAAATTACCTTCAGGTGAAACCCGGATGATTTTACAAACTTGTAAAGCTACTGTTGGTACCGTATCAAACAGTGACCATAGTTTGGAACGATCAGGAAAAGCTGGACGTACCCGTTGGTTGGGCCGCCGTCCAAGAGTTCGTCCGGTTGTAATGAACCCGGTTGATCACCCAATGGGTGGTGGAGAAGGAAGAGCTACCGGTGGTCACCCACGATCACGTAAAGGCACTCCTGCAAAAGGATACATTACTCGTTCAAAGAAAAAAGCATCGAGCAAATATATCATTGAAAGAAGAAAGAAATAATATAGATAATTAAATCATAAGAATAATGAGTCGTTCTCTTAAAAAAGGTCCTTATATTCATTTCAAACTGGAGAAAAAGGTTTTTGCAAATATTGAATCTGGCAAAAAGACGGTTATAAAAACCTGGTCAAGGGCATCAATGATATCTCCTGACTTCGTTGGACAAACCATTGCTGTTCATAATGGAAATAAATTCATTCCGGTTTATGTTACTGAAAACATGGTTGGACATAAATTAGGTGAATTTGCCCCAACCCGAATTTTCAGAGGACACGCAGGAAATAAAGATAAAGGCAAACGATAAAAGGCAATAAATAAGTACATACAATGGGAGCAAGAAAACATAATTCAGCAGAACAATTAAAGGAAGCAAAGAAAACAACATACTTTGCCAAATTGAATAATTGTCCTACTTCGCCCAGAAAAATGAGATTAGTCGCTGGCTTGATCAGAGGAGGAAATGTTGAACATGCATTGCATATTTTACAACATTCACCCAAAGAAGCTTCAATCCGAATGCACAAACTATTGCGTTCAGCTATTGCGAACTGGGAAGCTAAAAATGAGGGTCAGCGTATTGAAGACAGTAACCTTTATGTTAAAGAAGTTTTAGTAGATAGTGGCAGAATGTTAAAACGTATTCAGCCTGCACCCCAAGGTCGTGCACACCGAATAAAAAAGCGTTCGAATCATGTGACTGTTATACTAGATAGCAGAACAGTAGTAGAAGAAGTTAAAAATCAAAATCAATAATCTATAAGATACATTTAATGGGACAAAAAACAAATCCAATAGGTCTTAGATTAGGAATCATTAAGGGATGGGATTCAAATTGGTACGGTGGAAACAAATTTGCCGATAAACTGATAGAAGACGATAAAATCAGAAAATATCTGAATGCCCGACTAGCAAAAGCCGGAATCTCAAAGATAATTATTGAGCGTACCTTAAAACTTGTAACCGTAACTATATTTACCGCACGTCCGGGTATTATTATCGGAAAAGGTGGTTCTGAAGTAGACAAGCTAAAAGAAGAATTGAAAAAAGTTACCGGTAAGGAAATCCAAATCAATATCTCTGAAATTAAAAGACCGGAATTAGATGCGGTAATCGTTTCCAGTTCAATCGCTCGTCAAATCGAAGGTAGAATCTCATTCAGAAGGGCTATTAAAACTTCCATTGCTTCAACAATGCGAATTGGTGCTGAAGGAATTAAAGTTCAGATTTCGGGGAGAATCGGTGGTGCTGAAATGGCAAGAAGTGAATCATACAAAGAAGGACGTGTTCCATTGCATACCTTACGTGCAGATATTGATTATGCACTTAGCGAAGCTCATACCACTTATGGACGTATTGGAATTAAAGTTTGGATTTGTAAAGGTGAAATCTACGGTAAACCTGAATTAGTTCCTACAACAGGAATAGGAGCCAAAACCCAACAAGGGGGAGGAGGCGCACCGGCACCAGGCGGACCACGCGGAAGAGGCCCACGAAATAAGAGAAGATAAACAGGACTTATAATTAATAATATTATATCAGATGTTACAGCCGAAAAAGACAAAATTCAGGAAAATGCAAAAGGGGAAAATGAAAGGAAATTCCTTTCGTGGTAACCAAATTGCATTTGGATCTTTTGGAATAAAAGCCCTAGAAGAAACCTGGATCACTGGAAGACAAATAGAAGCTGCTCGTCAAGCAGTAACCCGTTATATGAAACGTGAAGGACAGATTTGGATTAGAATTTTTCCCGATAAGCCAATAACCAAAAAACCTGCTGAGGTACGTATGGGTAAAGGTAAAGGAGCTCCAGAATATTTCGTGGCAAGGGTAACTCCAGGCAGAATCCTTTTCGAGGCAGAAGGTGTGCCATTGGAAATTGCAAAGGAAGCATTACGTTTGGCATCACAAAAGCTTCCGATTAAAATGAAATTTGTAGTAAGAAGAGATTACGTAGAATAATCAATATTTAGAAAATGGAACAAGCAGTTATCAAAGAACTTTCTACAGATGATTTGGTAGATCGATTAGAGGAAGAAACAAAACAGTTGTCAAAATTGAAACTGAATCATGCGGTTTCTCCTCTTGAAAATCCAAATAAAATCAAGGCCTATAGGAAAACCATAGCCCGGATTCAAACCGAATTAAGGAAACGTGGAATTGAACAAGCCTTGGCTGGTAATGACCAGGAAACTGATAAGTAAGAATTGCTATGGAAAGAAATTTAAGAAAAGAAAGAATAGGATTGGTTGTAAGTAACAAAATGGAAAAATCCATTGTTGTCTTGATCGAACGTAAAGTTAAACATCCTATTTATGGAAAGTTTGTGATCAAAACTTCCAAATTAGCTGCTCACGACGAAAACAACGACTGTAACATTGGTGATACAGTAAAGATTATGGAAACCCGTCCGTTGAGCAAGAGTAAATGCTGGAGATTAATTGAAATTATTGAAAGAGCTAAATAGTTATGATACAACAAGAATCAAGATTAGCTGTAGCTGACAATAGTGGTGCAAAGGAAGTGCTTTGTATCAGGGTGTTGGGCGGAACCGGAAAAAGATACGCCCGAATTGGTGACAAAATTATTGTCTCGGTAAAAAGTGCCATTCCTTCAGGGAACATTAAAAAAGGTACTGTTGCCACTGCAGTAGTTGTACGCACCAAAAAAGAAACACGAAGAAATGATGGTTCTTATATTCGCTTCGACGATAATGCCGTAGTGATTTTGAATGCAGCTGGAGAAATGTCGGGTACCCGTATATTCGGACCGGTAGCCAGAGAACTACGCGACAAGCAATTTATGAAAATCGTTTCATTGGCACCCGAAGTGCTTTAATAAAAGAAATAGATTATGCAAAAAAAATTACACATAAAAAAGGGTGATACCGTCATGGTTATCAGTGGTGAATCGAAAGGTCAGCAAGGTCGTGTACTGAAGCTCATGCCTGACGCAAATCGCGGTATCGTAGAAGGTGTGAACATGGTTTCAAAAAACACCAAACCCAATGCTAAAAATCCTAAAGGTGGGGTTCTTAAGCAAGAATCACCAATTCACTTATCAAACCTGAAAGTTGTTGATGGTGCAGGTAATCCTACTCGCGTTGGTAAAAGAATTGATGAGAAAGATAATAAGAGTGTTCGGTATTCAAAAAAATCAGGGGAGGTAATCAAGTAATGGAATATACACCTAGATTAAGGGAAAAATATTTCGCAGAAATAATTCCCGCACTCACCAAAGAATTTAGCTACAAAACCATAATGCAGGTTCCAAAGCTGAAAAAAATATCAGTAAATCAGGGATTGGGAAAAGCCATCACTGATAAAAAAATTATTGACACCGGTGTTGATGAAATGACCAAAATTACAGGACAAAAAGCTGTAATTACCAAATCAAAACGTGACATTTCTAACTTTAAACTTCGTAAAGGAATGCCAGTAGGCGTTCGGGTTACCCTTCGCGGCGACAAAATGTACGAATTTTTAGATAGACTTGTTTCAGTTGCAATGCCGCGTGTTAGAGATTTCAAGGGCGTAAATGATAAAGGTTTCGATGGAAGAGGAAACTATACCTTTGGCGTAACCGAACAAATTATTTTCCCAGAAATAGATATTGATAAGATTAATAGCATTAATGGAATGGATATCACCTTCGTTACTTCGGCCAATACCGATAAAGAAGCAATGGCTCTATTAAAAGAATTTGGTATTCCATTTAAAAATCAAAAATAAGATAAGCATATGGCTAAAGAATCAATGAAAGCGAGAGAAGTTAAACGACAAAAACTCGTTGACAAATACGCTGCCAAAAGGGCTGAATTAAAAGCAGCAGGTGATTATGAAGGTTTGCAAAAACTTCCAAAAAACGCCTCACCGATACGTTTGCACAACAGGTGTAAATTAACCGGCCGCCCAAAAGGTTATATGCGTCAATTTGGTGTTTCACGTATCAACTTTAGGGAAATGGCATTGAATGGCTTGATTCCGGGTATCAGAAAAGCCAGTTGGTAATAATAAATGATTATTAATTATTGAAAAATGTAAAAATAATCGATAAAAAAATAATCAATAAAAAATAAACAATAAACAATAAGATAGAGATGCTTACTGATCCAATTGCAGATTATTTAACAAGAATTCGAAACGCAGTGAAAGCTAGCCATAGAGTGGTTGAAATTCCTGCTTCCAATTTGAAAAAAGCGATAACAAAAATACTGTTTGAAAAAGGTTATATCTTGAATTATAAATTCGAAGATGATGACAAACAGGGAATCATCAAGATTGCCTTGAAATTTCATCCGGTTACCAAGTTGCCTGCTATTTCAACACTTCAAAGAGTAAGTCGTCCAGGTTTAAGAAAGTATTCTGACGCTAATAGCCTCCCACGTGTATTAAACGGATTAGGGATTGCTATTTTGTCAACATCAATGGGCGTAATTACCGACAAAGAAGCAAGAAAACTAAAAGTCGGTGGCGAAGTATTATGTTACATTAGTTAATAAGGAGATTTAATCAATGTCAAGAATAGGAAAATTACCCATCAACATTCCTGTAGGAGTTCAGGTTACCGTCAGCGACGAAAATGTGGTTACGGTAAAAGGCAAGCTTGGAGAACTCAAGCAGGCTGTTAACCCAACCATCAGTGTAAAAATTGAGGACGGTTCAATTAAAGTAGGTAGGGCTTCTGATAGTATCCCTGATCGTTCAAAACACGGTTTATACCGATCTTTAATTTCAAACATGGTTCATGGAGTGTCTGAAGGTTATAAAATCGTACAAGAATTAGTTGGAGTAGGTTATAAAGCTACTGCAGTTGGTCAGATACTTGAAATATCAGTAGGTTATTCGCACAATATTGTGATGGAATTACCTCCCGAAGTGAAAGTTGAAACTCAAGCTGAAAGAGGGAAAAGCCCCCAAATCATTTTATTCTCTCATGATAAACAGTTGATTGGTCAGGTTGCAGCTAAAATTCGTTCATTACGTAAACCGGAACCATATAAAGGAAAAGGTATTCGTTATCAAGGTGAGGAAATCAGACGTAAAGCTGGTAAAGCAGCTACTTCATAATTAAAAACAAGAATTTTAAATTCTTAATAGAATGGCAATAAAAGATAAAAGAAAATTCAGAAGATTGAGGATAAAACTTGGAGTTAGAAGATCCATTGTTGGAACTCTTGAAAGACCAAGACTTACTATTTTTAGAAGTAATAAGGGTATTTATGCCCAATTGATTAACGATTCTGATGGAGTTACTTTAGCCGCAGCATCATCAACCGGCAAAGGCATTGCAGAAGCAAAAGTTAACAAAATCGAACAAGCCAAATTGGTTGGTAACCTTCTTGCAGAAAAAGCAAAAGAAGTTGGGGTTGAGTCAGTTGTTTTTGACAGAAACGGTTATTTGTATCATGGTAGAGTTAAATCTTTAGCTGACGGTGCTAGAGAAGGAGGTCTTAAATTTTAAAGATTATGGCAAATTTAAACGAAAATAGAGTAAAGACTAGCGAAATTGAATACAAAGACAGACTGGTTAGTATTCAAAGAGTTACTAAAGTTACCAAAGGTGGACGAACATTCAGTTTCTCAGCAATTGTTGTGGTTGGAAATGAAAAAGGTGTTGTAGGCTATGGTTTGGGAAAAGCAAAAGAGGTAACTGCTGCCATTGCAAAAGGAATCGATGATGCCAAGAAAAATTTAGTTAAAGTTCCGATTTTAAAAGGTACTTTACCTCACGATCAATATGGTAAATATAGTGGTGCGTATGTATTCCTGAAACCAGCTGCTCCCGGAGCAGGTGTCATTGCAGGTGGTGCCATGCGTGCTGTTTTAGAAAGTGTTGGAGTAACCGATGTTTTAGCAAAATCAAAAGGATCGTCAAACCCACATAGTGTTGTTAAAGCTACCATTGACGCTTTGGTTAAACTGAGGGACCCTAAAACAGTTGCACAAATGAGGGGTGTCAGTTTAAGTACAGTTTTCAACGGATAAAAACCTGTAATGATGAAAAAAATAAGAATAGAACAAGTGAAAAGCGGCATTGGACGGACAGAACGCCAAAAGCTTACGCTCCAGGCATTAGGCTTGAAAAGAATGCATCATACAATTGAAGTAGTTGGAACCCCACAAATTCTGGGAATGATTGCCAAAGTTGATCATCTGGTTAAAGTGGAAGAAGTTTAATTTAGAAAAAAAATTTGATATACGATGGATTTAAGTAATTTAAAACCGGCAGAAGGTTCGACCAAGAACAGGAAAAGAATCGGAAGAGGGCAAGGATCAGGCAGAGGCGGAACAGCTACAAGAGGTCATAAAGGTGCCCAATCAAGATCTGGCTATAGCCGTAAATTTGGTTTTGAAGGCGGTCAAATGCCTTTGTATCGACGAGTTCCTAAATCTGGATTTAAGAACATTAACCGAAAAGAATACCACGGTGTCAATATCGATGCTTTACAACAATTAGCCGAGACAAAAAATATTAAAATCATTGATTTAAATGTTTTAATTGAAAATGGATTAGCTACAAAAAACGAGCTGGTTAAAATTTTAGGTCGTGGCGAATTAAAAGCCAAACTAGAAGTTAGAGTTCATGCATTTTCGGAATCAGCTATTAAAGCGATCGAAGCTCAAGGTGGTGTTGCAACAAAAATTTAAGATTAAATGAAAAGATTAATCCAGACAATTAGAAATATTTATAAGATTGAAGATCTTAGAAAACGGATTTTGTATACCCTCGGAATATTGTTGATATACCGTTTAGGTTCTAAAGTCGTTATTCCCGGTGTCGATCCTGATATGTTGGCGAATCTGCAAAACCAAACTGACGGTGGAATCTTAGGATTATTGAATATGTTTTCAGGGGGTGCCTTTTCTAATGCGTCAATCTTTGCTTTAGGAATCATGCCTTATATTTCCGCATCAATTGTAATTCAATTGTTGGGAATGGCAATTCCATATTTTCAAAAACTTCAAAAAGAAGGTGAGAGTGGAAGAAGAAAGATTAATCAGATCACCCGATATTTAACTGTATTAATTACTGGTTTTCAGGCTCCTGCGTATATCGCAAACATGATATCAAGCTTACCACCTGAAGCGATTTCACCATTCAATCCAAACATCACTTCACCTACTACCTTTTTCTGGGTTTCAACCGTAGTGATACTGATATCAGGTACCATGTTCGTCATGTGGCTGGGTGAAAAAATTACTGATAAAGGAATCGGAAATGGAATTTCCTTAATAATTATGATCGGAATTATAGCCAGATTGCCATTTGCATTGGCTGGTGAATTCTTCTCAAAAATGGAAGAAAAAGGTGGAGGTCTTGTATTCTTTGTAGTTGAAATAGCAGTGCTTGTTTTCGTCATATTATTGACCATTTTATTGGTGCAGGGAACGCGAAAGATACCGGTACAATATGCAAAAAGAATAGTAGGAAATAAACAATATGGTGGAGTTCGTCAGTATATCCCGTTAAAGGTAAATGCTGCTGGTGTTATGCCTATTATTTTTGCACAGGCCATTATGTTTTTACCCTTAACATTGGCCGGATTTGCAAATTCGGATTCACTAAGTGGTTTTGCTCAAGCTTTTACGAATATTAATGGGTTCTGGTACAATTTTGTGCAATTTGCAATGATTATGCTCTTTACCTATTTTTATACTGCCATTACTGTTAATCCAAATCAAATGGCAGAAGATATGAAGAAAAACGGTGGATTTATTCCTGGGGTAAAGCCTGGACGAAAAACTGCAGAGTTTATTGATAATGTGATGTCGAGAATTACATTACCCGGTTCTATATTTTTAGCCTTGGTAACATTATTGCCAACTTTAGTAAGATTAATGGGTGTAAGTCAGGCATTCGCAATGTTTTATGGTGGTACTTCACTATTAATTTTAGTAGGTGTTGTATTGGATACATTACAGCAAGTTGAAAGCCATTTATTAATGCGGCATTACGATGGTTTGACCAAATCCGGCAGGATTAAAGGTAGAACTGCAGGCATTATGGGCTAAACAATATTGTATGATACAATATAAGAATAACGAAGAAATTGAATTAATAAGAGAAAGTTCTTTACTTGTTGGAAAAACTTTAGCCGAGGTTGCCAGGCATATTATACCTGGAATCGAGACCCGAAAGCTGGATAAAATTGCCGAAGAATTTATTCGAGATCATGGTGCATTACCAGGATTTAAAGGATACGGTGGATTCCCCGGTACCTTGTGCATATCAGTGAATGAAAATGTAGTTCATGGTATCCCGGGAAAAGCGAAGCTTAAGGATGGAGATATCGTTTCAATTGACTGCGGAACAATTTTAAATGGATTTTATGGCGATTCTGCCTATACTTTTGAGGTAGGAGAAGTAAAAGATGAAATCAAACTTTTACTTAAACGAACCAAAGAATCACTTTATAAAGGAATTGAAGCTGCAATAGTTGGTAAACGAATTGGGGATATTGGATTTGAAATCCAAAATTATACCGAACAATTCGGATATTCAGTAGTAAGAGATTTGGTTGGACATGGTTTGGGACGAAATTTACATGAAAAACCTGAAGTTCCCAATTACGGGAAAAGAGGAGTGGGGATAAAACTTAAAGAAGGAATGGTACTAGCAATCGAACCCATGATCAATCTCGGCGTAAAGGATGTAGTTCAGGAAAAAGATGGTTGGACGATCAGAACATTAGATCGGATGCCGTCAGCTCATTTTGAGCATGATGTTGCCATTAGAAAGGGAAAAGCTGAAATCCTTTCTACATTTGATTATATTGAAGAAGTATTAAACATTAAATAAAATATGGCGAAACAAACATCTATTGAACAAGATGGTACCGTAATAGAATCCTTAGGCAATGCAATGTTTAGGGTTGAACTTGAAAACGGTCACATTATCACAGCTCATATCTCTGGTAAAATGCGGATGCATTATATTAAAATATTACCGGGAGATAAGGTTAAGCTTGAAATGTCACCGTACGATTTAACCAAAGGACGAATTACATTTAGATATAAATAATATAACAAGAGAAATAAAGCATATTGGATTAATAAAACATTTAATTGAAATAAAATGAAAGTTCGAGCATCGATTAAGAAGAGATCTCCCGAATGTAAAATCGTTCGTAGAAAAGGAAGATTATATGTGATTAACAAAAAAAATCCAAAGTATAAACAACGTCAAGGATAATAAAGACATTAAATTTAAATTAATTACAATTATTTGATATATGGCTAGAATAGCGGGTATCGATTTACCAAAAAACAAAAGAGGCGAAATAGGTTTAACCTATATCTTTGGCATAGGTAGAAGCCTTGCACAACAAATACTTACCGAAGCCGGAATTGACTGGAGTAAAAAAGTTGAAGATTGGACCGATGATGAACAAAACAGCATCCGTACCATCATAGGCGAAAGGTATAAAGTTGAAGGCGGTCTTCGCTCTGAAATTCAAACCAATATTAAACGGCTCAGAGACATTGGTTCGTACCGTGGAATCAGACATCGTTTAGGTTTGCCTTTGCGTGGACAGGGTACCAAAAACAATGCGCGAACTCGTAAAGGAAGGAAAAAAACTGTTGCAAACAAGAAAAAGGCAGTTAAAGGTTAATAGCTAGTTTTTTGACAAGAAAGATCGAAACATTATAACATTATGGCAAAAAGTACCAGAAATACTAAAAAAAGGGTCGTTAAAGTTGAGCCAATCGGAAAAGCTTTCATACAGGCATCTTTTAATAATATTATTATTTCCCTAACCAACAATTCAGGACAAGTTATTTCCTGGGCTTCTTCAGGCAAGATGGGGTTTAGAGGTTCAAAGAAAAACACACCTTACGCAGCCCAAATGGCAGCTGAAGATTGCGCGAAAGTAGCGTTTGACCAAGGCCTCAGAAAAGTAAAAGTGTATGTAAAAGGTCCTGGCGCAGGTCGTGAATCTGCAATCCGAACATTACATGGACAGGGAATTGAAGTAACTGAAATTATGGACGTAACTCCATTGCCTCATAATGGCTGCCGACCTCCTAAAAGACGTAGGGTATAATTTTAGGTTTATTTCAACAGAAGATTTTTATAACACAAAAGTAAATTTGTAAAACATGGCAAGATATACAGGCCCAAAATCAAAAATTGCACGTAAATTCAAAGATCCAATATACGGACCAGATAGAGCATTCGAGAAGAAAAACTATCCTCCCGGACAACACGGTAACTCAAAACGCCGTAAAAAACAATCCGAGTACGGAATTCAGCTTCAGGAAAAACAAAAAGCTAAATATACTTACGGTATTATGGAACGTCAATTCCGCAATACTTTTGAAAAAGCCAGCAGCAAGGCAGGTATTACCGGTGAAGTATTACTTCAATTGATCGAATCTCGATTAGATAATGTGGTTTATCGTTTAGGCGTTGCCCCGACCAGAAGTGGTGCCCGTCAATTGGTATCCCATCGTCATATCACAGTAAATGGTGCAATTGTTAATATTCCTTCATACTTGGTTAAAGAAGGTGATTTGATTGGTGTTCGTGAGAGATCAAAAACACTGGAGGCAATTACCAATTCATTAACCGGCCGCTCTAATCCTTATTCATGGTTAGAATGGGATGAAGCAAAGATGACTGGGAAATTTATGAATTACCCGGCTCGTGAAGATATTCCTGAGAATATCAAAGAACAACTAATTGTAGAGTTATACTCTAAATAATAGCTTGATTTTAATCATTATTTGACAACAAATAAAACAAAAATATGTCGATTCTAGCATTTCAAAAACCTGATAAGGTAATCATGATCGAAGCCGATGAATTCAAAGGGATCTTTGAATTCCGTCCTTTGGAACCGGGCTTCGGTATAACAATTGGTAATGCATTACGAAGGATATTGCTGTCTTCACTTGAAGGCTATGCAATCACTTCTATCAAAATTGAAGGCGTTGTTCAGGAATTTTCAACGGTGAAAGGTGTTGTGGAAGATGTTTCTGAAATCATCCTCAATCTAAAAAAAATACGTTTTAAACGACAGATCGAAACTGAAACCTCTGAAGAAGTTCATGTTGTAATCGGTGATCAGGATTCGTTTAAAGCAGGAGATATTAATAAATTTTTATCTGTCTTTCAGGTATTAAACCCTGAGGTAGAAATTTGTCACATGGATCCGTCTATCAAGGTTTCAATTAATTTAACAATCGATAAAGGGCGTGGTTATATTCCTGCCGACGAAAACAAAAAGGTGAATGCACCCATCGATACTATTTTTATTGATTCAATTCATACTCCAATTGTTAACGTAAATTATAGAGTTGAAGATTTTAGGGTAGAACAGAAAACTGACTATGAAAAGCTTATTTTAGAGCTTACCACCGATGGATCAATTCATCCCAAGGAAGCTTTGAAAGAAGCTGCCAAAATACTTATTCATCATTTCATGTTATTCTCCGATGAGAAAATTACATTGGACACAGAAGAGAAAACTGTTACTGAAGAATTTGATGAAAATTCATTGCATATTCGTCAGTTATTAAAGACCAAACTTGTTGATTTAGATTTATCAGTTCGTGCACTGAATTGTTTAAAAGCTGCCGACGTTGATACATTGGGTGATTTGGTTTCGTTTAACAAAAATGACCTGTTAAAGTTCAGAAATTTCGGTAAAAAATCTTTGACTGAACTTGAAGAACTTGTTAAAGCTAAGAATCTTGAATTTGGGATGAATACAGCAAAATATAAATTAGATAAGGAATAATAGAAATGAGACACGGAAAGAAATTCAACCACTTAAGCAGAAAGAGTGCGCATAGAAAAGCAATGTTGGCCAATATGGCTGCTTCTTTAATCATGCACAAAAGAATCAGGACAACTCTGGCAAAGGCTAAGGCACTTAGGGGTTATGTTGAACCTTTAATCACAAAATCAAAGGACGATTCAACTCATTCTAGAAGAACTGTATTTAGCTATTTACAAAGTAAAGAGGCGGTAACCGAATTGTTCAGGGAAGTATCAGTAAAAATTGCCGATCGACCTGGAGGATATACCCGCATTCTTAAAACTGGCAATCGACTGGGTGATAATGCAGAAATGTGCTATATCGAATTGGTTGATTATAATGAAAACTTGTTAGTTGAAAAAGCTCCAAAAGCTAAAGCTTCCAGAAGAAGAGGTGGAAAGAAATCGGGAACTCAAAGTGTTCAGGCGGCGAATGTTGTTGAAGCAGAAGTTGTAGAATCTGTTGAAGAAGTGAAGGAAGAAGTTGCAGTTTCTGAAGAGATTGAAGAAACACCGACAGAGGATACTATTGAACAGCCTAAGGTTGAAGAAGCTGAGGAATCAGCAGAAGAAGAGCAAAAATAATTACGATTTAGATCATTTGAAAAGGATAAAGTATCTTACTTTATCCTTTTTTTATACCATTTAATTGGCTAATTTTGAACTTATTTCTATTCAAAATTATGAGCCAGATTATTAAGATTATTGCAAGACAAATTTTGGATTCCAGAGGAAATCCAACAGTCGAAGTTGACGTTTATACCGATTCAGGTGTTATTGGCCGTGCCGCAGTTCCATCAGGAGCTTCAACAGGAATTCATGAGGCAGTTGAGCTTCGTGATAATGACAAGGGTGTTTATATGGGGAAAGGGGTTTTACAAGCCATCCAAAATGTAAATACCACAATCAATGACGAACTTCAGGGTTATTATGTTACCGATCAGAATGAGATCGATAAACGCATGATAGAGCTTGATGGAACACCAAATAAAGGTCACCTTGGTGCCAATGCCATTTTGGGTGTTTCGCTTGCTGTAGCGCATGCTGCTGCACAGGAAACCAGTCAGTATTTATACAGATATGTTGGAGGGGTAAATGCCAACACTTTGCCAATTCCGATGATGAATATCTTGAACGGAGGTTCTCATGCTGACAATAGCATCGATTTTCAGGAATTTATGATTATGCCGGTTGGCGCCGCATCATTTAGTGATGCTCTGCGAATGGGTTCCGAAGTATTCCATAACCTAAAGGCTGTTTTGAAAAAAGCGGGACATTCAACCAATGTTGGTGATGAAGGTGGATTTGCACCAAATCTTAAATCGAACGAAGAAGCAGTTACTGTAATCCTTGAGGCAATTAAAAATGCCGGTTATGTTGCAGGAAAAGATATTTATCTGGCACTTGACCCTGCTTCATCAGAATATTATATTCCGGAAGAAAATGTATATCATTTAAAAAAGTCGACCGGTGAAAAATTAACACCTGAACAAATGGTTGATTTTTGGAGTAAGTGGGTAGAAAAATATCCAATTATTTCGATTGAAGATGGGATGGCTGAAGATGATTGGGCCGGATGGAAACTGATGACCGAAAAACTTGGAAAGAAAATCCAATTGGTAGGCGACGATTTGTTTGTTACAAATACAAATCGTTTAAAACAAGGGATTGATTCGGGTACGGCTAATTCAATTTTAATTAAAGTCAATCAAATAGGGACTCTTACAGAAACCATTGATGCGGTGAATATGGCTCATAAAAATGGGTATACCGCCGTAATGAGTCATCGCTCAGGTGAAACTGAAGATACAACAATTGCCGACCTTGCCGTTGCTTTAAATACAGGACAAATTAAAACAGGTTCAGCCAGTCGTTCTGACCGTATCGCGAAATACAATCAATTGTTACGCATCGAAGAGTTGCTTGGTGATCAGGCAAGATATCTTGGAAAAGATTTTAAATATGCGAATAAGGCTTAATTAAAGCCGGAAACCTAATTAAAAGAGCGCGATTCACTTTTGTGGGTCGCGCTCTAATTTTGAAATTATTCTCTAAACTTATTAGGTTAACGTGAGTTCGATATAAGAAAGCATTAAAATAAAAATTTCCTGTGCCGTAGGCAGTGTAAAGAATTAAGATATAAGATGTTAGACTTTAGATGCTAGAAATTTGACACAAGATTCAAGACACGAGATTCAATTAATCCATAGTCTAACTTCTAACTTGGAAACTTTAATTGTACCTGAGCCATTTCAAAACCCGATGGGATTAATCCGCTCTTTTCACGAGTACTGAGGGTAACATTCAAAAAATATTCTTGCCCCGGTTTTAGTTTTAGCGTTGACATTTCTAATCTGATCAATTTGCTGGATTGTGCCGGAATTGATTCTTTGGGTAAATTTCCATATAAAATAATTTTACCTTCCGATTTAATATTCCAGGAGATCAGGAAATCATTTAAATCTGTGAACGAATAATTGTTCTTGAGCCTGATTTGACCCGTTCTTGGATCAAAGGCCAGAATTTCTATATTCTGATATCCTTTTTTCACTGCTGCATAAGCCGGTTTTAAACTTCGATTAGCATTCACGATTCCGGTATTACCATCTGCCCAACTATTAATAAACCCTCCTTGCAGAGTTTTGTGTTTATCAATGGCCGTCCAGTAATTTCCCATCTGTTCAATTATATTCTCTGTTGAGTTAATATATTCCGAAATGATCAGTGGTTGACTTGGGTTTTCGGTTGCATGTTTAATGATCTCATCAATGGATGGATTGATTGGTGCTGCAATATCAGCGAATGAATTCTTGCCAAGTTGTTCATTTTGGACAGGCCGTGATTTATCCCTGAGTTTAATCCATGAGTAATTATTTAAGAAATTGTTTGCTCCTCCGTCATTATTAACAAGCGACCAAATGATAATACTTGTAAAGTTTTTATCGCGTTCAACCATTCGAATGGTTCTGTCTAAATGTGCTTTTTTAAGTGTTTGATTCGTTTTATTTGAAGGGTCGATGATCAATTCATCCAATTCAATATTGGCCTCGTCAATCACATATAAACCATACTCATCGCACAATTCATACCAAAGCGGATCATTGGGATAATAACTATTTCGAACGGCATTGATATTTGCCTTCTTTAATAATTCGATATCTTTTAACATAGATTCGCGACTGTTATTATAATCAGGACTGTGCTCATGTCGATCAATTCCTTTTAAATAAATAGCTTTTCCATTAAGGTTAAGCTGACCATTTTTAATTTCAATTTTTCTAAATCCAATATATGTTGAAATACTTTCCTGAATGTTTCCGAGCGCATCTTTCAAGTTAATAATTAATGAAAATAGAGCAGGATTTTCGGCCGACCAATGGGTAGCTTCCGGAACCAGAAATTGATAATCCAATCTACGCTTACCTTCGAGCATGAATTTGTGTTTTTTTGAATAAAATTTGCGCCCTCTTTGCAAGTAAATTTCCATATTCAAAGTTTCCTTGCGATAATTCAAATTATTAGCGTCAATTTCAATATTTAAAACTCCATCTTTATAATTACCGGTGAAATCTACTGTTGCAAAAAAATCCTGAATTTGAAGATTTGGCCTGGCATAAATATAAACTTCACGATCAATCCCACTATATTCCCATAAGTTCCGATCCTCAAGTAATGACCCATCACTCCATTGGTAAACCTCTAAAGCAAGAACATTTTCTCCGGCTTTTAGATACTTTGTGATCTCAAATTCAGCAGGAAGCTTTGACCCTTGACTGTATCCAACTTTTTCACCGTTTAGCCAAATATAAAATGCCGAACGGACAGATCCAAAATAGATATAAACCTTCCTATTGAGCCAATCATTAGGTAAAATGAATGTTTTTAGATATGAGCCGAGCGGATAATGATCTTCAGGAATATAAGTAGAATCTTGATTTACGATATTCTCAGGTGGGCCAGTTATTGGCCTGAATCCTTGGGGTTTCCAACTTTCCGGCACCACAATATTTTGCCAGGAATTAAAATCAAAATAGGGCTTGTAAAATTCAGATGGCCTTTGACTTGGGCTTTCCGACCATTTAAATTTCCAATTCCCATTAAGTGATTTAAACCATTTTGATGCCGATTTATTATTTGCGACTGCTAATTCTTGTGATTCGTATGGAAAGAAATGAGCCCTTGGTTCAAGCTTATTTAACTCAAAAATTTGCGGGTTTTTCCAATCAGGCAAACTTTCTTGGGAAGAAACTTCGACACTAATTACAAAAACAAAAAAGCATATTAAGTAAAATATATTTCTTTTATTCATTTATTTCCAACATTAGACTACACATTTCAACTGCATATGAAATATCCTTCAACGTACATCACTATAAAAGCTGTATTAACTTAAACGTTCAAAATTACTATTTATCGTCCAACCACTGAAATATAAATAAATCAATTCCTGAAACTGTTTCTCAATAATGATAATAATATTTAGGATATAATAATTGTAAATTTTTAACTCAACCATTTCGACTTATATAAACGGCTATCTTAGTTTTTCATTGCCTTATTATGAATAAAAATAAGCCAATTAAATCACAAGTTAATGATTGAAATTTTATAAATATGAACTATGAAATGTGGATTATTTATCTAGAAAAACGCATTTATATTATTGAGATTGAATAAGATTGCGGTTTATAAAATTTTTATTGGTGTAAGCTTTATTTGGGACGATAAAGTATGCGGTTTCCGTTTTGATAAATGGCAACGAATGCATCTGTAAGTCCATTTCCCTTTAGCTGTTTGCTATACGCCACAGCATCATCGTATAATTCAAAATAACCAGCCGAATAACGATAAACTCCATTTTGAGCTGAAACAAAAATTTGTTTACTTATAAAATATTTCAGGCGTAAATCTGGAATATTCGTAGCAGGTTTTTGTGATGCCATGATTTGTACGGTATAAAAAATACCGGTTTGTGGAATCTGAATTACTTCTGTACTTAGCGTATTTGAATTAACATTGTCTACTATAATGGCTTGATTTGCATTACCGGCCAATAGATTAGAATTTTTCACACCGGTTATAAAATGTTTACCTTCATCTATGGTAATGATCTCGCTTGGCGGTGGGTCTTCTTCTTTAATATTTGAATTTACATCCTTGTTAGTAGTATTCTTTTGATCTCTAAAACTATACTGTGGGTCATATTCAGCAACTTTTGGCAAGTTTGCAGATACACTTTTTCTTCCCCAGCCTCTTTTATTAGAATCAATTTGTTTTTTTCGGGCTTGATCTGCTTCTTCTCTTTCTTGCCGTTTTTGTTCTTTGTCGATGACTCTTTGTTGATATTTACGTTGTTTCTCTAAATCCTTTTCAAAATTGCTGGCAGAGGAACTTGAAGAAAAATTACGATTTGATCCGGAAAGTTTAAACGACAAACCCAATGATGTAAATAAAAAAGGATCATTTGCACCATTACCTGCTGTATAGGCATCTAGGTTATCTGAATTTACTATATGATAAACCGATTCTAAATTCAGACCAATATTGGGTGTTAATGTTATATTAACACCTAATCCGACAGGGAAAACGGTAGATGGTGTCCAAGCATTACCCCCATCTGGAGATACCCCATATTGTTCAATTACACTCTCATCTGTCGTATTTCGTAAAGTAGACATCCAGTTTGCAATTCCAAAGCCCGCTAATGCGTATACTTTTAGTGTTCGGTCCGGGTTAAAGCCAAAAAATGCATTACTGAAATTAAAAGTAGTATGCAGGTTAAATTCGGTAAGATCTGAATCAAATTTGAGATTTGCTACATCTCCATTGGGCCAATTAATAACTGTACCATGAATCTTAGTACTTAAGAATTGAAGTCCTACAGCGAATATTGGAGAAAACTGTTTTCTCAAGCCGAACCCAAATCCCATTTTCCAATCTTCCTGGAAAGGAGACTTCGAATGTATATCCCCAAAGTATAAAGTTGGGCCAGCACTCACATTAAGATTTAGATTATCCAAAAAGCGATTATTGTCATCATTATAAGACTGTCCTTTTAAAGAAATAGGGTTTAGAAAGATACTAATGAATAATCCACTAAGAAATAATATTTTAATCAATCTTTTTTCCATAATAATTATTTACAATATTTCCCCAAACTTTCAAGAGCGGCTCCAAAGCCTAAATCGAAAGATTTTTCCCAATCGGCACATGCCCCGGTTAAATCATTAATGTAAAACCGAGCTACTCCTCGATTATAATAATTTTTAACCCAATTTGAATAGTGCATTACATTTGTTGGTTGTAAATCGATGGCTTTATCAAAGTCTTCAATAGCGCTTCCAAAATCACCTAATTTTGTTTTAGCTATTCCCCGATACGAATAAATCATCGAAAAGGCAGTGTCAGACTCTGATTCAATAGCTTTGTCGAAATCATCTATGGCTTCATCATAATTACCTGCCTGATATTTTAAAAAGCCCCAGCTATAAAAAGCATTATAATCTTTGGCATCGGTAGTTTTTGTTTCGATATTATAAACTTCAGAATCTCTTATAAATTGCTTGAATTGATAATATTTAGCTTCATAATATGATACATCGAACAAATTCGGAGCATTATTTGGATCAAGATACCATGAGGTGAGTGACTGTTTTGAAAAAGATCTGATTATTTTAAAATGCACAACTTCTTTTCCCTTTTCCTGAATAGGTTTTACAGCAAAAATAAGATTTGCCGCATTAAAACTTGTTTGATTTTGAGTAGCCTGTATTTTGGCTACAATTTTATTGTCAAGGATATCCGGATCGTAATCATGGATCCTGTCGGCGCAAAAAACTCCCATGTCGACAGCGTAAGCTTTATTAAATGGAACTTCCCGTGGTAATATTCTAATAAGGTTTTCAGCCTTAAATACAAAAAATTCAACTGACTTGAATGAACGCCATCCTTCTTGAAGTACCGGGAATTCATAATCTCCATCATCGTAAATCAATATGAGTACATTATATTGTTTTTTATCAATCAATACTTTTTTTAATTGTATCTGCTCAAAGTTTTCGATTCCTAATTTTTGTTTGGGTGTAGGTCTTTTATTGGTTTTGAAATCAGCATAAGGGATTTTGTTTTTCAAACTTGTCCATTTGCCATTGTCTTGCAATGACCATCCAATAACGTTTTCAAGGGTTGATTGAACGCCACTGATTACAGAAAAATTAATTTCAGTACCAGCCGCAGGCTGTGATATTAGCGAAGCAAAAGGAAATATGATGATAAAAAGAATGATCAGTGTTTTCTTCATTTGATTCGTTTTTAACATTTATCGAGATGACAACAATCAATGGATGAAATTATTGTTAAGCAAAGTAAATTTATAAAAAAAATAGTCTAAACCTATATCTTTATCGCAATTTAATGCAAATTTTATCAACATAAATAGTTAACAGCGTGTACACTAAATTATGTGTTTAAAATAATTGGCTACATAAATAATTGGTTATAAGAGAGATGTTATTTTAGTAAGTGCTTTCGCAATCCCATTTATATTTGAACCACCGGCAGTAGCCAGATGGGGCTGTCCACCACCACCACCTTGAATCTCCTTTGCAATTTCTCTAATCATTTTTGAGGCATCGTATCCTTTTTCGGTAACAAGATGTTCTGAAATCATCAAACTTAAGTTTGCTTTCCCATTGTTTTCACTTGCCAATAGCAATACCATTCTGTCAATTTCTTTATTCAATGAAAAAGACAGATCCCGAATGCTTTCCATATCCAGATCAACTTTCTTAGTGATAAGATTTATCCCTGAAATTTCAATTGCCTCATTTTTGAGTTCTTCTAATATTAAAGCCGCTTTGCCTTTATTAAAACTTTCAACTTGTTTAGATAATTGCTGATTCTGTTCAATCAGTTTCTGAATGGCCCTCAAAAGATCCTTAGGGTGCTTGAGCATAGCATTGATACTATCAAGTGTTTTTTCTTTTTCCTGATAATAAGCTACGGCCACCTTAGCTGTTATTGCTTCAATCCTTCTGACACCTGCAGCAATTGCTCCTTCGGATATTATTTTAAACAAACCAATTTGGCCAGTGCTTGCAACGTGAATTCCTCCACATAATTCGGTTGAGAAGTTTTTATCAAATCGGATTACCCGGACATTGTCACCATATTTTTCGCCAAATAATGCCATGGCACCCATTGATTTTGCTTCAGCAATAGGTAAATCATGAAAAATTTCAATTGGAATATTTTCTCTTATTTTAGCATTGACGATTTCTTCTATGTCTGATAATTCTTCCTCGCTTAATTTTGAGAAATGGGAAAAGTCAAATCTCAATCTTTGAGGTTCAACCAGTGATCCTTTCTGTTCAACATGCGTTCCTAAAACCCGACGAAGTGCTGCATGCATTAAATGAGTGGCGCTATGATTGTTAGCTGTAAGTTGACGATCGGATTTAACAACTGCAGCTTTTACAATTCTATCATTCGGAATCAGGAATTCATTTGTGAAATGAACGGTAAGATTATTGTCCTTTTTGGTATCAAAAACTTCAACATTTTTGTCTTTAAAATAAAATAGCCCTTTATCACCTACCTGCCCGCCTGATTCAGCATAAAATGGAGTTCTGTCTAATACTACTTCAAAATATTTTTTATTTTTTGCCTCCACCTTGCGATATTTGATAATTTTTGCATCGGCAGTAAGTTCAGTATAACCTAAAAATTCTGTTTCGTTCACCTGATCATTTAATATTACCCAGTCATCAGTATTTACAGCCGCAGCTTTTCTTGAACGATCTTTCTGTTCAATGAGCCTTTTTTCAAATCCGTTCATATCAACTTTCCATCCTTCTTCGGTGGCCATAAGTTGCGTTAAATCAATAGGGAATCCAAAGGTGTCGAAGAGCTCAAAAGCAAAGTTGCTATCAATGGTTTTATTCTTATGGTTTAGCAAATATTGTTCAAATCTTTTCACTCCCTGAGCAAGGGTTCTTAAAAATGAAAGTTCTTCTTCTGCAATAACTTTTTTTACCAATTCCTGCTGCGCCACAAGATTTGGAAATGCATGCCCCATTTGTTTTACAAGTGTTGGAACCAGATCATTAATGAAAGGTTCATTAAATCCTAAAAAGGTATATCCATATCTGATACCCCTTCTAAGGATTCTTCGAATGACATATCCTGCACCTGTATTCGAAGGTAATTGTCCATCCGAAATAGCAAAACTAACTGCACGTAAATGATCGGCAATAACCCTCATAGCAATATCAACATCTTGGCTTTCCCCATATTTTTTATTTGATAAGCGGGCGATTTCCTGAATGATGGGTTGGAAAATATCGGTATCATAATTTGATTGAACGCCTTGTAAAACCATACTCAATCTTTCAAATCCCATTCCTGTATCAACATGTTTAGCAGGCAATGAAACCAGTTCTCCATTTGCTTTACGGTTGAATTCGATAAACACTAAATTCCAAATTTCTATGACCAATGGATGGTCCTTATTAACTAATTGATCACCGGATATTTTTTCTTTTTCTGATTGGTTACGGATATCAATATGGATTTCAGAGCAAGGCCCACATGGTCCGGTATCACCCATTTCCCAAAAATTATCTTTTTTTGATCCAAATAATATGCGGTTCTCAGGAACAATTTCCTTCCAAAAATTCAACGCTTCATCATCTTGAGTAAGCTTATCTTTATCGTCTCCTCCAAAAACAGTGATATAAAGATTTTCAGCGGGTATTTTATATACTTCTGTTAATAGTTCCCAGGCCCAGGCAATGGCTTCTTTTTTGAAATAATCTCCAAACGACCAATTACCCAGCATCTCAAACATGGTATGATGATAGGTATCCCGTCCAACTTCTTCAAGGTCATTGTGTTTTCCGGATACACGCAAACATTTCTGGGTATCTGCAATACGTTTATTTATGATGGCCGAATTTCCGAGAAAAATATCCTTGAATTGGTTCATTCCTGCATTGGTAAACATTAATGTCGGATCATTTTTAATCACCATCGGTGCTGATTCAACGATCTGATGACTTTTTTGCTCAAAAAAATCTAAAAATGCCTGTCTAACCTGATTTGAGTTCATCCTATTATAACATTTTTTAACATTTGCTTGTTAACTATTATCTTTTAACAGATTGCAAATTTAGTTTATTTAATTAATTTTGCACAAACGCCTTTATTATTCTAACAAAATAAGAGGTTGTTCGTTAAACGGAAATATGTTCAAAGCCAAATACAAATACAATCCTAAAACCTTATCGTACGAAAAGGTTAAGCTTACCACTAAAGGTATGGTAACCAGATTGTTATCTTATATGATCACAGGTGGTTTATTCGGGGTGCTTGTAATTTTACTGGCATATAATTTCTTTGAATCCCCTAAAGAAAGGGCACAGCGCAGGGAAATAGAACAATTTAAGTTACAGTATAAAATTCTGGATGATCGTATCGCACAAATGGCAGCAGTGATGGAAGATATGCAGGATCGCGATGATAATATTTATAGAGTAATATTAGAAGCTGAACCGATTCCTAATTCTGTTCGAAAGGCAGGGTATGGAGGTGTTGACAGATATGCTAAGCTTGACGGATATCGGAATTCAAGCACCATGATTGAAACGACAAAGAAATTAGATCATCTTACAAGTCAGATATATGTGCAGTCAAAATCATTCGATGAATTATTCGATCTTGCAAAAAACAAAGAAGAAATGATGCTGCACATTCCGGCGATTCAACCTATAAATAAAAATAAGGGTCAGATTATTTCCGGATTTGGGATGAGATTTCACCCAATCCTTAAATTTCGTAGAATGCACACTGGAATCGATATTTCGGCGCCCAGAGGTACTCCTATATATGCAACAGCTGATGGTGAAGTTAATTTTACCGGTCGACAAGGAAGTTATGGTAACACAGTAATTATTGATCATGGATATGGTTATCAGACCTTATTTGGCCACATGTATGAATTTACGGTTAAACGCAAGGATAAAGTAAAACGTGGTCAAATCATAGGTTATGTGGGAAGTACCGGTTTATCACAAGCACCCCATGTGCATTATGAAGTGATAAAAGACGGAATAAAAATTAATCCGGTTAACTTCTTTTATAATGATTTTACTCCTGAAGAATTTGAAAGAATACTTGAACTTGCCTCACGTGA
This sequence comes from Bacteroidetes bacterium HGW-Bacteroidetes-17, assembly GCA_002840985.1. GTDB lineage: Bacteria > Bacteroidota > Bacteroidia > Bacteroidales. Next base: position 62,199 of record PHDM01000003.1, read on the forward strand.
TAATCAAGTATTATCTTAAACATAGATTGTTAATTTTTCAAACTACGAATGTTGCCTGCTAAATATCAAAAAGTTGAAAAGCTTTACTATACCATTGGTGAAGTGGCCAAGATGTTTAATGTCAATGTTTCTTTAATAAGATTTTGGGAAAAAGAATTCGAGATTATCAAGCCAAAGAAAAACAAGAAGGGAAACCGTTTATTTACCCCGACTGACATCGATAATTTTCATGTAATTTATCATTTGGTTAAAGAAAGAGGATTTACGCTTCAGGGAGCTAAAGACAAATTGAAAGAAAACCCGGAGGATACTGCAAAGAATGTAGAAGTAGTTAAATCTTTAGAGAAAATAAAAGCATATCTCTTGGATCTGAAGGGAAAACTTA
>PHDM01000139.1 GCA_002840985.1 Bacteroidetes bacterium HGW-Bacteroidetes-17
AGCATTAATGTGCCTTTCTGCGTGATAAGATGAACGAACCAATGGTGAACTCTCAACAAATGAAAACCCACGTTTTAAACCTTCTGTTTTATACATTTCAAAAATCTCAGGCTTGATATATTCAGTTACTTTTAGGTGATGACCTTCCGGTTGAAGGTACTGTCCGATGGTTAATACCTTGCAATTAATCTTTCTCAAATCATCCATCGTTTGTAATACTTCTTCCCTTAATTCGCCTAAGCCAAGCATAATGCCACTTTTGGCAACTATCCCTGATTTAGCTATCATTTCCAAGACATTGAGGCTGGTTTGGTATCTGGCCCGACTCCGAACGCTAGGTGTAAGCCTTTCAACGGTTTCCAAATTGTGTGAGATTACTTCAGGTCCGGCATCAATTACTTTTTGAAGATCTGCTTCTCGCCCGTTAAAGTCGGGAATAAGCGTTTCAATGCTTGTACCGGGATTAGCTTTCTTGACCTCCAAAATACATTTCGCCCAGAATTCAGCACCTCCATCAGCAAGATCATCTCTAGCAACCGAAGTAATCACACAATGCTTGAGCGCAAGTGTTTTTATTGTCAAGGCAAGTTTGTGGGCTTCGTTCCAATCCACAGGTTCGGGGATTAAGTTTTTTACGGCACAAAATCGGCAATTACGCGTACATTTATCCCCGAGAATCATAAAACTTGCCGTCCCGGCATTCCAACATTCTCCTCTGTTCGGGCAATTACCACTTGTGCAGATGGTGTTTAGCTGATGTTCGGCGATTAAACTTTTGAGATGGATATAATTTTTCCCTTTAGGCAATTCTGATTTCATCCAGCGAGGTAAACGACTTATTGCAATATGATCTTTCATTATTAAATGATAAAATATGGGAACAAAATTAATATTTTAAATAGAAACAATATAAATAAAAATATATATGATTTTAAAAAATTAAAAACTAAGTATTGTTGGATTGAATAGAAAAGGCTAATTTTGCAGACAATTTATAAATAGAATAAATAAGAATAAGATAAGAATGCAAAAATTTACAATTCAAAAAAAACCTAAGAAATATAATACTGAAGGGTTAAATACTACTTTAACATTTGTACAGCCAAATACGCTCAAGGTGATAGGCTTAAGAGAATTGACATTAACTGCCTATGTTTTAAGGTTGGAACGGAAAAATATTAAACTTTTTGCCGGTCAACATATTTCACTTGGGTTTGGTAATGATGGAGCAACACGAGAGTATTCGATTTATAGTGGTGAAAACGATCCATTTATTGAAGTACTCATTAAAGAAGTTGAAGATGGTTTGGTCTCGAAACAACTAAAAAGATGCGAAATTGGCGATCGTGTGAGATTTGATGGCCCGGTTGGCTATTTCAGAATTGATGAGAATAAAATTAAGGACAGTAAATTTTTATTTATAGCGAGCGGTACCGGCATTGCGCCATTCCACAGCTTTATAAAGTCGTATCCCGAATTGGAATATGAGCTTTTGCATGGTGTCCGGTATTCATATGAGGCCTATGAACGTTCAGAATACAATGCAAACAATTACCACCTATGCTCCACCAGAGACGATAAAGGAAATTATTTCGGAAGAGTGACCGAATATTTGAAAGACTTACCTTTTGATAATTCGATGCAGGTTTATTTATGCGGAAACTGTGATATGATTCATGATGCCTATGATATTTTACTGGAGCAAGGTTTTTCAGCTGATAATCTGCACTCGGAAGTTTATTTTTAAGAGCTGGAAATGAAGTATCATTTAATCACATTGGGATGCCAGATGAATCTTTCGGACAGCGGAAGATTAAGTACTGTATTGAATGATGCCGGATTTGTGTATACAGATCATGAAGAAGAGGCTAACGTTTTAGGGATTCTTGCCTGTTCGGTAAGGCAAAATGCGATAAATAAGGTTTATTCAAGAATTTCAAAATGGAATAAAAGAAAGGGCAAGGAGAATTTAATCACCTTTATTTCAGGTTGCATTCTGGATGCTGATAAGGAAAAGTTTCTGAAACTTTTTGATTTTGTGTTTCAGATGAGCGAAGTTGCGAAACTTCCCGAAATGATCAATCAGTATGGAGTTACCAGTCAGGCATCCGTCAGAAACTCATCCATATATACCGACATCAATCAGTTTTGGAATATTAAACCTCAATATGATTCAGCTTTCGAAGCGTTTGTTCCGATTCAAAATGGTTGTGATAAATTTTGCACTTTTTGTGCGGTTCCTTATACCCGTGGGAGGGAAGTTTCCAGATCCTCAGATGAGATCATTCAGGAAGTAAAATCGTTGTTAGAAAAAGGATATAAGTCAATCACGTTGTTGGGTCAAAATGTAAATTCGTACGGACTCGATAAAAATGGGGATGAAATTAGTTTTGCCGAATTGCTTCGTCGGATAGGGGAGTTGGGCAAAATTTCAAATCATAAATTTTGGTTGTATTTTACTTCTCCGCATCCACGCGATATGAATGATGAAGTAATTGATGTGATCGCAGAATATCCCTGCTTAGCCAAACAAATTCACTTGCCTTTGCAATCGGGCGACGATAAGGTTTTGATCAGGATGAACCGAAAACACAACCTTTCAAAATACAGAAGCATTGTTGAAAAGATCAGAATCACAATTCCTGAAGCTACCTTGTTTACAGATATCATCGTTGGCTTTACCGGCGAAACGGATGAACAGTTTGAAAACACCATGAAAGCTTTTGATGAATTCAAGTTTAACATGGCTTATATTGCCAAATATTCACCGCGCCCCGGTGCTGCAAGTTCACGTTGGGTTGATGATATTCCTAATGATTTGAAGAAAGAACGTCTTGCACTTTTAACGGACAAACTTCAATCCCACGTCAGTGAATACAATCAAAATTTGATTGGAAAGACACTTACGGTTTTAGTCTTAGATCAGGACCGTAAAGATGAATTCCTGACAGGATTGACCGAAGGCAAAATAAACATTCGTTTCAAAAGCGATGACGCCTCCCTGATCGGGAAATTTTGCGACATAAAAGTGATTTCCAATGCAGCATTCTCTCTTGAAGGAGAATTGATCAATGCTAATTCAGAGGTCTTGGCCTAACCGTTGATTTTCTAAAACATCTTTCTTTTCAATACATCTTCCGTAATGGTCAACATATCATCTGTGAAATCAAGATGAGTCACAAATCGTATCAGTTGTGGTCCGAAACCGGTTGCCAGAATATTGTTAGAACTGAATTTTTTCAAAAAATCAGCATTACTTATTTCTTTGGGTAATTTAAAGATAATGATATTTGTTTCTACAGGCATCACGTTCTCAATGTACGATAAACCTGACAAAGTGGTTTCCAGTGATTTTGCTTTCTGATGATCTTCAGCCAAACGATTTACGTTATGGTCCAATGCATAAATTCCGGCAGCTGCCAGGAATCCTGCTTGCCGCATACCACCACCCATTATTTTACGAATACGATGCGCTTTTTTAATGAATTCTTTAGAACCAAGAAGCAATGAACCAACCGGGGCACCAAGCCCTTTTGACAGGCAAATTGAAATTGAATCGAATAGCTTACCATGTTGAATTGGCGTTTCCCCGGTTTTAACGAGGGCATTAAATAACCGTGCACCATCCATGTGGAATTTCAAACCCTTTTCATCACATGCTTTTTTGATTTTAACAAGTTCAGTAAAGTCATAACAACTTCCACCTCCTTTATTTGCAGTATTCTCAACCGAAACCAAACTTGTTTGAGGAAAATGCGAATCATTGGGGTTGATTTCAGTCAATACATCGTTGGCTGTAATTCTGCCTCTATCTCCGTGAATCAGGCGAACTGAAGAGCCGGAATTGAACCCTATTCCACCTCCTTCAAATCTGTAAACATGCGAGGTGTGATCGCAGATGATTTCATCACCCGGAATGGTATGCACTTTAATTGCAATTTGATTTGTTTGGGTTCCTGAAGAACAAAACAAGCTTGCTTCCACTCCAAACATCTTAGCTGCTTTAATTTCTAATTCATTAATGGTCGGATCTTCTCCAAAAACATCATCACCAACTTTTGCATTCATCATGGCCTCAAGCATTAATTTTGAGGGCTTTGTTACGGTATCGCTTCTAAGATCAATCATTGTTTTCATTTTACCTATAATATTGTTTAGTTGTTTGCTAAATCCCAAATATCCAAAAAGCCCAATTTCACTATCGTGAGCATTTTTTCCCAGTTCAAAGTGGAGGTTTCATCATCATAGTGATGGTAATTGGGATCAAAACCTGCATTAAATGAGAAAAACGGGATATACTCAGCACAAAATGGAACATAGTCCGATCCTCCACTAGAAGTTCCGGCATCTATTGGGTTGTAAATTACATCCATATCTAAATTGAAATCCTTAATGTTGTTTTTGGTGATCTCTTCAAAAAAATCATTTCCTTTCGTCACCTTCATCGTTAGTTGATTTCCTTTACTATCAGTAGGATTATTTCTGGATATCATATCCATATTTAAATTATAAGTGATTCGATCCAATGGTTTGAAGGATTGTACAAAATATTTAGAGCCCAACAATCCTTTTTCCTCACCGGTCCAAGCTGCAAAAATAATGGTTTTTTTAGGTTTAACACCTGTTGCTTTGATTGCTTTTGCTATGGTCAACATCCCGATTACACCGGATGCATCATCATCGGCACCATTAAAAATAAAACCTTTGTGCATTCCCATGTGATCGTAGTGTCCTCCAATAACGATAATATCATTGAGGTTCTCACCTTCGATCATGCCTAAAATATTTCGAGCTTTGATTATTTCTGATTCAACATCGGCATAAACATTTATTCTCAAATTCGGGATTATCATTGAAGCCGATTTCATTTTCTCCGCTGCTATTTTTTCGAATGAAGAAAAATCAATTTTACTGTCTTTTACAATCTCATTAATTGTTCGATTGCTTAAGCTGATTCGCAAGAGTTGCGGGTCTAATTTATCACCCGGAATCCGCATCGAGTATTCACGGGTTGTCATAGGTACGTCTCCTTCATAGCCTCTTGAATCAAATCGTAAGGGATAATTGGTATACCAATTATCCTGAGCATTATATTCAATATTGCATTCAATAATTCCAACTGCACCATGTTCAATTGCCCAGTTTTGCTTTGAACGGCTCAGGTAATAAGATACCCGGTTTTCGTCGTTACTAAATTTTTTAAATGCATCAGAGTTTTTATCCCGATGACCAGGATATCCTGTAATAATTAAAACTATTTTTCCTTTGACATCGACATTTTTATAATCGTCATAGGCGTTGGCTTTATCCTTGTAACCATATCCTACAAAAACAATTTCAGTTTCGAATGATTGGCTGACTTCAGGTGTGCTAAATGAAAAGTCGGTGAGATATTCAAAACTCTGGACACTATTCGTTGTCCCATTTACTCTTTTAAGTTCAAATACCTGATTGGTACCTGATTTAGATTTTACCAGACTAAAATCCTGAAAATACCCTTTTACCTGTTGGATATCAATACCTGCAGCTCTTTGTTCGGCTGTAGGTCTCGCATAAGTGATGTCGCCGGCAGGTTGTATTCCATAGACTTTAAACATGCTTTGAATATAATCAGCAGCCATAAAACTGCCCCTTTCGCCTGTTTCACGGCCTTCTGTCCAATCAGATGCTAAAAACTCAAGGGATCCTTTTATCCCATTCATAGTGATGGCTTCCAATCCTTTTTCCTTGACTGAATTTTGTGTAAGTCCATTCAATGATATGGATGTTAAAAAAATCGTTAATAAGAAAATTATTGTTTTTTTCATCAGGTTGAGTTTTAATGATTAATTACGATCCATTAGTTCTTTGATTTTTGCTTTCATGCGATCAAATTCTTCACGATCGAAAAGACGTGTTTTGAAAACGATCCGCCCGTCACGATCAATGATTACATTACGCGTAATCCCACTTTGTTTGAGGGCAAACAATCCAAAAATATCAGCATTTGGATCCAGGGCCAAAGGGTAGGTTATTTTCATTTGTTTGGCAAATTTTTGAACTGTTTCCAATGGTTCATCGCGATCAACGCCGATCATTACTAATCCCTTGTCTTTATATTCCTGCCATATTTCAGATTCTAAAAATGGCATTTCTTTTCGGCATACAACGCACCAACTGGCCGTGAATTGAAGCAGAACAACCTTGCCTTTTAAATCTGCCATGCTAACTTGGCTTCCGTCCATAAGGGTCATGGTAAATTGTGGAGCCATATCTCCATCTTTAACGATATAGCCTACGGAGTCAGCTTCTTGAGCTATTAATTGAGTAGTTGTGAAAAAGAGAAGTGCCAGAATTGTAAAAAATACATTTTTATTAGTTTTCATGTGTTTATTTTTTTATAATTTATTAAATCGGTCACATGGAATACGCCATGAGATAATCTTTCTACGTTGTGTGAAATTTTATTTAACATGGCTATTTCATAGTTTGAGGTATTGAATTGGATCAGCCAATTTACTTAATTATTTTATAAATGGGTCCGTTATGATTTGAATAATAACATGCAATTATCAATAGATTTTATGTGTTGGTCGATTTTTTTTATTGAGATAGATTATTCTTGAATTTTGGATGCATAAAATCGAATATGATTGCATCAAAGAATAATGTATTTTTGAATGTATGAAAAGAATTGGCTTGATTATTTGTGTTGTCGTTGTGGTACTGTCATCCTGTAGGCGAGACTTATATGACCCTGATAATACCGTTTTTCGCTATAATGAGGCAGCAAATATTAGTTCGCTTGATCCTGCTTTTGCGAAAGATTTGCCAAATATCTGGGCATGTAATCAGCTTTTTGCAGGTTTAGTAAGGCTTAATGATGAGCTTAAGGTAGAGCCGGCTATTGCTAAAGATTGGCAGATTTCGGAGGATGGATTAAGTTATACTTTTAATCTGCGCACGGATGTTTACTTTCATAATGATGAATCATTCGCTGATGGCATAGGCAGGAGGGTCGTTGCAAGTGATTTTGTATACAGTTTCAATAGAATTGTTGACCCAAAAGTTGCTTCACCTGGTTTATGGGTTTTTAGTCAGGTTGAAAATTTAAATGGAAAATATGCAATTGAAACAATAAATGATTCGGTATTCAAAATAAATCTGAGCCAACCTTTTACTCCATTTTTAGGAATATTGGCCATGCAGTATTGTGCTGTTGTTCCTCACGAAGCCATTGAGTTTTACAAAGAAGATTTTCGTAATAATCCGGTTGGGACCGGGCCATTTAAGCTAAAATTATGGAAAGAGGGCGTAAAAATGGTGTTAACGAAAAATGAACATTATTTCGAGTCCATTAAAGGAAAGAAACTTCCTTATCTTGATGCTGTTTCAATTACTTTTCTGGCCGATAAGCAAGCAGCGTTTTTACATTTTGTGCAAGGGAAACTTGATTTTATGTCGGGGATTGATGCCAGTTATAAAGATGAAATATTGACGAAAAGGGGAGGCCTAAAACCAAAATATCAGGATAGAATCAATTTAGTTTCACAGCCGTATCTGAATACAGAATATCTCGGGATCTTGGTGGATGATTTAACAAGTTCGAATCCATTACGAATGAAGAAAATCCGTCAGGCCATTAATTATGGTTTTGACCGTGTTAAAATGATGAAGTTTTTGCGAAATAATATTGGAGAACCGGGTTTGAAAGGAATTGTTCCTAAAGGATTTCCTTCGTATAATCAGGATGCGGATTATGGATATTCATTCGACCCGGACAGAGCAAGAAAATTACTGGTTGAAGCCGGATACCCTGATGGACAAGGAATGAGCCCAATAAACCTTGTTACAACTGCTGAATATTTAGATTTATGCGAGTACATTCAGCATGCACTGGGTGAAATTGGAATAAAGGTTGAGATAGATGTAAGTCCACCTGCTGCTATGCGAGAAATGAAGGCTCAAGCTAAATTGCCTTTTTTCAGGGCTTCATGGATTGCCGATTATCCTGATGCCGAAAATTATCTGTCCATGTTTTATTCAAAAAATTTCTGCCCAACCGGACCCAATTACACGCATTTCAATAATTCACTTTTTGATGATCTTTATGAATCCTCATTAATTGAAACGAATGATGAAAAACGTTTTGAATTATATGCTAAAATGGATAGTATTGTGATGGAAGAAGCACCGGTTGTGATTTTATATTATGATCAGGTACTCAGATTTGTGCAACCAAATATCAAAGGATTGGGAAGTAACCCAATTAATTTGCTGGATTTAAGAAAGGTTGAAAAAATCAATTACAAATAAAAGTCAATCCATCATAAGCCAAGCTAATATTTTCAGGTAATTCCTGGTTTACTTTTTCATGAAGCCCCATCAAGTGGCTGATGTGAGTAATATCCCCTCTCTCCGGATTTAATTCCTGAATTAAACTAACCGCCTGGGATAAGTTAAGATGAGAAATGTGTTCTTTTTTTCGTAGTCCGCTGATAGTAATAATTTTAGCACCACGCATTTTATCCATTTCCTCTTCGCTTATTGTTTTTAAATCTGTGAGATAACAAAAATCTCCAATGCGGTATCCAAAAACTTCACTTTTATAATGCTGTGCTTTGATTGGAATAATTTCAATTCCGTTAAATCTAAAAGGTGAGTTCTCAATAATGTTTAATTTAATGTTAGGCGAGCCCGGATACCTTTCTTCTTCAAAAGCATAATGAAATTCACGTATTAAATCCGGTTCAGCAAATTTCCCCAAAAAAACATCCATTGGCTTTTTTGATAAAAAATTAAATGCCCTAACATCATCCAATCCTCCAACATGATCTTTATGTCCATGAGTTACCAATATTGCATCTAAATGGCTTATTTTATTTAATAGCATCTGCTGTCGGAAATCGGGCCCTGCATCAATAGTAAGCGT
>PHDM01000140.1 GCA_002840985.1 Bacteroidetes bacterium HGW-Bacteroidetes-17
ATTTGGAACCTGAACAGTGCCCTTCATTTTCCCATTGAGCTGCACCGGAAGGTTATAACTACTTAAAATAGTCTTAGAATCATCATATTCAGGAAAAGCAGCAGTTAAAATATCGACACCGAAGACAGTTTCATAAATCTCGGATGTAATATGAGGCGCGAAAGGATTGAGCATTATTAGCAGCTGACGATATTCCTCACGTGATATCCATCCATCAGACTTTATACTATTCACAAAGGTCATCATCGCTGCAATTATCGTATTGAATTTAAAATCATTATGCGATTCATACGTATGGTGTGTTTGATTTGTATCAATAATAGTCGATACATATCTTTTAAGTAATGAATTCAGTTCAAACGCATGCTTCTCACTGATAATATCAGCTTTTCGCATGATGTTTTGGAATGCCCATACTGAATTTAAAAAACGTTGTATTCCTACGATCCCATCGAGGCTCCATAGGGTGTTTTGCTCATATTCACCAATAAACAACATATGCAGTCGAAATGCATCGGCACCATATTGTGCAACTACATCGAGTGGGTCTATTGCATTCTCAGAGCTCTTAGACATCTTTTTACCTTCACCGTCTAAAATCAGACCATTACACATACGACGGGTAAAAGGTAATTTGTGTGGGACAGCACCTATATCATATAAAAAATTATGCCAGAAACTTGCATACAACATATGACGAGTAACATGTTCAGTCCCGCCTGTATAAAGATCCACAGCACCCCAATAATTCAATTTGTCTTTTCCGACAAAGGCATGAGAGTTTTGAGGATCAATAAAACGCAACCAGTACCACGAAGAGCCTGCCCAATTTGGCATTGTATCTGTTTCGCGTTTTGCAGGCTTCCCACATTTTGGACAGGTACAGTTCACCCAATCGGATAGTTTTGACAATGGGCTATTTCCACTCTTGTCTGGAGTAAAATCTGTAGTTTTTGGGAGTATTACAGGAAGATTTCTTTCAGAAATGGGAACGTAGCCACATTCATCACAGATCACTATTGGAAAGGGTTCCCCCCAATAACGTTGCCGATTGAATGCCCAATCCTGTATTCTGTAGTTCAGCGTTTTAATACCTTGATGTTGTTCTTCCAGTTTGCCAATGATTACGTCTTTTGCATCTTCTGTGCATAGTCCATTTAGAAACCCGCTGTTGATCAACACACCATCATCTGTATATGCGCTTTTTGAAATATCTCCACCAGCAATAACTTCTACTATTGGAAGGTTGTGTTTATGAGCAAATTCCCAGTCACGGTCATCATGCCCTGGGACTGCCATGATAGCTCCTGTGCCGTAGCCCATTAATACATAATCGGCGATAAAAATCGGCAACTCGGTTTGGTTAATCGGATTGATGGCTATTATTCTTTTTAATTGCATCCCTGTTTTTTCTTTTAATGTACGTCGGTCAAGCATGCTCTTCTCTGAGGCAAGTTTCTGATAGGCATGTACTTCTTCCACATTAAGAATTGATGGATGGTTCGCGAGGGGATGTTCCGGTGCGATTACTATAAAAGTAGCTCCAAATAACGTATCTGGTCTAGTTGTGAAAACCTCTAGTTTTTCATTTATATCTTTGATGCAAAAAAGTATTTCCGCACCTACACTTTTTCCAATCCAATTACGTTGAGAATCTTTCAGACTCTCTTTCATATCGATTTCATCAACGCCATTAAGAATTTTTTCAGAATAATCACGCATCCTTAGGTACCATACGCTACGTTTTTCCTGTACAACTCTTCCATGGCATCTATCGCATTCACCACCCTGACTATCCTCGTTGCTTAAAACAGTCATGCAACTCGGACAGAAATTGACCACCCCTTCGGATTTGTATGCAAGTCCCTTTTTAAACAACTGGAGGAAAATCCATTGGGTCCATCTATAATAGTCTTCATATGACGTGCATATCTCCCTATGCCAATCAAATGAATACCCCATTTTTCTTAATTGATACTTAAATATTCCAATGTTTCTTTCTGTAACATCGGATGGCTGTTCGCCTGTTTTTATTGCAAAATTTTCGGTAGGCAGTCCAAATGCATCCCACCCGGCAGGATATAACACGTTGTAGCCTTTAAGACGCATATACCTAGCAATCACTTCCGTTGGAGTGTAGCATTTTATATGCCCAAGATGTATTCCTTTCCCACTCGGCCCAAAAAACTCACTCAGGATGTAATATTTTGGTTTGTCTGAAAAATCCTCAGCTATAAAACTTTTATTTTCTTCCCACCGTTTTTGCCATTTTTCTTCAATAACTCTAAAATCATATGCTTTCATATTCAATCCTTATAAAAGATCAATTATCAATATCTTTATGATTTAACAATAAGTCTGAAAAGAAGGGCTAAACGCGTCATACATCCTAAGCTGGGGAATGCAAGCAACATGTATTTCCTTTGCTCAATTGCTTTATACCATGCTTCTAAAGTAAGCCATATGTCAAGACAGTCTTTCCAGAATCTTTAGTCAGAATCTTTGGTCGGATATAGTATTATCAACTGGACAGAATGTCATAGTAATTTGAAGGAAGAGGACAAGGGCATCAACCAAGTGGAGGCGCTCAGGGAACTCAGGAATTAGAAACGCAAGCTCTCTTCATGTCGTGATCCCCATGGAGCCGAGAAGGAAAATGGGGAATCCGTACCTGGTTCCGATAGTTGTAACTAACAGATTGACCTACCGGGAGGGCATGTGTACTTTTGATTTATGAAAATTCAAAGGTCGCATGCATAATGATTGGTGGATTGATAGCGGGGATTGTACTTGTGGTAGCGCTTGCACGTTGGTTCGTGCTGAGAGCGCGCGCTAAATCGGAACGGAAATTGTTGGAATCGTATGGTCGTGTTCCCACTGAAGTGAATGATATGCGGCATGTACGGTCCTACCATGAGCATGCATTGCAATCGGATGGGGAACATTCTTATATTGATGCCACCACATGGAATGATCTGTCGATGGATAGTGTGTATCGGCGGATCGACACGTGCCATTGCTCGGTTGGCGAAGAGTATCTGTATCATATTCTGCATGATGCACAGGTGCGGTTAAGTACATTGGAGCTCCGAGGAATGCTCAGAAAATGGTTTTCCGAGGATGTCCATTCCCGTTTGCGTCTGCAGAGAATTCTGAAAGGTATTGGCAAGCGGTCTGGAAGCGGTCTGGCACCATATCTTTTTGATCCAGTGGCAAAGCGGTTGAGCCATGACTGGGTATATGGAATTTTGGCATTGCTACCGTTTGTCGCGTTGACGATCCTGCCGCTATCGATGCAAGTCGGCATGGGCATGCTGTTGTGCGTAGTGTGTGTCAATGCAACTGTTTCGGTGTTCATGGGCAGGTCATTGGAGAGTGATCTTGAGAGTCTCCGCTACTTTTCCGCATTGGTGCATGGAGCCAAGGTCATGCAACGGGTGTTCGGTGACAGGCTGCGCGAAGCAAGGATGGGCAATCTAGCCGAGACAGGTGGAACGTCGAAGGCGACATTGAGAGCGGATGTGGATGATATTGGCAATTTGGGTGATGATCTCAAGGCTGCTCTTGCTCCCTACAAGAATATGCGTGGTGTGTTACCAGGCAGCATGCACCAGACTGCAGCCGAGCTGGAGTTGCCGTTGCTCCTGTTCAAGGCGGTGTTCCTTGTCGATTTGATTCTCTATAACCGTACGGTCGATTTGATGATAGCCCACAATTTGGAACTGCGGCGGTTGTATACGATTGTCGGAGAGCTTGATACGGCGGTGAGCGCAGCGTCGTTCTGTCGATCCTGTACCCAATAGTGTGGTGTTGGACAATGATTGCATCGTGACAGGGTCGAATGCATCGGGAAAGTCAACGTTTATCAAGATGATCGCGGTGAATCATATTCTTGCTCAGACATTGCATGTGTGCTGCGCGAAAGCATATTCGCTTGGACGCGCGCAGGTGGTTTCGTCGATGGCGCTGCGTGACAATATCGAGGGTGGCGAGAGCTATTTCATGGCGGAGATTCGATCGCTCCGACGGATCATGGATGAATGCAAGAGCCAAAGGTGTGTCTGTTTCATCGATGAAATATTACGTGGAACGAACACCCCTGAACGGATAGCGGCTTCGACGGCGGTGCTGCGGGTGTTGCATCAGACAGAAAGTTTATGCTTGGTCGCATCGCACGATGTGGAATTGACTAGGATATTGGAGAGAGTGTACGGGAATTATCATTTCAGTGAGCGTTTCGGTGGAAACGAGGTGGTGTTCGATTACTTGTTGAAGGAGGGGCCGTCGAGAACTCGGAATGCGATCCGATTGCTGGAGTATATGGGTTTTGATGCGCACCTTGTAGCAGAAGCAAGAGCGATGCTTGGTAAGGCAGAAGATGCGGAAGTTATACTTGAAAATTGATCTCTTAAAAACTCTTTTGGAGCTACCTATGATGGCACTTTCTATTGAAAATGGGATAATCCCGCATATTACCTATGCAGGGAATACTGGGAATATACATATTTAATTGACAGATAGCCTTTTGTGAAATATTATCACTCGTAATGGAGATTTAGAAGAATGGGTGAAAAACAAGTATATGAGAAACCCGATGTAGTCGACTATGAACCGTTGAATGATGTTACAATGAGACTACCAGATCCGTCTTGAAAAAGTCTTTGATAATACTGTATATTTTTTTTCTTAATACCTTTTATATGAAAGGTTCTATTCTAATATGGCTTTAACTATTTCCGCAATGGCATTAGCGAGATAAATATCCGCAGGTCGGGAAATTTGATACACTTCAAGATGATTAACGAGGTCCATTGTATTTTCAAGGGCTTCAACTGACTTGTTCAAAGAGGAAATCAATGCTTCAGCATAATTGTTCCTCATTATAGTCTGAACTTTTTGGAACCCTGATAATTTTCTAGTTTCAATACTTGAAATAGAGTCTAAGACAACCAATTCAAAAATATGGGTTAATGGAAACGTTCTGTAGAAGAATTTATTTGAAATAGGCACACGGTATTTTTCATATTGAGGGAGAATCTTCTTGTACTTATTATCTTCAAATGGAATCGATAACCGTCGCATTGAATCTGCCCAGAGCTTTTGATAGGGAAAACCTGGATGAACGATGAGCTTGCCAGAGCTGCTTGAGTAATTGATTATTGAAAGATCATCGTTGATGATGGGAAATCCCCGCGCAACCAACTCAGCTGCTACTGAAGATTTACCTGCTCCGCGCACGCCAGTTATAATGATGCAATTATCACCGGAAATGATTGTACTCCCGTGCATGACGAAGAATCCTCGTTGGTAGAGAAGCATCCCAAAAGAAGAACCAGCAAGGAAAGGCAGTAGATAATCAAAATCTACGGTATCGACTGGTTCGATGGTGATGAGTGTGCCGTCTTTTACATAGAACCTGCCTATTTTATCAACAGTCAATAAATATTCTTTTTGATTAGCTTGTGAAAAAGTGTTCAATTCAACACAATTTTCAAGGCAACGCGGAACAGCCCCTAATAAAATTGTGACATCCGCATCCACACCATCTATTGAGGATAAAAATAAAGGAATTTCTAATTCAGATTCAATTTGCAATCCAAAAGCTTTATAACGAAACAACACAGGGTTTATCCTTTCTGTGAGGAAATTTTTACTTTTCTTACCATTCGAATGATAATCAATATTGGCCTTAGAATAAAATACAATGGGAACATAATCCTAGGAAGACGGATCATTTCAAAATCACTCTTTGACGGACGTATCAACCTCACTAAAAACAATTTGAACTGCTTTGATTTGCTCTTTCTAGTTTCATATATTAAGGTACGATATTTTCTATCCAATCGTACTGAGAGTGAAAAGTAATGATCTGCTTCTGGATTAGATATAATGGAATATTTACGCAATACCATTTGTGCTAATCGGATTGCCTTTGGTATATCCATGAGGGGCCGAAGTTCTTGTGGAGGAGAGAAATTGAAAATCTTTGCAAGAAGAATCGTTGTTTGACCAAGAATGGGTAATAAATCGCTTTCCTTTGCAATTTGAAGGATTTGTGACCAATCCAAGGTGGCAGGATTGTGTAAAATCATTGATATATCAACTAACCATCGCATTCTATTCCACATATGCTTGGAACCATGAAAACAAAGCGTGATGAATTGTAGCGTCGGGCTGAAAATAGGGATTGGGAACCCCTGCAAAAAAATGGTTGCATGGTTGTTGGTATAATTTTGGAAGGCATCAAAAACATATGGTTTTTCGTATGCCTCAAAAAGCCGCCAGTGAATTTCCACACGAGCCATTTTCAATGGATGTATATATTCAATATGATGTTGGCTATCTGAATCGATAATACTATGAAGATTTGCATTCTCGTATGGTGTTGTTACTGAATATCCCCAGGAGATCATCAAAGAATGGACCTTAGGAAAGTCTGTTGGATGAATCAGAACATCAAGATCCTTTGATACCCGCAGTGAAATGTCACCATACAAAACTTGAGCCAACGCAGGTCCTTTATAAGCTAATACTCCAATACCATCTTCACTGCATGCATGTATAATCCGCACTAGTTCCCCGCTAAGAATATCCATTTGAAAAGAATTCACAATATAGAGTTGTTTCAATTCCGCCATGACAGCTTTGGGGATAATGGTACTATATTTTTCTCTTGCGTTTGTGTAAACCAATGGATATAGTCGGTGGATTGTACAGAATTCAAGAAAAATCTTCCAATCAATAGAATCTGTTTCGCACAAAGTATATGAATCAAGCCCATTAGTTCCAAAATGAGATGGAGATGAAAGCTTGCATACTAGTGCTAATTCAGCTGGAAGCTCGCAATATTTACCCACATACATTCCTTTCTAAACTGGAGAAAATTCCCTACCATCGAAATCATAGGTAAGCATGGTTGTATAGCTTTTGGTTGTTTCAGGTTCTCTAAAGGATATTTGATTGAATTCAATCCAAGCATGTCCCATGATCGCCGATTGATTCCTCTGTACCCCGATATGTACAGTCACCGAAAGATTACATCGCACACACCACGTAAATAGCAACAAGGAACGCAGTAAGCACGAATTCTTACTATGCATGATGGTGATAACATAGAAATTACATAATTGATAATAATTCGTGAACTTCCTCGTTAATACGGGAATACTGGACACTGTAAGGTGCGTGGTACCTATACGGAATATCTCGGTGATAATATCTTCTACGGAAGTCCTATTCAGCTTCCTTTTCATAGACTGTATCTGAAAAGGAAGTCGTATGGCAGGTACGATATATTGAAAGATCCGAAAATAGTTTTTCATTCTGTGATGATCAAATTTCTTTGTATCAATTTTGTGATTAATACATGGATGTCATTGATTAATAGCTCTTTATCCACATCATAGAGGGAGTCAAGATGTGTTAGAATCTCAGCAAGAGAACTGGTCTTTTCAAGATGTTTCCAGAAATCAGATGCTACTGGAGTCAATCCAAAGTACTCACCAGTTTTTGGATTAAGAAGTATTATTTCATTATCAATTATTTTCCAGATTATTCCTTCAGAACGACAAATTGTAGAATACATAAATCCTCCTTTTTTACTATAGAGGTATCATAAAGACCTTTGTCAACAACTATTTGGGCATATTCTTTTCGACGAGTCTCTCGGTCTCCTATAAAGTAGTTTGTCCATCTTTCTTCATTATTTTAACGCAAGAGAGAAATGATGAGTCGCCTTTCCCTTTCATCCGGACGAAATAAAATTACGTAAATCACTCCTATCACGCTTCGAGTGAACATTCTAATTATTTTTCTTACCTAAATAATATTCCTTCCAAAACCGAAACACCGCTTCATTACTATAAGCGATTCCTTATCACACCCCATAATATTCCCTATACCACTCCACGAACTTCCCCATCCCCACTCCGATGGGTGTGGACGGCTTGAAGTCAAAGTCCCTGATGAGGTCGTCGACATCGGCATAGGTCTGGTAGACATCGCCAGGCTGCATGGGAAGGATGTGTTTAATCAAGTAGATTTGGAGAAAAAGATCATCGGATTTCCAGAATTTCATCATCCTTTGCTCTACACTTAAAATAACAATTTCTGCTATAAGCAATAATCATTACTTTTTCAATACTTTGATCATGCTTTTTCCTGAGTTTATCTCTCCTTTATTTCCTGAGTTCTACAACCTGGGTCTTGTTCATCGGAGAACTGGTTAGTCTCCAATCCTTATTGCCGGTATCAATCAAATGACCATAGTGGACAATTCTGTCAATTATGGCAGCGGCAAGCTGTTCATCGGCAACAATCTTACCCCATTCGCTGAATGGAAGGTTGGTGGTTATGATCAGGCTCTTCGTCTCGTAACTATCGGCTATGACGCGGAAAATATATCCGGCGCATTCCCTGTCAATCTGGCAGTAGCCCCATTCATCAATGATGAGAAGATCAAGCTTCCTGAACTGGATCAGGGTATTCTCAAGGCGACCTTCATCTGCTGCAGCCTTCAGCTTGATAGCCAGCTGGGCAAGCGTGAAGAACTTGACTTTGTAATCCAAGGAGCAGGCCTTGAGCCCAAGGCAGACAGAGAGCATTGTTTTCCCGCTGCCGCATACACCGACCATGACAAGGGAGTGTTTTGAAGTGATGAAATCAAGGCTGAGCATCTCTTGCCTCGTGATGCTCGAAGGCATTTCGTGAGCTCGTTGCTCTTCTTGGTGGCGGCGTAGAGGGACACGGGAGAATCCTATTCTTCTCGTTATCGTTATCATTATCAATATATTAGAACGGAAAAAAAATCAAATCAAGAAACTTATTCCAGATATGAATCTTTTGAAATCATGCTTATTGATTAATGCAATGTTGGGAGTTTTGAAAGGGAAAGGAACACGTCGCTAGCTCGACTCCTGTCCCTACGCTACTTTTGGCCATTCTGTGAATGTCAATGCTAGCGGTATGATTCTTTTGAGGTAGCACGACAACAACTTATTGAAGTTGCACCGTACTACGGTAAAAACATCTTACCACCCACACCATTCGGCGCTTCTCTTCTCGCTCCTATGATGAGAGCAAGGAAGAACCGGCCAATGTATTGCTAATCTTTTGTCTCAAAGAAAAGCTTTTGAATAGCCCTGTACGACTGTGAATAATGTGGAATCCGTACCCGGTACCGATGGTGTCTTGCTAGATTTTCACCTCTTTAAATTGTAAATATTTGAATAAATCTTCTCGAACTTTATTCATATCCCTCGTTGAGGTTCTTCTTGATGAATGTTCAATCCAACCATATTCTTGTGGATCTATGAAACCAAATTCATTAACTTTATACTGTCTATTGTTATATTGACCGTCGTTTTTACTTATACAATCATATTTCGCTAATGCTCTCTTGACTTGAAGGATATCATAATTATTTGTGAAAAATATACCTTCAACTGGTAATCGAGGTTTTTGGTTATTTTTTTTAAGTGGATAACCTATAGCAATTCCAAATAAAGGAAAAACTTTGGGGGGTAGTTTCAATATTTCGTCGATCTTTTCAATATTACTACGTATACCACCGACAAAGCAAATTCCCAAATCATAAGATTCTGCTGCAGAAGCAACAGCTTGACCGAAAAGGGAGGCATCAACAATACCCATTAAGGTTGATTCGAAGAAATTCTTTTGGTAGTAATCTTTACCTGCTATTTCATTAACAATCTCCATTTTATAAAAATCAACACATATAATCAAAAAGGCGGAAGCTTCTGTTATAAAATTTTGATTCTCTGACAATTCTGCTATTCGCTTCCTGTCATCGTGATTGGTAATAGATATTGCACAATATGTCTGAAGGTTAAAAGAAGTTGATGCTTTCTGTGCAGCCAAGAGAATCTCATTCATTATTTCATCAGGAATCTTCTTATCCTTTATAAACTCGCGTATTGAGGTTCGATTCGTCATCATTTCTATGTAGCTATTCACTCTATAAATCCCTTTTCATTAAAATTTTTAAGTGCTTTTATAGTCTCATGAATTCATGATTAGTTAATAAATGGCTAAGCTTATAAAATATTTGAAAAACGTAGAATTAGATTATTAATAGCAATCAAGTATTTTTTTGGCCTATTCGTGAGCAGAAGAGTCATTGCCTTCCCGAATTAAATGAGATAGTCTACTCCACCATTCGGAATACCCTGTGTTTTCAGGTGTAATTAGCTTATCTGGTTCGCTATGTATTGAATTTTCTTCAAACAGACGAATACTTGGTTTAGACTTACCCATGACTAAAAACCGAGTGCTTAAAGAAATGGCTTCAATGATGGAATGTGTTACAAACAATACTGTGATACCTGACTTATACCAGATGGATTTCAACTCACGCTGAAGCATAACCCGGGTATCTGCATCTACGCTTGCAAATGGCTCATCCATGAGTATGAGTGAAGGTTCCATAGCTAGCGCACGTGCAATTGCAACACGCTGCTTCATCCCGCCTGATAATTGGTACGGATAATAATCTTTAAATTTGTCGAGACCAACCATATCAAGATATTTTCTTGCATGGTGTTGTGTTTCTACGCGATTTGTGAATTTATGGTTGATTATTAAAGGGTACATCACATTGCCGAGAATAGTCTTCCAAGGCAGGAGTTGGTCGAATGTTTGGAAAACCATACCACAGTGCGTTCCTGGTTCTTTGATATCCTTACCAGCAATACTAATCGTACCCGAAGTGGGTGGTAGAAAGCCACCAATAGTTCTCAGTAAGGTGGTTTTTCCACATCCTGAAGGGCCAGTTATGCTGAGGAACTCACCTTTTTTTAAAGAAAAGCTAACTTTACTGTATGCCTCGAGTTTCTGGTCCCCAGAAATAAAGTGCTGGGTGAGGTTGTTGACGCACAAAAAGTCAGTCATAAGGCCATTCCCCATTTTATCACAGTCACTCGCTCAATAGTCTTGAAAATTAAATTTTCTACAACGATACCTATAATCATAATTACAAGGAGTGACGCGAACATGCCCGCCATGTCTAAATAACTACGTTTTAGATATATATCCCAACCTATTCCCCAAGATGAACCAGTTGCACCAAACACCATCTCTGCACTTATCAGTGCACGCCATGCTCTAGACCAGCCAGTCTTAAACCCAGTAAGAATACTGGGAATCGAAGCCGGAATCAATATGCCGAAAACAAACCTATTGCGCTTCAATCCAAAGGCGTAACCAAGATCACGATAGATAGCCGGAACAGAGCTGAAGCCACCAATCACATTAAGCAGCATTGGCCAAATTATTGAGTGGATCATGATAAAAATAATCGCTTCCTCCCCGATGCCTATCCAAAGAATAGCCAAAGGTAAAAGGGCAATACCAGGAAGCGGATCGAAAATGGAAATCATCGAGGTTACTAAACTTTTAAAGTTCTTACTGGCCATTGCAAGTAGTGTCAACACCATAGCTATGGTTGCTGATATTATCATACCATATAGAATAAGCTTTAATGAAAAACCTATCCGGCTGAGCATGCTACCATTTAGAAGGTCTCTAAGAAAGGAATGAGCAATCTCTCCTATCGAGGGAAATAAAATGGGAGGAAAGCGTTTACTTACATATGCTACCTGCCATAATGCAATGACTAAAAAAATATACAGAATGCCGCGAATCCATCCTTTTTTCCACATTCGACTTGATATTCCAATCAAGCTTTTCCAAATTTCATTCTCAATCAAAGCTTGCTTCCTTTGCACCTTGCCACGTGACTTTGTTAAAACCTGGGTAAGGATGTTTCAAGTATCCAGCTCCTTCCATAAACGAACCTAAAGCAGAAATACTATACACTTCCAAGGCATAGACTGTTCCAGGCCAATCAAGATACATTCGAGCTGCTTCTTTGCTTATCTTTTCAGTAGATGCGATGATTTCAATTACTCGATCGTCGCGTAGGTTTATTAAATCTATGGCGTGAGATAGTGCATTTTTAAGAGCCAAGGAAAGTTCTTTTTCATTCTCAAATTGCGGAGTGGTAACACAGACTATGCTAGCGCCACTGCCCAGTGCGTCTTTTGCATCAAGAACACTTACCATCCCGGCTTTTGCCTCGAGATCAATATATGGCATAGATGCAAAATGTCCAACGATATCCGTTTTACTGATTAATGAAGCATAAGCATCAGGGTTTGCCATTGCAACAATATTGTTGTCCAAAGCATTTCCACTTCCTAATTGTTTTTTTGCTGCCATTGCAAGCATTATATGTTGGATAGATCCAACTCCAGGTACCGCAATTTTATGGTTTGGTTGAATGTCGGAGAGTGACTTTATTTCTGAATCTACCCTAACAAGCAATTCGGCAGGTGGAACACAGATACCATTTGCAATTCTATATTCTACACCCTTGTCAATAGCAATAAGAACTGGAGGAATACCCATGAAAGCAACATCGAGCTTTCCTGAAATTAATGCTTCGTTCATTGCGGAGCCTCCGCCAAAA
>PHDM01000141.1 GCA_002840985.1 Bacteroidetes bacterium HGW-Bacteroidetes-17
GTGGACATTGTATTGGAGTTGATCCTTATTATTTAGCCCATAAGGCAGAGTCTTTGGGCTATCAACCCGATGTAATTCTATCCGGCAGAAGGGTAAATAATAATATGGGCCAATTTGTAGCAAACAAAGTTATAAAGCTCATGATCGGGAAAGGACAAAAAATTCTGAATAGCAATGTCCTTGTTCTGGGAATAACATTTAAAGAAAACTGTCCAGACATATGTAACACCAAGGTTATTGATATAATTAATGAGCTCAAACAATTTGGTTGTAAAGTGGATATACATGACCCTTGGGCAGATGAAAAAAACGTAAAAAAAGAATACAATTTGAAACTTATTACCCAGAGTTCATCACTTACACCTAATAAATATCACGCCATCATTTTAGCTGTATCCCACAATGAATTTCTGGAGCTGGATTATTGTAATTTAACTAAAGGAAATAATTATGTAATTTATGATATTAAATCAATACTCCCTCGAGAAATGGTTGATGATAGGTTGTAAGAAATCAGAGAGGTTACGTGTAAAATATATACCGTAATTATTACATTTGAACCGTAGTTTTCCTTCTCTCGTGCCCCAATATTATAACATCGATGCTAAAACAGGCTAAACAACGTCAAAAGGATATTGAATCTGTCAATGTTGGGCAACCTCTTTAATTAGATCAAGGATAAAAGTTAAAATTATCTAAGTTTTCTTTTAGTATATTTGCCCAAAACATTAAAAGTAGATGTTCGAATTTCACGAAGACAAAGTCAGGTATTTTGATATGCAATATCGCACTTCTAAGGAATACATAATTCCATTTGTAAGCCCACATCTTAATTTACAAAAAAGCAGGAATATTTTAGAGATTGGTTGTGCCGAAGCTGGTGTTTTAAAGGCTTTCGTTGATGCAGGACATATTTGCACAGGTATTGAATTAAATCAATCCAGAGTAGAAGTTGCGAAATCTTTTTTAATGAAAGAGATTGCTGATGGAAAGGTTCGAATTATCAATAAAAATATTTTTGATATTGATGATAAGGTATTTGATTTTAAATTTGATTTGATCATTTTAAAAGATGTTATCGAACATCTGCCTGACCAACAAATTTTTATTCGTGAATTAAAGAAGTTACTGAAACCAAATGGTTTTATCTTTTTTGGTTTTCCACCATGGCAAATGCCCTTTGGGGGGCACCAACAAATTTGTAAAAGCAAAATTGCTGCGTTCCTCCCCTATTATCATATACTTCCGCGTTTTCTTTATAATGGTTTGTTAAAAATATTTGGGGAGAAAAAGGATACCATTAATGAGCTTCTGGAAATAAAAGATTTTGGAATTTCTATTGAGAAATTTGAGAGAATTGCTAAGCATGAAGGTTATCAGATAGTTGAAGAAACACATTTTTTCATCAATCCTATTTATAAATTCAAGTTTAATCTCAACATTAGGAAACAAGCAAAGATTATTACAAAGATCCCTTATTTTAGAAATTATCTAACAACAGCAGTTTATTACCTGATCAAACAAGCTTAAAACTTCAAAATATCTTTGAGAGACTTATAGCCATTTGCACTTACTTTAAGTCTGGATTGATCTTTCAGGATGGCCAGATAACTGTCTTTTTCGTAGCGTTCCAAACGATCCAGTTCATTCACATTCATGATATAAGAACGGTGAATCCTTACAAATTGCGTTGAATCCAGATGCGTTTCGAAAAACTTCATCGTTTTCTCTTTCAAATATTCCTTGCCCTTTGTATGAACCCTTACATAATCATCATCCGATTCAAGATAGCTGATATCATCAACGGGGATAACCTGAATATGTTTACCTGCCCTGATCGCGATTCTATTAATCAATTCATTAGAATCATCCAGATTTTCGATAATTCTCTGATTAACTTCTCCTCTATCTTTCAACTCATTATCCTGCTCCTTGATTTTATTCACAGCTCGTTCAAAACGTTCACGTGAATAAGGTTTCAATAAATAATCAATGGCATTTTTTTCAAAGGCCTGAATAGCATATTGATCAAATGCAGTCGAAAAAACAATGAATGGCTTGCAATCAATTAATTCGAGGACCTCAAATCCTGAAAGCTTTGGCATCTGAATGTCAAGAAAAACGACATCAGGCTTTAGTTCATTGATCAACTGAACTCCTTCAAATCCATTACCAGCTTCGCCTATAATTATAAATTCATTAAAATTTTCCAAAAAATCACGAATCAAGGATCTGGCAGGTTCTTCATCATCAATGATTAAACAGCTATATTTTTTCATTTCCTACTTTATAAGGTATAAATAATTCTACAATAAATTCATTTTCTGTTTTAGTCGTCTTTAGCAACTGATCATGCTTATAGATAAGCTTTAGTCGGTCCCTGATATTCTTCAGGCCAATCCCTGCCCCCTTCTTACTGCTATCTCCATCAAAATTATTTTTGATGATGATGTGCAAATGATCTTTCTGCATAATACATTCAGTGCGGATAAATACAGTTTCAACACTCTCATAAACACCATGCTTAACGGCATTTTCATATAATGGTTGTAAAATCATCACAGGAATCATTTTCTCCTGGCATTCACCACTTAACCTAAATTCGAATTGCACTTTTTTACCAAAGCGTACTTTTTCAATTTCAAGATATCTGATCACATTTTCAATTTCTTTACCGAGTTCAGTAAACCGTAAGTCATCTTTTGAAACAGTATACCTTAAAAAATCAGAAAGTTTTACGATCATTTCTCTTGCCTTTTCACCATCGCTTGTGGTGAGCGAACTGATTGAATTTAAACTGTTGAACAAAAAATGGGGATTAATTTGAGATTTGAGCAGATTCAATTCACCCTCTACAATAGTCTCTTTTAATTCAAGTTCATTTTGATAGCGATCTTGCAAATCGCGATAATACATGATCAAATAATAAATTAATACAATAATTGAATACAGGAACACGGCACTAATTATTCGCCAAGGTATTGTATCCGTCAAAAAATATTGATAATCATCATTATCAATAATAGATTTGGCGATATAAGAACCTAAACTGATCCAGATGAGAATGATAATTGCTAAAGAAGTAATGTGATTAAAGATGACATTGAACAAATTCGTTTTAGTGGGTTTCGTAAAACCAACGGCAAACCATAACGATAATCCGAATAAAGCATATAATAAGTTAAATACTAACGAATCGGTTAAAGCAATCGCGATGCTTTGTCCGTAGAAGCCATACATGATGTAAAAATGGATTCCCATCGTGAGAATCCATAATATCGCGTAAAGACCGAACGATTTTGTTGATTTAAAGACCGGATGATCTACTATCATGATTTATTAATAGCTTTTAATTTCACCACCTCCGAAAATACAAGTTCCTTTTATCACCAGAACATTGGAGTCGTTTTCACTTTTCTTTATATAGGATCGTTTATCGCTAAACCCACCAAAAATTGAAACGACCTCAATTCTTACGTTCCAATCGGCCGGAACAACCATTCCAACACCTCCAAATATGCACTGAACTTCAAGTAGGTTTTCGCCTTCACCTAAAATGGCCTGGGTCATATCCAGCTCCGAGCCACCAAAGATATTATTCAATTCACCTCCTTTGAATACCTGATTAGCGATTCGTCTTTTAGAACCTCCAAATACGTTAAATTCATTGATAAAACCACTATCGAAAGAACTTTCCTGCCTTCGATGACGTTGCCAGTTAACAGCCCTGCCTCCAAAAATAATCAATGAAAAGCCGACCACAATTAATAATACGGGCCAAAATAATCTTACAAAGTTAAACTGGAACACAAAAATATCGGGTAATAAGAAGAATGTGCCGACGCCAATTAAAATCAAACCCATTGTTTTACTCTCACGATTAACCACGTTTATCAAACCAATCGCAATTAATAACATTTCCCATGAGAAGAATATATGCCTCAGC
Organism: Bacteroidetes bacterium HGW-Bacteroidetes-17; assembly: GCA_002840985.1. Classification (GTDB taxonomy): domain Bacteria; phylum Bacteroidota; class Bacteroidia; order Bacteroidales. Next base: position 3,947 of record PHDM01000141.1, read on the forward strand.
CGATATGGCAGATACCCAAAATTAGATGCCATCAATAATGCCCCGATGGCAACAACAATAACTCCGAAGGCTACTTTTTTCATACGTCTATTTTCAGAATACTTTTCTATATGCTTTTCCATAAAATGAATGTTTAAAGTTAATATTTTTTCATGAAGCAAAGATAGATTGACTTGAAAGGATGATAAAGTCACAATCGGTAAATGGAGGATTAAATACGGTGTATCCTTTAATCTATTATTCTGCTGGTTATTTTGAAGCTCTCAAAAACTCCCGTTTGCCTATTGGTCCAGGTAGCTTTTCTAATGTAAAACCTGATGATTTCAATGCTCTTTTTACAATTCCTTTCACAGAATAGGTTACCAGCACTCCACCAGGCTCCATTGAATCATAAATTTTTTTAAAGATTTTCTCGGTCCATATCTCCGACTGAACATCAGGTCCAAAAGCATCAAAATAAACCAAATTAAAATAATGCTCCGGCAATTCAACATTTTCAATGGTATCCTTCATTTTTGCAAATATAAAATTCGGTGCCAATTTGATTTTGCGGTTCCAGGCTGCATCATGGATTTGAATAAAATGAGTTGAGAGCACACCACTTTTTAAGATATTTCCATAGTTTAATGCTGCGACAAATTCTGGTTTTACCGGATATGGTTCAATCCCACAATAATCAGTTTGTACCTCATGCTTCAAGCTCTCATCTAAACTGAGCAATGCATTTAGCCCTGTTCCGAACCCAATTTCAAGTATTTTAATTTGCTTTGAGCTTTTTTGTTGATACTTAAATCCGGCTTCAATAAAAATATGTCTCGATTCCTGTATCGCACCAAAGGTTGAATGATAATGCTCATTTAACTCCTCAAGAAACAATGTTGAAGAGCCATCACCTGTGACAACTAATTTAATCATTCGCAAATGTACTCATTTATGATTTTATGAATGTTTTTCTATTGGAACCGGAATATTTTTAAATTTATGGTATAAAGAAGAAAAAACATGTTGCAATCAATCGAACTTCATCACATCCTCTTCATGGATATTGAAACCGTGCCTGCTTATCCAACTTATAAGAATATGCCGGATAACTTTCAGGCTTTATGGGATCAAAAAGCGGAACGATTAAAAAAATCGGAAACCGAAACCACGGATCAAATTTATGCGAAGGCCGGTATCTACGCTGAATTCGGGAAAATCATCTGTATTTCTGCCGGTTATTTTTACAACCGAGAATTTAGGATAAAATCATTTTATGCAGATGATGAAAAGTTACTTCTCACCGAGTTTAGCCAATTATTGAACAGCCATTTTAGCAGCAGGCAGCATTTATTATGTGCCCATAATGGAAAGGAGTTCGACTATCCGTATATTGCCCGGCGTATGCTTATCAATGGTCTCCAGCTCCCTTTTATTCTAAATATTGCAGGCAAAAAACCTTGGGAAATACCTCATCTCGACACCATGGAATTATGGAAATTTGGTGATTATAAGCATTATACTTCTCTGGCTTTGCTTGCCGCCATCTTCGGGATCCAAACTCCAAAAGATGATATCAACGGTGCCGATGTAGCAAGGGTATATTGGGAAGATCATGACTTGGAAAGAATCGTGCATTATTGCCAAAAAGATGTTCTGACTGTTGCTCAATTGTTCCTGAAATATCAAAGTAAACCTCTACTTGACGATCATCAAATTGTAATAATTCCTTAATTCTTATTTAGATTATTTTTTAATTATCATTGGTTGTTAATTAACTAACATCTATTGGGTGTAACAGAACTAATTATTTTATATTTGTGAACCAATCTAATAATCTATAACCTATTTAAAACAACATTCTTATTATGAAAAAAATTTCAATATTATTTTTTGCCATCTTCTTACCCCTATTAATGATAGCACAAGATCAGCCTTTATTTGGTATAAAATTTACCGGATTTGTTAAGACCGATATTTTCTTTGATTCAAGACAAAATGTGGCAGTTAGGGAAGGGCATTTTTACCTGTACCCGCTCAACGAATCGATTGATCCTACTGGATTTGACATCAACTCAAAATCAAACTTTAATATATTAAGCGTGCAAACCAGATTGACCGGAGCTATCACAGGCCCAGAAGCTTTTGGTGCAAAGACTTCTGCATTAATTGAAGGTGCATTTTTTGGTCACTCCGATGCAGATGTAAACGGATTCCGGCTGCGACACGCCTTTGCAAAATTAAATTGGACGAATACCGAACTCATGATTGGTCAATACTGGCATGCAATGTTCATTACCGATTGCTTCCCTGGCACGGTTTCTTTCAATACCGGAGCACCCTTTCAGCCATTCTCCCGTAATCCTCAAATTCGTTTCACACAAAAATTTGATTCTTTCAAAATGAGCTTTACCGCGATGTCGCAAAGGGATTTTACAAGTACAGGTCCACAAGGTGCAGGTTCAATCTATTTAAGGAACAATGTTGTACCTGAATTAAACATAACGTTACAATACAGCTCAAAAAGCAGCAGTGGAAATTCTTTCTTAATTGGTTTTGGAGCGGATTATCTTTCGCTGGTACCAAGTTTAAAAACAGACCTTGGATATGCCACTAATCAAGCAGTCAGTGGAATTTCGACCATGGCATTTTTGAAATATGCTACTAAGGATGTGACTTTGAAATTTGAAGGCGTATTGGGTAAAAACACCACACACTTGACAATGCTTGGTGGATATGTTACTTCTGATGAGACCAATGCCAATTATAATTTAGTTGAGTATCTGCCAATAAAAACAATGTCATTCTGGACTGATATTCATAGCAATGGAAAAAAAGTAGCTGCTGGTTTATTTGCTGGTTACACAAAAAATAAAGGAGCGGGTGAAGACATCATTGGGCCATACTACAGTCGTGGATCCAATATCGACAATATTTATCGTATTGCCCCTCGTGTAGATATAAATTCAGGTAAAATGCGTTTTTCGGGTGAAGTTGAATACACGACGGCTGCTTACGGAACTACACAAGCTGACGGAATCGTTGATAATACCCATAATGTTAGTAATTTAAGATTACTTATGGCCGTGTATTATTTCTTCTAAACCCTGATCGTTTGAATAAAAAAACTCCCTTCTGATTTTTGAAGGGAGTTTTTTTATCTTTATGGAGAAATAATCATGAAAACTCAGACCTTCTTAAAACTAAACATGGAAAAACATTTATTATCAAAATCTACCTTCATCCGAAGTACTCAATGCCTTAAATCACTTTATTTACACAAAAACAGATCCTATTTAAGAGATCGATTGTCGGCTGAACAGCTCGCGAAGTTTAAGCGCGGTACTGATTTTGGCATCCTTGCCCATCAGTTATTTCCGGGAGGTATAAATCTTCAGCCAAAGTCTCCATCTCAATACAAAAAAGCTATTATTGCGACATCCGAGATTATTTCAACCGGAAATGATTCCTGTATTTACGAAGCCAGTTTTCAAAGTGATCAGGTACTCATTATTTTAGATGTTTTGGAACGAAAAAACGGAAAGCTTTATGCCTATGAGGTTAAAAGTTCCAAAGCGATCTCCCCAACATATCTGAAGGATGCTGCATTACAGTACTATGTTATTCAAAACTCAGGTTTGGAAATCGAAGATTTCTCCATTATTTATATGAATGAAAATTACGACCATGTTGAGGGAGATGAGAATAAAATTGATTTGGGTCAGTTATTTATTATTAAATCGGTTTTGCCTGAAATTTATGAATTACAAGCATTTATTACAGAACATCTTCCTAAAGCGAAAGAAACTTTATTTTTAAAACATTCGCCCGAAATTGAAATCGGACCGCACTGTAATTCACCGTATCCTTGCGATTTTATTGGCCATTGCTGGAAAAATATTCCAAAAATATGAACCTTTTAAATCTCAGAAGATAAATCAGAATATTGTTAATAAATTTACCTTCCAATTTTTCACTATAACAGCTTTCATTTTTTATATATTTGGCTCATGGAAGAAGCATCAAAAAGAACGACTGATAATTTAAGGAAAAGGACAAAGCCTTTCAATCAAACGGGTGGTTCATGGGAACATGGAAAAGTTCCACCACAAGCAATAGATTTAGAAGAAGCAGTACTTGGTGCTATTATGCTAGAGAAGGATGCCCTGACTCAAGTGATCGATATTTTAAAACCGGAAGTATTTTACAAAGAAGCACATAATATCATTTTTTCAGCAATTTCCCGTTTATTTGGTAAGTCGGAACCTGTTGATATTTTAACGGTTACCAATGAACTTAAAAATACCGGGGAGCTTGAAATTGTAGGCGGGCCTTATTATATCACTCAACTAACGAACAGAATCGCCTCAGCAGCAAATGTTGAATATCACTCCCGGATCATCAGTCAAAAATTCATTCAACGTGAATTGATCCGCATTTCGTCGGAGATTATTAAAGATGCTTTTGAAGATACCACTGATGTTTTTGATTTATTGGATCGTGCCGAACAAAATTTATTTTCGGTAAGCGAAAGCAATCTTCGTCGAAATTATGACGATATGCAATCACTTGTTACAGTAGCGATTAAAGAAATCGAAGCAGGCAAGGGCCAGGAGGGTCACCTTCGGGGAATTCCTTCAGGATTTACCGATTTGGATCGTGTTACCAATGGATGGCAAAAATCAGATTTGGTAATTCTGGCTGCCAGACCGGGTATGGGTAAAACCGCTTTCGTTTT
>PHDM01000142.1 GCA_002840985.1 Bacteroidetes bacterium HGW-Bacteroidetes-17
TTAATATAAAAACGAATACCACTTGTTCACATTTCCGTTAGTTTCATAGATTAAAATAAGGTTAGTAATTAAAAGCCACCACATGCAGATGCGATGGCTTTTTTTATGACTAATTTAAAGGGACGAAAAATTGTTTAAAACCAGCAGATTACCCAGATCTTATTTATATCAAAGAGAAATACATCTACATATTATTCGAAGAGTTATAGTTTGGCCTACATTTTTATATATTTGCCTTGTGAACATCAAGGAAGCGAATTCTGGCAAAATGTTTTTCAAAATTGACAATGAAACGCATTTCAAGTCAATTTTTGATGAATACTTTTCATCACTGTATTATTATGCTGTTAAAATTATTCACGACAATCAAATTGCCGAAGATATCGTACAAGAAATATTTCTGGATTTGTGGAAGAAAAGAAATGAAGTTTATATTAATAAAATTGCAAATTATTTATACACAGCTGTCCGATTTAGGTGCATGAACCATATTCGTCATGAAAAGGTAAAAGTAGATTTTTCAGCGAAAAAAATAAGGGAGTACGAACCTCAGATTGATGATTCAATTATCATGATCGAAGAAGAAATGGTAAAAGAAATCAACAAATTGATTAATTCAATGCCTGAACAACGAAAAAAAGTATTTCTTCTTTTTTTGGATGGATTATCGCAAGATGAAATTGCAAGCGAATTGAATATAAGTATAAATACCGTAAAGACACATAAATTAAAGGCCCGCCAGTTTTTACGCGATCATTTAAAGAACAGTTTATATTTATTGTTGCTCGTTAAATTTGATTCATTTTTTTGAAAGTTTAAAATTATTTCTCCTCCTATTCACCCTAAATTTAATCTGAACACTTTAAATAGTATAGCTATAAAAATCAATTCACTAGAATTGATAAAAAACAATATATTATTACTAAATGAGAAAGATTGAAGAAAATCTCGAAATCAGCAAACTTTTATTGCTGCATTTGAAAGATGAATTGTCTGAATCTGATAAGAGAAAAGTGGACAAACTCCTAACAGAAGATAAATACATCTGTTTGTTATACCAGAATATCCGTAAAAAAGAATACCTCGATGAACAATTAAAGAGACATAGAAGTATTGATATAAAGCAGAAATGGCACGATCAAACAAAACGAATAAGTAAGGATAAATTTAAAAAAAGGGCTTCTTTATACTCCCAGATTGCAGCAGCCGTTCTTATCCCGTTGCTTACTGCCACATATCTTCTATTAAATTATGAAGCACCATTTACCGATACCAAATCAGAATTTATTGCCAATGTGATACCAGAGAGTTCAAAACCCCAACTTATTGTTGAAGAAGGGAAAATCTATGAGTTAGATGGAAATGAAGTTAGTGTTGCAGATAGCAGTATCGAAATTAAGGTGCAAGGGAGTTCACTGATATATGCAGATGCAGTGAAAAATGAAAACACTCAACAAAGCGAAGAAATACATACTTTAATTGTTCCTCGGGGAGGTGAATTCGAATTAAACCTATCGGACGGATCAAAAATTTGGGTTAATTCAGAAACTACTATTAAGTATCCTAAACAGTTTATCGGTAAAAATAGAGTTATTGAATTAGTAAGTGGAGAAGCTTATTTCGAAATTGCTCACAATGTGGAATACCCCTTTATAGTAAATACGGAAAAAGGAATGGTTCAGGTTTTAGGAACATCTTTTAATATTCGTTCATATAGCGATGAAGAGACTAACGTAACAACTTTAGTTAATGGGAGTGTATGTCTGCGCCATAAATTTGATACTGAGTCGAGTGTAAAATTAAACCCGGGCCAGCAAGGAGTAATTATTGATGTAAATAGAAAGATTAATGTAAAAGAAGTGGATACATATCCAATTATTGCCTGGAAGGATGGCTATTACATTTTTAGTTCAAATAGTTTGGAAAATATTTTTAATCAATTATCGCGTTGGTATGATTTTAAGGTGGAATTTGAAAGTGATTATGTGAAGAATATGAAGTTCAGGGGGAATGTAGAACGAAAAGCCGGGATTACTCAAATACTGGATTTGTTGGAAAAAACCCAAAAAGTAAGTTTTGAATTTAGTGGCAAAACCATTCGTGTAAAAAACATTTAAAATAAAAAAGGGATTGCTTGAACCCAATCCCTTTTAAGTAAGTTAACCCGGAGCTTGAACGCCGGATATTATATAACTAACATTCAAATTTATGAAAAAAAATTTACATGTGAACTTTCGCGATTCGCGAATGAGAAGAAAACTTTTAATTTTTATGAAATTATCATTAATTCTAACCATGTTTTTATGGGTAATCAGTGCCCAGGCAAATGGACAAAAAGAAGGTACATTTAGTCTCAAACTTACGAATGTGGCCATCGAAAATGTGTTTCGAGAAATTGAAAAGACTAGCAATTATCGTTTTATTTATCAGGTTGATGATGTTAAAGGGTTGAATCAAGTCAGCCTTGATGTCAATGATGCTGATATTAACACAATTCTTACAAATTGTTTTAAAGACAGTCAATTAGAGTATGTAATCGAAAATGATTATATCGTTATTCGAAAATCAAAGGAAGTTAAAACAGTTCAGACAGTTGAAGTAAGTGTGATTGAGATCAAAGGAAAAGTTACCGATAAAAATGGATATCCACTCCCTGGAGCTACTGTTCTGGAAAATGGAACCCTGAATGGAGTGACTACTGATGTAAACGGTAATTTTTCCATCAAGGTTAGAGATGCATTATCCGAATTAAAAATTAGTTTTATTGGATTTACAACCCAATCAATAGTTGTTGGAGATAAAATTTCATTCAATATTGTACTTGAAGAAAGCGAAACTTCACTTGGAGAGGTTGTAGTTATTGGTTATGGAACTTCCACTCGGAAAGAACTAACGGCTTCTGTAAGTTCTGTTACTGCTGCAGATATTGCCAAACAACCGGTATCCAACCTTTTAACTACATTGCAGGGACAAATGTCAGGTGCTGTAATTACGCAATCTAATGGTTTGCCTGGCTCCAGAGTGAATATTGAAATACGGGGTACTAATTCGATTTCGAGTGGAACGCAACCTCTATATATAATTGATGGGATTCCATTTAACATTTATGATCAAAGTGTTCCTCCGAGGAATGATTTAAACAGCTTTGGTATTTTAGCTGCCAATGGAGGTATCAGCCCGTTCAGCATGATCAATCCATCCGATATTGAACGCATTGATGTATTGAAAGATGCTGATGCCACCGCCATTTACGGAACCAAAGGTGCCAATGGTGTAGTTTTGATCACAACCAAAAAGGGAAAGGCAGGAAAAACAAAGGTAGACCTGAATGTGTATCAAGGCTTTGGTACAGTATCTAACTTTATAGATATGATGAATCTGGAGCAATACCTTAACTTGCGCAGGGAGGCTTTAAGTAATGATGGCCTTACCCCAGGAGCTGGTAATGCCCCTGATCTGGTCACATGGGACCAAACTAAATCTACCGATTGGCAAAAGAAATATCTGGGAGGTACGGCTAAAACCACAGATGCTCAGTTAACTGTTTCGGGTGGTGATACACGTACACGCTTTTTACTGGCGGCAGGATATCGGGATGAATCAACAGTTTATCCGGGTGATTTTGGCAGTGAGCGTATTTCTACCCGTTTTAGTGCCGATCATAATTCATTGGATCGGAAATTTTTTGCAAGTATTTCGAGTATTGTTTCGTATGATAAAACCAACCTGTTAGCAACGGATTTATCTTCCACTTATAACTTGCCTCCCAATCTGCCACTTTACAATGAAAATGGTTCATTGTATTGGGACAATAATTTTACTAATCCGGAAGCTTTTTTATTCCAGAAATATATTGGGGAAACTAATAATTTGTCCAGTAATATTTCTTTACGCTACACCCTTTTGCCAGGTCTTGACTTAAAAACCAGTATTGGATATAATAAAGTAAGCACTGATCAGAATCAACAAACGCCGATATCTTCACAAAGACCAAATACTTCTCCAACCAACAATGCCCGATTTGCCATGATGGATCAGCAAAGCTATATTATAGAGCCACAAGCTGTTTATACAAGGGATATAAGCAAGGGGAAATTGACGGCTTTAGCTGGTGCTACCTGGCAACATGCAAGAAATAAAAGCCAATCTATCGATGCTAAAGGATATAGCAGCCCTGAATTATTGGGCGATTTAACTGGAGCCTCATCATATAGCATTACCAGCACAAGAACCTTGTATCGTTACAATTCCATTTTTGGAAGGTTGACCTATAACTGGGATTCGAAGTACATTATTAACGCAAACTTGCGACGTGATGGTTCTTCCCGCTTTGGATCGAACCATAAATGGGGAACTTTTTGGTCTCTTGGGGGTGCATGGATATTTACAGGTGAGAAAATTATAGCAGATGCTCTTCCACTTCTTTCGTTCGGGAAATTGAGGCTAAGTTACGGGCTTACCGGTAATGACCAAATACAGGATTATCAATGGATGGCTACACTTACCAGTGGTTCCAGTAATTATTCTTATCAGGGTACAAGTATCGTGTATCCATCAGGCATTTCTAACCCTAATTTACATTGGGAGACCAATAAAAAATTGGAAGTAGGGCTGGATTTGAACTTCATGAAGGATCGTGTTGTGCTTACGGCCAATTATTATCGTAATCGTTCCGATAATCAACTAAGTTATTTAGCACTGGCAATTCAAGCCGGATTTAATTCTTATACTGGGAATATGCCAGCCCTCTTGCAAAACAAGGGTTTTGAACTTGAGGTGAGCACTAGAAATGTTGTTAGCAATGATTTAAGCTGGAGAACTTCCTTTAATATCACGATCCCGCAAAATAAATTATTGGAAGTTGATCCTTCTTATTATTATGCTTCAACTTATACTTTAGGGAAATCTATAAATCAGGTAAAGAGGTATGAATATATGGGTGTCGATCAGGAAACAGGCAAGCCCCTGTACAAAAATCAAACAACAGGTGAGTCTACGTTTTCTCCATCCTATTCCACCGACCGGATACTTGCAGGGGATACTGACCCTGAATTTTATGGAGGCATAACGAACACCATCACTTACAAAGGTTTTGAGATGAACTTTACCTTCCGCTTTAAAAAACAGGATGGTAATATTTACCCTACTTCCGGACCTGGAATTATAGGCAATCAAACAACCTATTGGCTAAACCGTTGGCAAGAGCCCGGGGATAATTCATCTTTAGGGAAAGCAACAACCTTTTCCAATGTATATTCCTATACGTATTCAGGTTCTTCAGCTCCATGGGGGGATAATTCATTTATCAAACTCCAAAATGTAACCCTGTCATATACTTTCCCTTCGGCCTTGCTCGAAAAATATAAAATCAGTAACCTGAGGGTTTATATGCAGGCACAAAATCTGCTGACATGGACAAAGAATAAATATGCCTTTGATCCTGAAACAGGGACTTCTATGCCAGCCCTTCAGATTATTACTTTTGGCCTTAATTGTTCATTTTAAAAAAAATCATTATGATAACAAATTATAAAACCAAAAATTTGATTTCAGCTGTTTTAATACTGCTGTTAATCATTAGTTTTTCTTCTTGTGAAAAATATATAGATGCAGGTTCACCTTCAGACAAACTGACCGAAGACAAGGTTTTTGTGGATGAAGCAACAACCCTTAGTTCTGTGCTGTCAATGTACTCCTCTTATAACACGAGAACATTGATTTTTAATATAAATAGATATGGTGCAATGTCGGCAGATGATGGTTATTATTTCAATAATGCCAGTTACGATATATTCCGCACAAATACGATTCCTGGGGATGCTAATTGGACTAATGTTGTGTACAATTATCCTTATACCGTTATTTATTATGCCAATTATAATTTGGAAGGGCTTGAATCTTCTACTAATCTGTCAACAATTTTTAAGAACCAAATGATTGGAGAATGTAAGTTTTGGAGGGCCTTTTGCTATTTTAACCTGGTCAATTACTTTGGAGAAGTTCCTTTAGTGACCAATACAAATGCATTGGAAAATGGTAAATTACCCCGTTCGAGCGTTGAAGAAGTATATAATCAGATTGTAGAGGATTTACTGGATGCTAAGGAAAAACTTGAAGGTACTTATGGTTCTTATGCTATTACTGAAAAAGCAAGAATTGATAAGTATACAGTTCAGGCTTTACTTGCAAAGGTTTATTTATACATGGAGAATTGGGCTGAAGCTGAAGCAGCGGCTGGAGCCATAATCACTTCAGGAAAGTATCAATTAGAAACCAATCTGAACAATGTATTTATCAATACCAGCACCGAAACCATCTGGCAAAATGCTGTTAAATATAATTCATCTGCAAGCGGTGTTACTCAAATGGGGGTTGCATGGATACCTTCAGGTTCTACACCTACTTTTGTTTTATATGATGCGCTGGTAAATACATTTGAAACTAACGACTTACGTAAAGTTAATTGGACAAAGGCAATAAGCTATTCAGCTAAAACGTATTATTACCCCTTTAAGTATAAAATAAGGCTAACTTCTGCTGCAGGTAATGAATACAATGTGATGTTCCGTTTGGCTGAACAATACCTGATCCGTGCGGAGGCCAGAGCTAAACAGGGTAAAGTTACAGGTGCAGAAAGTGCTTCCACAGATCTTAATGTAATAAGAAATAGGGCAGGACTGGGCAATACAAATGCCACAGATCAAACTACAATGTTACTGGCTATCGAAAAAGAAAATTGGGTAGAACTATTTACCGAAATGAGCAATCGTTGGTTCAATCTGAAAAGATCTGGGAGAATTGATGTTGTATTCAATCAGGAAGATGAGAAAAAAGGGACCTGGCAATCTTATCAGGCATTATATCCTTTCCCTCAATCTGAGTTAGTAGCCAATCCTAATCTTTTACCCAATAATCCGGGTTATTAGTAACATCATTTGAATTGGATACACGTGCATCGCATTTTATTTTATAATATCATTAATAAACTAAATTAAACATCATCATGAAAAATTTCTTATTAAAATATTTTTTCTTTGGCTTTTTATTATTTTTTATTTCAGGTGTAAATGCACAATCCTTCAACCGGAGGGTTTCTGATCCAAGACTTGATTCTTTGCGAAATGAAAAGGACAGCATCCGGCTTGAGGAAAAATTGTTGCAATTATCGAACAGCAATAAAGAAGAGGATCTCATCCTGGCAGTGAAGTTTTATAATGCAACACAACAAATAGGCAAAGCCGAAATTTTGGTGGACGTTGCAAAGAAAAAATTCCCCAAAGGATTATATTCTTACGTAGCTGCAAAAAACAAAGTGATTATGGAAAAAGACCCCATAAAAAAAGAGATATATTTTAAAGAAGTTTTTCATGATTTCCCTGAAAAAACAGCGACTGACGACCTGGATATGTATTGGATGGATATTGCGAGTGGATATGCAGAAGCAGGCAATAAGGACAAAGCCATAGAGTTAATAAGTATTGTTAAAGCTGATGTTCATCCAGACTACTTATATATTATAGCAGAGAAACTTTATCAAAAAGAATATTGGGATGCCTCTCTAAAGTTTATTACAGATGCTATTAATATTGTAGAAAAAACGAAAGCATCTAAAAATGAAAAAGCTGTTACTGAGGGCGACCCTTTAAATGTTCGAAATAATGCCCAATATTATTATTATATTTTTATCAATCTTTATTCTAAAGTGTTGGCAAAAACTGGAAAGATTAAGGAAGCTTTTCAATACGCCAAAGAGGCCTACGACTACGATAAGAAAAATGAAAAAGAAAATGATGAGATTGTGGGAAATTATACTTCCCTATTAGTAGCCACAGGATCTTACAGTGAGGCCTTACCTATATTGGAAAGATATGTAAAAGAGGGTAAAGGGACTAATGAGATGAAAAATGACTTAAAGACTGTTTATACCAAATTAAATGGAGATAGAGGATATCAGGATTATTACAATTCCCTCACTAGTGACCTTAAGAAGAAGATAAACGAAGATTTAGTTAAATTGATGATTAATGAAAAAGCCCCTGATTTTGTGTTAACTGACTTAAAAGGCAAGCAAGTAAGTTTAAAGGACTGCAAGGGTAAGATTGTTGTAATCGATTTTTGGGCGACATGGTGTAGCCCTTGTAAAAAATCATTGCCTGCCATGCAGAAGGCGGTGAACAAATATAAGAATGATCCTAATGTTAAGTTTCTATTTGTTCATACTTGGGAGAAAGCGAACAATCCTATAGAAGATGTTCGTAATTTTATCAAGGAAAATAAGTATACCTTCGATGTATATATGGATTTGAAGGACCCTGTTACAAAATCGAATAAAGTGGTAAGTAGCTTTAAAGTGAGTGGTATCCCAACCAAATTTATAATTGATAAAAACGGAAATATTCGGTTTAAAGTAGTTGGTAATTCAGGTGGGGATGATACCATATTTGAAGAAATAATATCAATGATTGAAATAGCAAAATCTCGATAATTTGATGACTAAATCAATTAGTTTTGCGAAATGAAATTCATCCATCAAATGTGTTGATGACCTATTGATGAGTGGAAGTACCTGGGAAATTTAATCGTTCTTTTTCAAAATAGTTAAAGC
>PHDM01000143.1 GCA_002840985.1 Bacteroidetes bacterium HGW-Bacteroidetes-17
TCCCTGCCATCGATATTTCTGGTAATTTGCTCAAATTTACCGGCTACAAACGAAAACAAATAGGTGCTCAGTTTATCAGTTTGATCGAAAAAAATTGTTTTCTGCCCGCTTTCTTTATCTATTATTGTATTGTTAACAGGTGCATTCGAAACGGCGGTCCAGTTTTTAGGCAAACTAAGTATAAGGGTGTATTTGGCTTTCATGTCGGGTTGATCAAAACTGGGGAAAGCAGTAGATGCACGATCGGGAACAAATAAGGTATATAAAAATTCTTTGTTTCTGTTTAAGGATGTTTCCCCGGCCCTGAAAACGATATTTATTTTATTTAATCCTTTAATTAAAGATGAAATCGGAATAACCAAATGGCCATTTTGCATTTCAAATTCAGCGTTATTATTTACATTTACTTCCTTAATATATTCAGGTGGGGCACTAAAATCAAGCAGAAGAGGCTGAGACAAATCATTCAATTCTACTGAAACAGACATATTTGCCTCTATTGTTCGGTTAAGTGAATCAGGAATTGAAAAGTGTAACTCATATTCGGGATTCGAAATACTTTGGGTTCTGTAATCAGCAATGATTTTTGAAACTCCTTGAACTATTTCGATTTCCTGGGGTTTGTTGCAGGCCGTTAAGATTATTCCGCTTAATATGATCACAAAAATATAACTTGATACTTTTTTCATAAAAACATGCTTTTATTTCACCCCTTAAAAGTAGCCATTTTAGCATTTAAATTCTAAATTTGAGGAAATAAGAAATCTGTTGATCTACTAATCTTTTAAACAATAGTTGTTATGCATATTCATATAAAAGTTTCCTTACTGGTTTTAGCCCTTTCGCTTTCAATATCAACAACAGTTTATACTCAACAAGTAAATAAAGCCGTGATTAATGAATGGGTTCAGCCTCATCTGCAAAAATCTTTTTCTGAATTGAAAACGTTTTTGAGTATCCCTAATGATTCGCATTTTGAGAATCAAATTCTGGAAAACATCCAGTGGCTCGAAGAAGCTTTCAAGATGCGTAATTTTAATACTGTTGTTTTAAAATCGAAGGGAAATCCGTCACTATTTGCAGAAAAAGCAATTGACCCGAATCTTAAAACGGTACTTTTTTATATGCATTTTGATGGGCAGCCTGTTGATTCTTCAAAATGGTTGCAGCCAAATCCTTATACGCCGGTTTTAAAACAAAAAAATCAAGCGGGTGGATGGGATATCGTGGATTGGAGTCGTTTGCAAAATGAACCTGATGAAGAATTGCGTTTTTTCTGTCGTTCATCGTCTGATGATAAATCGCCAATCAATATGTTGCTTTCCGCAATTGATGTATTAAAAGCAAATAATCATAAGCCGACTTTTAATATTAAAGTAATATTGGATAGTGAAGAGGAATTAGGCTCCCCAAATTTACCAGAGATTGTTGATAATTACAAGGATCTTTTAGCTTCCGACATGATGCTGATTCTTGATGGGCCAAGACATATTAGCAACCAGCCAAGTATTTTCTTCGGTTGCAGGGGTTTAGCATCTGTCGAGATTACGGTTTTTGGCCCAAAGAATGCACAGCACAGTGGCCATTATGGAAATTATGCACCAAATCCTGCCTTAAACCTTGCTAAATTATTAGCCTCGATGAAAGATGATGAAGGCAGGGTTATCATTCCGGGCTTTTATGATGGAATTGAAATGGATAAAAAGACTTTAGAAATATTGGCACAAGTTCCCGACGACTTATCTGAAATCAATCAAAAACTGGGGATTGCTATACCTGACAAAGTAGGGGCCGATTATCAACAATCCTTACAATATCCTTCTTTAAATATTCGAGGAATGTCATCAGGATGGGTTGGTGATGAAGTCAGAACCATTGTTCCAGGTTCTGCAACTGCAGCTCTTGATATCCGATTGGTAGTTGAAAGCGATCCGATAAAGCTCATCAGTTTAGTAAAAAAACACATTGAAGGACAGGGTTTTTATGTAATTGATCATCTTCCTAACGATCAGGAGCGGGCTAAATATCCTAAAATTGCAATGTTTAATGGAGGTTTTGAAAATTTAGCTTTTAGAACCGAATTTGATTCAGAAATTGGGGAATGGGTGAACCGATCGTTGATAAAAGCATTTGAAGAACAACCGGTAAGGGTTAGAACAACCGGGGGTACAGTGCCAATATCAGCATTTATAAGTAAACTTGGAATCGAAGCCGTAATTCTTCCAATGGTTAATTTAGATAATAACCAGCATGGACCAAATGAAAATTTAAGGTTAGGCAACTATACAGATGGGATTAAAACTTTAGTTGCATTGCTTACCGAAAAAATTTAGATCATGCTGTTGATAAGCCATCAACGAACCGTTCTATGATAAAAAATTTCAAAAAATATGCACTATTGTTCCTGTTGATCATTTCAGGTTTACAATTTTTACATGCCCAAGAAACAAAAAGTATACAGGAGAAGTATCCCGAAGTTTTTAATATAAATCCATATACATTTGACCTGACTGAGCTTGCTCAAATAGATTTGGAGGATTTGAAACAACAGGCATATTTTTTAATGCTTCAGAAGGATTATGAAACTGCTGCCCGCTTCTACCTGTATATCGTAAATCGAAGCATGAACGATGCTAGTGCTTGTTATGATCTGGCAAGATGTTATGCCTATCTGGGTCAGGCAGGTTACGCAGCCAATTTTTTAATACTTGCCATCAATAATGGGTTCAATAACTTTACATTCATTCGTGAAGATGAGGCATTTAATCAATTACAACAAAATCCTGAATTTTTTAACCGATATCAAGCCGTTTTGAATGCAGGAAAGAGTCTGGGCGAAAATATTTATGTAAAAGGTGAAAAACTCATTAAATGCCGTGTGCTGTTACCTGAAAATTATCAGCCGGAAATATCCTATCCATTGGTCATAGGAATGCATGGATTTAGTGGTACTACCGAGGAATTCACAAAACTTTGGGCATATTTTGAAAAACATTCATTCATATTCGTAATGCCAGAGGGTCCGTATAATGCTTATTCTGATGTTAGCGTACGACCCATAGCTTATTCGTGGGATATTCGAGTTGAGGATATTGATTTATATAAGCGTGCCGACAACCTGAGTTCGCAATTTATTATTAATGTTAAGAAGTATGTCAGTGAAAAATATAATATCGAAAAATCATATATAATGGGTTTTTCGCAAGGTGGTGGATATGCATATGTAACTGGAATTAAAAATCCTGAAGAATTTGAAGGGATCATTTGTTTCGGTGCCAGTTTGCCCGATACTAAAAAATATCCGTGGTTTCTTTCGGAAGAAGATATTGTTAAAGGTAATAAATTAAAGGTATTTATTGCGCATGGTACAGAGGATCACATTAAGAATGCCAATGAGGCGAAAAAAATTCTGAAAAAGAATGGGTATGAGGTTGAATTTCATGAATTCGAAGGAGGGCATTTTGTTGAACCAAACGCTTTTAAAGCAGCGCTCGAATGGTTAGGGATACAATAACGGGTCAAATTTGAAGTTGGCAGTACAATAATCGACAAACAACCATCTTTAGCAAATAAATGTTGCTCAAATTATTCATTTCTCTTTTCAGTCATTGGTGAAAAAATTGTAATTTTCAAGAAAAAACCAAAAAACATGAAATTGAAATTTGCATCCGTTATTATTTTGCTTGCAATTTTGGCAAGCTGTAATCAAAAAGCATCTGACCTTCAACAAGCAGAAAATACTATTAATGCAACTGATATGGAAAAACATGTCATCGCGCTTGCATCCGATGAGTTTTTAGGACGTCAGCCATTCACCGAAGGGGAAGTAAAAACAGTTAATTATCTTAGGTCCGTGTTTGAAAATTTAGGCTTAGAAGGTGCAAACAACGGAAGTTATTTCCAAGAGGTGCCCATGGTTGAAATTACATTTGGCTCACCTGAAAAACTGGAGTTGAAGTCTCCAAATGGAATCGTTGAACTGGAGTTAATTAAAGATTATGTTTTTTCAACAAGTCATGTCAAGGAACAAATAAATATTGAAAATTCAGAGCTGGTTTTTGCAGGCTATGGAATCGTGGCCCCTGAATTTAACCGAAACGACTATGAGGGCTTGGATTGTAAAGGAAAAACGGTTCTGGTATTGGTTAATGATCCCGGTTTGATGACTCAGGATCCAATGATATTTAATGGGAATGCCATGACTTATTATGGACGATGGACCTATAAATATGAAGAAGCAGCCCGTCAGGGTGCAACCGGAGTATTAGTAATTCATGATACGAAAGGGGCAGGGTATCCATGGGAAGTGATAACAAATACGGCCGATAATAAGCTCTTTGTTCAGTCAGAAGATGGAAATTTATCGAATTGTGAATTGAATGGATGGATTACTGATGAGGCAACTTCAAGACTTTTTGAACAATGCGGGCTGAATTTTAAAGAATTATCAGAAAAAGCCTTAAGCTCAGAATTCATCCCAGTTTCATTGAACACTATGATTAGTCTTACCATGAATAATAAATTGCGTTATGCAAGTTCTAAAAATGTATTGGCGATGTTAAAGGGTACTGATCTGGCGGATGAATGCATCGTTTACACAGCTCACTGGGATCATTTTGGGGTAGGGCCAATCATGAATGGTGATTCTATTTATAACGGAGCAGCAGATAATGGAATTCCATTAGCTTCCATGCTGGAGACCGCAAAAGCCTTCACTAATTTAAAACAAAAACCAAGACGATCAGTTATCTTTTTAGCCATAACAGCTGAAGAGACGGGATTGTTGGGTTCAAAATATTATGCCGAACATCCGGTGATGCCGGTTCAGAAAACTGTCGCAAACTTGAATTATGAATTATTCTTACCCATAGGTCGGATGAAGGATGTTACCATTACAGGATTTGGGCAATCTGAACTTGACGGTTATGTAGAGGAAGCTGCAAAAGAACAAGATCGGTATATTATGGCTGATCCTTTTCCTGAAAATGGGATGTATTACCGTTCCGATCATTTCAGCTTTGCAAAAATGGGAGTTCCTTCGTTGTTCGTTAAAGGGTGGTCCGATCATCGTGAAAAGGGTAAAGAATTCGCTACATTAAAAGTGAACGATTATTGGGCAACTACTTATCATAAACCTTCTGATGAATATGATACTGCAACTGCAGATTTGGCAGGGAATGTTGAAGATGCCAAATTATTCTTTAAAATAGGAATAAAATTAGCGATGGAAAACTATTATCCAAAGTGGTCGGAAGGCTCTGAATTTAAAGCCATCCGAGAAAAATCGATGAAGTGAGCACTAAAGACGGATATAAATTATTTCAGGCGAATGTGCTGAAATTGGAAGAAATCGCCACAGGTGTGTTTGTTCTATCATATAAAAAGTTACATGAGTTTATTGCGGGTCAGGTTGTTGCGATTACTACAGATTTGAATGACGAGTCAAGACTTTATAGTATTGCAAGCGGTGTTCGGGAGGAGGAGGTAAGAATTTTGTTTAATGTAGTGCCAGAAGGTAAGTTGACAACACAAATGTCGCAATTAGTTGAAGGGGATCAAATTTTTATTTCAAAACCGTTCGGGAAGTTTACAGGGACAAAGGAACCTGCTTATTGGATTGCAGCCGGTACCGGAATAGCCCCATTTGCATCCATGTTTTATTCAGGACTTGCTTCTAATAAAGTCCTTATTCACGGTGGCCGGACATTAAGTGCCTTTTATTTTAGAAATGTATTTGAGGTCTATTTTGACGATAATTATATCCCTTGCTGTTCGCAACAAAGTGGACAGGGAGTATTTAAAGGTAGGTTGACAGAATATTTAAAATCGTTAAATGAACTGCCTCCAGAGCATAAGTATTATCTTTGCGGTAGTGCGGAAATGGTGGTTGAAACAAGGGACATCCTCATTCAAAAGGGGATCCCTTTCAAACAAATAATTGCGGAAATATATTTTTAATGATAAGGATCCTGTAATGATCGGGTCAGTTCTTTTGCCAAAACTGGGACTGCTTATCCGACCAACATGCTTGTAGCATTTTATAAAATAAATTACGGATGAAGGATAAATTATTCGGGAAAACATTAAGCGAATTGCAAGAAATTGTTGTTCAGGAAGGGATGCCTGCATTTGTTGCAGGTCAAATTTCTGATTGGTTGTATAAGAAGCACATCACAGAAATTCAGGAAATGAAGAATCTGTCGAAGGTGAATAGAACTAAACTTCAGGAGAAATATGAAATCGGATTAAACTTGCCGGTTAAGGTACAAACCTCCATCGACGGAACAAAAAAGTACCTATACCCGGCAGCAGGAAAAAAGTTTATTGAATCAGCTTATATTCCTGATAAGGACCGTGCCACGCTTTGTGTTTCGTCTCAAATTGGATGCAAAATGGGGTGTTTGTTTTGTATGACCGGCAAACAAGGTTTTCAAGGTCAGTTGAGTGCGGGAGAAATCGTGAATCAAATCCATAGTTTGCCCGAGTTCGATAAATTGACCAATGTCGTTTATATGGGAATGGGAGAGCCTTTCGATAATTTGAAAGAAGTTCTGAAATCGCTTGAAATAATGACGAGTGAATGGGGTTATGGATGGTCCCCCAAAAGGATAACAGTGTCAACCATTGGCATTATCCCTGCAATGCAGCAATTTTTAACTGAGTCTAAAGCTCATCTGGCAATTAGTTTACATTCTCCGTTCGAAGATGATCGGAAAAAAATTATGCCGATCGAAAATGTGTATCCATTACCAAAACTCTTACAAGCCATTCACGAATTTGAATGGGGCAAACAAAGACGCATATCATTCGAATATATTTTATTTAAAGGATTTAATGATAGCCAGCGGCACGTGAATGAATTGGCAAAAATTTTAAATGGCTTAAAGTGTAGAATTAATTTACTTCGTTTTCATCCTATTCCTGACTCACCTTTGGAAAGTCCTGATGAAAAGGCCATTGTTGAGTTCAGGGAAAAATTGACATCAAAGGGCATCACAACGACCATTAGGGCTTCACGGGGCCAGGATATTTTTGCAGCATGTGGGTTGCTTTCAACCAAGGAATTACAAAAAAATACAGAACCAATAGATTTTTAATATTTTAATATGGTTCCAATTTTGCAGTTAGGCGATAATGGGCTATATTTGGGATAATCAATAAGAAAGAATGCTGCCAAAAATATTAGTTGTTGACGATTGGGAACCAAATTTAATGTTGGTTGAGAAGTATTTAATTGGTATTGATGCAGATGTAAGTACCTGTCTAAAGTCAGTCGAGGCAAAAAAAATGGTCCAGAAGGATGAGTATGCGTTGTTTATACTGGACGTTCAAATGCCGTATTTGGACGGTTTCGAATTAGCTGATATTATTCGGAAAACAGAGTTAAACGCACTCACCCCAATCATTTTCTTAACGGGGGTATATTCCGATTCGGCAAGTGTCTTTAAAGGCTATCTGGCCGGAGCAGTTGATTATCTTACCAAACCAATTAAAAGGGAAGTTTTACTTGGTAAGGTAAAAATCTTTATTCAGTTGTATCAGCAAAGATATGAATTACAGCAGAAGCAACTATTATTAGAAGAGTATATCGAAAAATTAAAAGAAACTGAAAAATCAAGAATCAAACTTATTATAGAAGGGGAAGATCGGGAAAAGATGCGTATTGCCAGTGAACTGCATGATGGGATTGGGCAATATCTTTCAGCTGCTGTTATGAACTTTAATGCAATAAAGGAGGATGTTGATCTTTTAAATTTAAAGATAGGCGATAACTTTGAGAATGGTTTAAATTTTTTGAATCAGGCAATTACAGAGAGTAGATCTATTACCGCACATCTTATTCCAAGGGTTGTACATGATTTCGGTTTAATTGCCAGCTTAGATATTTTGATCAGGAAATTGAACGAAAGTTCAAAAACCCGATTCAAATTTATCCATAAACATATTCACAAACGCTTAGATAAGAATGTTGAATTGCATTTATATCGAATCGGACAAGAATGTATTAATAATATCATCAAGCATGCAGAAGCTAAAACAGCCACCCTGCAAATAATTTTGAGCGATAAAGAAATTCATTTGACTTGTGAAGATGACGGGAAAGGATTTAAAATTGATACAAAACTGCAAGATACATCAAGCTATGGGATGCAAAGCCTTTATCACAGAACCACGCTTTTAGATGGTGCCATATCAGTTGAAAGTGAAATTGATAAAGGTACCATGATAAGTATAGATATCCCATTAACAAAATTAAAGGATCATGAAAAAAATTAAAATTTTAGTAGTTGACGACCATAAAATTATTAGAGACGGGATCAGCGCGCTGCTACATGATCAACCGGAGTATCTGGTTGTTGCTGAGGCTTCTAATGGCCGTGAAGCGTTAGCGGTTTTGGCAAAAACAAAAATTGACATTGCCATTGTAGATATAAATATGCCCGTGATGAATGGCATCGATTGTACCCGGGAAATTAATGAGAAATTCGAAGATACACGAGTAATAGCACTCACAATGCATAGTGAAGAAATCTATTTAACCAAGATGATAGAGGCGGG
>PHDM01000144.1 GCA_002840985.1 Bacteroidetes bacterium HGW-Bacteroidetes-17
ATCAAACAATCGGGCAACGATAACATCATGCTTACCGAAAGGGGAACCATGTTCGGTTATCAGGATTTAGTGGTAGATTATCGTGGAATTGCCGAAATGCAGAAAAATAAGGTCCCTGTTATTTTAGATATCACCCATTCACTGCAGCAACCCAATCAATCGAGTGGCGTTTCGGGTGGTAAGCCCGAATTGATTGAAACCATTGCTAAAGCAGGTGTTGCCGTTGGAGTTGATGGTATTTTTATTGAAACGCATCCCGATCCTGAAAATGCAAAATCGGACGGTTCGAACATGTTGCACCTTGATTATTTAGAAGATCTGATTGAAAAACTGGTAAGGGTCAGGCAGGCGATTTTATAATTGAAGATATATTTTTTGCTCTCCAAACAATGAAATTTTAATCGGTTTGAACGAATCGATTTTATATAAAATACAATAAAGTGAAACAATACATTCGAATTTGGATGTTATTGTGGAAGAAAGGTGAACATTTAACTGAGTTGTGCACAAGCAGAAGGAATGATATTGCGACAATTTAATGACGTATAAATATAACTATTGGTCATTACGATATTTAATCGTATCTTTGAAATAAAAAATGTTTGACAGAATAATAGAAAATACAATAAAGGAAAAGATTAACGGGAACAAAGCTATTGTTGTTGTCGGGGCACGACAAGTTGGTAAAACTACCTTACTAAATGAAATTCTAAAAGACAAAGATTTTTTATTTCTAGATGCTGACGACCCTGCAACAAGAAATCTATTGCAAAGCCCAACAACAGAACAAATTCGGACATTTATTGGCGATTACAAATATATTTTTCTTGACGAGGCTCAAAGAATACCAAGAATTGGTTTGACTTTAAAAATTATTACTGACCAATTCAAGCAAGTTCAATTGTTTGTTAGTGGTTCATCATCATTTGATTTAGGAAATGAATTGAACGAACCATTGACGGGAAGGAAGTGGGAATATGAATTATTTCCTATTTCTTGGGAAGAATACGAAAATAAAATCGGAGTAATAAAATCTGAACAACAAATAGAAAATAGATTACTCTTCGGATTTTATCCTGAGGTTATTAATAATCAGGGGAAGGAGCGAGAAACTTTAAAAAACCTTGTAAATAGTTACTTTTATCGTGATATTTTAGCATTTTCAGACATTAGAAAGCCTGAAGTCCTTGAAAAATTACTGCAAGCTTTGGCTTTGCAAATGGGAAGCGAAGTGAATTATAATGAAATTTCGCAACTAATTGGAATTAATAAAATTACGGTTCAAAAGTATATCGAAATTTTAGAAAAAGGATATATTGTTTTTAGACTCAATAGTTTTAGCCGGAACATTCGAAATGAGATAAAGCAGAATCGAAAAATATATTTTTATGATAATGGCATCCGGAATATGATTATTAGCAATTTCAACCAACTGGATTTGAGAGTAGATAAAGGAGCATTATGGGAGAATTTTTTGGTGTCAGAAAGGCGAAAACAAAATCTTTATAAAGACACTTTTGCTAAAATGTATTTTTGGAGAACCAAACAGCAACAAGAAATTGATTTTGTAGAAGAAAATAATGGACAAATTACAGGATTTGAATTCAAATGGAATAACAAAAAGACAAGATTTCCTCAAAACTTTATAGAAACATATAAGGCTGAAGGTCATGTAATTGGCAGAAGTAATTTTAGAGAATTTGTAAGAATATAAAAATGCCAGTGCACAACTTTTTGTATAAATAATGGCAGGTGATGTAGTAAATATCAAAGTTTGTAGCCCGCTCAAACGGCGAAATGGTTTGACAGGAAAGTATCACGCAATCTGCCATTACTCATGTAATTTACCATTAAAAAAACAATAATTATCCCAACACAAAATGGAATACACATTTCAGCTTGATCATGTATTGATATGGGTTGACAAAGATGCACCTGAGATCGGATTATTTAAAGAAAATGGTTTTACCAGTATCATCTCCGGTACGCATTCCCGACAAGGAACATCAGCGAAATACCTTTTCTTTCTGAATTTTTATATCGAATTACTCTACATTTCTGATCATGCTGAAGCTTTAGAAAATATTCACAAATTTGGATGTGATTATGTAAAACGTTCAAATTGGAAACACAACCGGGCCTCCCCATTTGGCTTAGCACTTAAAATGAAACCGTTTAAACAGGAAAATATCTTGTTTGATTATACAGAATACGAGGCAGTGTGGATGAAAGACAAGAGTTTGATAATGGCTGTGAACAACAAAAATCTGTTCGACCCCCTTGTTTTTGTACTTCGCCCCAAAATGGAATTTCCTTGTTATCTTTCTATGGATGAGATGCTAATGGATAATAAACCCGATGATTTTAAAAAAAACCATATCCATGAGAATGGGATTAAAACATTAACTTCCTATATTATTTATATAAAACCTGAAGTTCAGACATCCGAACTGATCAATTATTTAAATGCGAGTGGAATTAATATTTTAAATGGTGCTGAAAATTGCATTGAACTCATTTTTGACCATGAAATTAACAACAGAGAGATTGATTTTAGACCGAGACTCCCTTTAGTCATAAAATTCTAAAATTAATAAATTATGCACCCTGACAAAGACTGGAACAAAAATTTGAACATGGTTAATAAGCAGTATTCGTCCATATACTTATCTTTATGGTTTTAAACTGCTTTACATGAATCAGAAAAAAATGGAAAATATAGAAGTAAAAGTAAAGGATATTATACTAAAGCCCGTTCATGAAGTTTTTGATGCAATCAGAAATCCAGAAAAACTATGTGGATTTTTCACATTAAAAACCAGTGGCCCTCTTGTTCAGGGTAAAAACATCGAATGGTGGTTCGAAGTTGTTGACCATTCATTTACGGTTTATATCTCCAAAGTAGTAGAGAATAAAAAATTTACAATTGAATGGGCTGCCAGTGGAATTAAGGCAATTATTGATATTCAGCTTGAAGCAATTAATGATCAAACCACCTCAATCAAAATCACCGAAAAAAGTTTTCCTTTTGATAGAGCAGGTGTAGAAAGGGCTTTGCAGCAAACTCAAGGATGGACTGATTTTATTTGCAGTTTGAAAGCCTATTTATATACAGGGATCAATTTAAGAATGGGAAGATCAAAAGATGCTTTGTAACAATGAATTTAACTCATAATTAAATGACAACATTATTTAAAAAACTTAATTACAAAGGTGAAAAGGAAATTTGTATCGTGAATGCTCCTGACGGATTTAAAGGAGAACTTAAGGAGATTGCAAACCTGGCAAATATCATAACAAAACCGGACGACTGTCGGGAAATCAAATTCATTTTAACTTTTGTGAAAACCAAAACTGAGGTTGACGAACTCATTCCCATCCTCAGTAAAAAATTAAAAGGCGATGGAATTGTTTGGTTTGCCTATCCTAAAAAAACTTCTAAAAAATATAAAGTTGAAATTCACAGGGATCATGGCTGGGAACTGGTCAGAAAATTAGGATTTGAAAGTGTAAGGGCCGTGGCAATTGATGAGGATTGGAGTACATTGCGTTTCAGGAAGGTAGAGTACATCAAAACCATGTCGCGCAATAAAATAGGTTCATAGTAAAAAATGAATATCAGAGACAAAATAAAATGTAGACTATGGTAAAGAAATTATTTTTCTTCTTGATTTTGGGTAACATCTATCTGAATTCAACAAATGCCCAAACTCCGGGTAACTATAATATTGATGATGACATCCAACTCATCCATCTAAGGGATTCAATTTATGTTCATGTAACTTGGGATCGCATGGAAAATTTCGGACGTTTTTCATCAAATGGAATGATTATTATTAAAAACGGACAGGCTATCATGATTGATACGCCAATGGATAATGACAAAACAGAAAAAATCGTGACCTTTCTTAAAGATTCATGGAATGTTGATTTAGTTAAATTGATCATTGGTCATTTTCATGATGATTGCCTAGGCGGATTAGGGTATATCCAAAGTAAAGGCATTGAATCCATTGCCAATTCCAAAACCATTGACTTATGCAAAA
The DNA here is from genome assembly GCA_002840985.1 of Bacteroidetes bacterium HGW-Bacteroidetes-17. Classification (GTDB taxonomy): domain Bacteria; phylum Bacteroidota; class Bacteroidia; order Bacteroidales. The sequence continues at coordinate 4,047 of PHDM01000144.1, forward strand.
AAAAAAAATTACTTATCCCTTCAACTTCATTCGACGATTCGTTCATGATCGATTTTAATGGAGAAAAACTCATTTGCAGCTATTTTGGAGCAGGGCATTCACCTGATAATATCACCGTTTGGATTCCCTCAAAAAAAATATTGTTCGGTGGTTGTTTAGTAAAATCATCCAATTCCAGAGATTTAGGAAATCTTTCCGATGCAGTAGTGAAGGATTGGGATTCAACAATCAAAAAAATCATCATCAATTATCATGAAATTCAGACTGTGGTTCCGGGACACGGAGATATTGGTGGTTCTGAATTATTAGTGCATACCATTAAATTGGTTGGAAATGTCAAAAGACAATAGATCTTAGCCTTGTTTTGGAAATCTTTTTTTTGTTACATTTACGTCTAATATTGCTCCCGAAAAATAAGAAATAACAACGATGATTTTATTTAAGATTATATTTATTATTTCATATTCAAATATTGCTTGCTAAGTGAAAAATACCATTATAAATAAAATTCAAAATTTAAAAGCATTCATTATAAGTTATATTAAAATTGGTTTGAGTAAACAGCAAAAATGGATCCTGTTTTTAGTTCTTTTTCTTTTTTATTTTTATTTTTATATAAGCTCATCCGGAGTTAATTGCAGTAATGATAGCGGGCATTTAGCCTTGGCTAAATCAATTTACCATGATCATCAATTATCACTGGAAAAATACTGGCAAATTCTTGTTTTTGCACCCGATTATGCGGTCAAAAATAAAAAACTGTATTCGGATAGACTGCCGGGCAATGCACTTTGTATGATTCCGTTTCTTGCATATGCTGATTTTGTTAAATTCATCTTTCCTAATGCTTTAGCTGACAACATTTATGGCGACATTCCCGTTGCTATTCTATTGCCAGGTTTATGTGGCGCGATTGGCCTGTATTTAATTTTTCTGATCTGTTTTAAATATTTCCGCTTCAGGTTTTGGATATCTTTAAGTGTTGTGATCATGGCCGGGCTATGTACATTATATCACCTTGAGAGCATTCATCTTTTTTCTCATGCTCCTTCAATGATGTTGGTGATGCTGGCTGTTACGATTGCTTTATTAGGCCGAAATTCAGTTCATTGGAAGGGCAATCTGTATTTTATATCCGCAATTATTGGATTTGCTACAATTGTTGAATTACAAAATATCTTATTTTTAATTCCTCTCTTTTTATACCTTACCCTTAAAAACGATTTTTTTAACTTCAAAAAAATCAAATCCTCACTGAAAATAATTACAACCAGTGCTTTTATTGTCAGTCTCTTTATTGGAATACTGCTTTTTTATAATTATTCGGCTTTTGGCGAAATCATGCTAAAGAGCAATAAGTATAATCCTTTCTTCACTGAAGAATTGTCGTTTTTCACTTCTCTTTCAGGCAATTTTTTGAAAGGACTTGATCATTTGTTCACCAGTTTCAATAATATACCGGCATATACCAATTGGTCCCTGGGAATTGAGAATGATACGCCTGGTATATTGGTTTCTAATCCGATATTTATATTCTCAATACTTGGATTTTTTCCTTTCTTCAAAAAATATAAAGAAGAATGTATTTTATTTTTATCGCTGATCATAATTTCCGTTTTGATAGCTGCCTTGCATGTCACCACCCTTGTAAGGCACATTTTTTCAATCCATTTGATTCTATTTATGCCGATCGCATTTTTTTTGGAGTGGGTTGGGTCGCAATCTCAAAAAAAAGCTATGATCTGGTATTTCGTAATTGGCTGTACTGCACTTTTTAGTTTTTTCCGACAATCCTATATAAATAACAATTATTTCAGGGAATTTAAATTTGGTGAATTTCCGTATCTTGAAAACTCACCCATTTTCCTTATCATTAATATTCCACTCATAGCTTTTATGATCTATTATATCTTATTTGACAACGGTTTACTAAACTATTCCAAAAATAATAAGATCTGAGAAATATTTGAGAGCAGGCAAATTCGGTAAATACTTCCATGATTTGATTATCTTTGCCGCCCAATAATCTAAAATACCTTAATGATTTCAATCGACGGACTTGCAGTAGAATTTGGTGGGACTACCCTTTTTAAAGATATATCCTTTGTTGTAAATGATCGGGACCGCATTGCCCTGATGGGCAAAAATGGAGCAGGAAAATCAACTCTCCTCAAAATAATAGCCGGAGCTAAAACGCCCACCAATGGAAGGGTTTCGGCACCAAAGGATGCCATTATAGCTTACTTGCCACAGCATCTTTTACATAAAGACAACCGCACCGTTTTCGATGAAGCTTCTCAGGCATTTTCAAAAGTGCTCAATTTGCAAACAAGGATGGATGAATTGAACCATCAACTCACCATACGCACCGATTACGAATCGGACGAATATTACGCGATTATTGAGGAAGTTTCAGCATTGAGTGAACGATTATACAGCCAGGGCGATATTAATTTTGATGCTGAAGTGGAACAAATTCTGTCAGGGTTGGGATTTGAGCGTAATGATTTTCAGCGTCCGACTTCTGAATTTAGCGGTGGATGGCGCATGCGCATTGAACTGGCAAAAATATTGCTTCAAAAACCCGATCTTATCCTGCTTGATGAGCCTACCAATCACCTCGATATAGAGTCGGTGCAATGGCTGGAAGAATTTTTAATAAACAGTGCTAAGGCAGTCATCATCATTTCGCACGACCGCGCCTTTATTGATCGGCTCACCACACGAACCATTGAAGTAACAATGGGACGCATCCATGATTTCAAGGTCAATTATTCAAAATACCTGGAACTAAGACGTGAACGACGTGAACAGCAACAAAAAGCCTTCGAGGAGCAACAAAAATTCATAGCCGAAAACCAGGTATTTATCGATCGGTTTAAGGGTACCTATTCAAAAACCCTGCAAGTTCAATCGCGTGTTAAAATGCTCGACAAACTTGTAATCCTTGAAGTGGATGAAGTTGATACTTCTCATCTGAATCTGCGTTTTCCCCCTTCTCCACGCTCCGGAACTTATCCGGTAATGGCAGAAGCAGTATCTAAAAAATATGGTGATCATCTGGTTTTCGAAGGTGCTTCGTTTAGCATACAACGTGGCGAAAAAGTTGCCTTTGTCGGAAAAAACGGTGAAGGTAAATCCACCTTTATCAAGGCAATTATGGGTGAAATCGAACATGGCGGAAAACTAACTTTAGGGCATAATACCATGATCGGTTATTTTGCTCAAAACGAAGCTTCCCTTCTGGATGAAAGCCTGACTGTGTTTCAAACCATTGATGATATTGCCAAAGGCGACATCCGGACTAAAATTCGGGATATTTTAGGTGCCTTCATGTTCGGTGGCGATGATTGGGACAAGAAAGTAAAAATACTTTCGGGTGGAGAACGTACCCGACTGGCCATGATCAAATTGCTGCTCGAACCCGTTAATCTGCTAATCCTTGATGAGCCAACCAATCATCTTGATATTCGGACAAAGGATATCCTCAAACAAGCACTTTTGGATTATGACGGTACACTCATCCTCGTATCGCACGATCGTGATTTCCTTGATGGTATGGTGAGCAAGGTTTATGAATTTGGCAACAAATGCGTAAAGGAACATCAGGAAGGAATTCGTGAATTTTTAGAACGCAAAAAAATGGAAAACCTGAGAGAGCTGGAGATTAAGCAGAAGAAATAAGATAACAGATGCAAGAAACTAGATTTTAGAAAAAAATGAATATTCTTCCAGAAGCTATGCCTCGTTAATATATTCATTCAAGAATTTATAAAATGCGAATCCTATGATCAAGTTCTAGTTTCCTGTATCTTTGTACCCGGAAACACATCCGTACTTTAACCTGAAACCATTACTATGTCCTTCTCCTCTTTAGGTTTATCACCCGCATTATTAAAAGCAGTTGCCGGTCAAAACTATACTCAGGCATATCCCATTCAAATGGAAGCCATACCGGCCATTTTAGACAAAAAAGATGTGTTAGGGATAGCAGAAACCGGATCTGGGAAAACTGCAAGTTATGTACTTCCCATTTTAATGAATCTGCAAAGAGCTGCATCCGGTAAAAGTAGGCATATCAAGGTTTTGGTGTTGGTACCAACCCGCGAATTAGCTGTCCAGGTAAATGAAGTATTTCAAATTTTTATTCCGGCTTTATCAAAATCAATAAAGACGATGGCTGTATTTGGAGGTGCATCCATCAATCCTCAAATGAAAGCGATGTATGGGGTTGATGTGCTGGTGGCCACACCCGGAAGAT
>PHDM01000145.1 GCA_002840985.1 Bacteroidetes bacterium HGW-Bacteroidetes-17
AATGGGGGATTGAATCTTTGCCGGGAGTTAAGGCTGCTGAATATAGGCTTACCTCGAGTGCAGATGAAAAACATCAGGTTTATAGTTTTTGTATGTGCCCCGGAGGGATGGTAGTTCCTGCAACAGCATACAAAGGAAGTAATATCGTAAACGGAATGAGTATGTACGGGCGTGATGCCAAATTTGCAAACGCAGCGTGTGTAGCATCATTAAATTTAAGTCAATTATTGAACAGGGAAGTTTCAGCAATTGAATCACTCGATTGGGTCGAAAAACTCGAGCAAAAATTTTTCGATTTTTCTGGTTCATATCAAGCCCCGTATTGTAGGATTGAAGATTTTATAACTCAGAAAACAAGTAGTTTGGCTGTTGAAACCAGTTATCCTTTGGGATTGGTGAGTTCACCTCTATGGGAGCTCCTGCCAGAAGAAATCAGTGAAGCTATGAAAGTAGGATTGTTGGATTTTAATCGTAAAATGAAGGGATTTGAGAAAGGGATTTTGTTAGGTTTAGAAAGTAAAACTTCATCTTCTATTCAGGTTTTAAGAGAAAAATCTGGGCTTTGCGAAGGATTCAAAAACCTGTACATGCTTGGCGAAGGAAGCGGCTATGCCGGTGGCATTATTTCAAGTGCCGCAGATGGGGTAAAGGGAGCAATGCATCTTGTAAATAATGCAGGTTGAAAATCTTTACGCAAAAAAATTATTCAGCATAATCTCGCATAATTGGAGTTGTACTTTCTCAATCGCAAGACATTCCTGAACAATCTGTTCCGCATTTTTGTGATAGCCTTTCATGTCATCTTTAAAATGGTTATACCATTGACTGGCCATGATGTGATCAACTTCCAGATGAAACTGGACCGCCAAAATATTGTTATAACGAAATGCCTGATTATTGCAAGCTTTTCCTTCAACCAATAATTCAGCATTTTCAGGAACATCGAAGGTGTCGCCATGCCATTGAAACGCATGGAACTTTTTTGGAAATCCTTTGAAATATGGATCAGACTGTCCGGCTAAGGTTAGTTTTAATTCAGAATCACCAATTTCCAATAAGGCATTTTTTTGAACTTTAGCACCTAAGATCCGTGCAATAATTTGGGCCCCAAAACAAAGACCAAAAACCGGGAGTTTCAACTTAATTGCTTTTGACAAATATTCCCATTCTTTTTTTAGAAATAAAATTGAATCAGCCTCATTGGCCGAATGCGGAGAACCTCCAACCATGAGGTGACTAAATTGTTTTATAGGGGGATACTTTTTGCCTTCGTAAGCTTTGAAGCATACAAATTCATAATGATGTTCTGTTAAAAAGGTTTCTATATAACCAAAGCTTTCAGTTGCATGATTTTGGATAAGTAAGATTTTCATTATCGAAAAAATTAATTATTAATTGATGGTCAATTAGAACAATAACTCTTTATTTATGATGAGTAAAAAATTTGATTATTTATTTTTCTTGCGCCCAAATTTTTTAAACGTTTTTCGCTTACTGTTTGGATTATAAGTTGGAGCATCCCCAAATTGAATGGGAACTTTTCCTTTATAAACTTCTTTCTCCAGTAATTTTTCAATTACCGCAAACTTTCCCTGATCACGTTCACTGATTAAGGTAATCGCAACACCGTCGGCATCTGCCCTGGCTGTCCTACCTATCCGATGAATATAATCTTCACCATCCTGTGGAACATCAAAGTTGACAATGAGTTCAATATCTTCAATATCGATTCCTCTTGATAAAATATCCGTTGCAACTAAAATATTAAGTTTTTTGTTTTTGAAATCCATTAAAACCTTTTCACGGTTCACCTGATCCAAATCTGAATGAATATCCTCAACAGCCAGATTTGAAAGCTTTAATTCTCTGCTAAGTGCTTTTGCACTACTTTTAGTCGAACAAAAGATCAGCACACTTTTAGCTTTCTGATTCCCGAGCAAATACAATACAAGTGGAATCTTTTGATTGTCGTAAACGACATATGCAATTTGAAGAATTTTTTCGGCAGGCTTCGATGCAGCAATATTAATTTCAAATGGATTGTTTAAAACCTTTCGCGCCAATACCCTGATTTGATCAGGCATAGTTGCCGAAAACATTAAGTTTTGTCTCTTTTCAGGCAGATAACTGATGATTTTAAGAATGTCTTCATGAAAACCCATGTCGAGCATGCGGTCGGCTTCATCCAAAACAAGAAATTTGAGTTTTGAGGTTTTAACATAATTTTGAGCCAAATGCGAAATCATTCGACCGGGTGTGCAAATGATCATATCTGCTCCTTGCGATAATGCATTTTTTTCCTGCGTAAAACTTCCTCCATCATTGCCTCCATATACAGCCAGAGAGCTTACCTGGCAAAAATAGGATAGGCCTTCCATTTGTTGATCTATTTGGATGGCTAACTCCCTTGTTGGGACAATGATAAGTGCTTGAATGGAATCCCGATCAGAAGATGATAAAATTTGATTAATGATAGGTAATAAAAATGCGGCAGTCTTTCCTGTTCCGGTCTGTGCAGAAGCAATCATATCTGAACCCTTGAGGATAACAGGGATTGCTTGTACTTGTATGGGGGTGGCGTTTTCAAAGCCTAATGCTTCCACTCCATTCATTAAGTCCGGATGGAGGCCAAAATCGTTAAAGTTCAATATTTATGTGTTGAATGATGTATAACCAAAAAATGCAATTGATTTCAATATGCTAAATTAAGCAAATTCAGCATATCAAAGCTTGTATATCTTGATAAAGAAAATCGGTTAGACAGGTATTAGCCTTATTTTGTAATACCAATGGTGCCACAAGCAACACGTGCTCCGGCGTTTCCCGTTGGTTGCGATTTAAGGTCGTCAGCCTGAGCATGTACAATTATCGATCTTCCAATAATTGAATTTGCACCTTCAAATTGTATTTGAGTAGTGGTGAATTCAAGATGGGCGTGACCATTTTGATCCGCAACTAAATTGCCAAGATCACCAACATGATTCATTTCAGCTTCCAAAGCTGCATGTTCATGTCCTTCGGGGTTAAAATGACCACCTGCTGAGGTACCATCGGCAGCACTGCAATCACCAAATTCATGAATGTGAAATCCATGGGCTCCAACACTTAAACCGTTAAGTTCGGCAACTACTTTGATGCCTTGCATTGTTCGAGTAAAAGTTACCGTACCTGAAACATCACTACCCTCGGTAGGACCAAGCACACAGATGGCCGTGTTAATTGACTGTGACGGTTTATGCATCATATGGTCCTGTGCAGTAGCGTAATAGGTTAACATGATCAGAATTGCTGAGGTGATAATGGCGATAATGATGCCTATGCTTTTTTTCATTGTTTTAAAATTAAAGTGTTTATGTGTTAATGTGTTTACGTGTTAATGTGTTTACGTGTTTGTGTTAAAGTGCTTTATTGTTCCATTGTCTCACTGTTACATTGTTAAAACTTCCTATTCACAATCGTATTACCATGTATTACTATTGTATGTCCACTGAATGTCAATAAGTGTTTACGTGTTAACGTGTTAAGGTATTTCTGTTTTCTGATAATCATTGATCATTCATAATAAAAGAATTACACTTACTGTCAAAAGTAAATATTATTTAGAATGATTCAAAATAATCTGTAAAAGAATTGGAGTTTTATTTTATTTTAAAATCAGAATAATTCATTATCGGCGACTGATTTGATTTAAATTCACTAACCCTTGCCCATGTTGGGCCAGTTTTACACCACATCTCGAAGATATTTAAATTTAAAGTTTCACCTTCGGCTTCTATATAAACAGAACCATCAGGTTCATTCCTAACAAAACCAAAAATATGATATTCTTTTGCTTTTTTATGGGTATAAAACCGAAATCCTACATTCTGAACTTTACCGTATATTTTAAATGTTTTGGCAATAATCATTCACTAGGGATTTAGACGTTTCATCATCAGTTTGTCAATTTGTTCAAATAATTGATCGGGTCTGTATACTTTCCAATTAAATTCATCAAACTTACCACCAAATGAAATATAGTAATCGATGCGGGCATTTTCAAATTCTTTGATCACATGATCACGAAAATTTAACCCAACGATCCAACCATCTTCAATTTCATCAAACCACTCCTGATAATAATCATTTTCATCGGAGTGCATATTCATAACGTGTTCGCCTAATAAAATAAATTTATGAATATCGTTTATGGTTAATACATCGATTAAATTCTTTTTTAGTTCCATCACGTCATTATGCAACAGGTCGTTCCATTCTCCAATAAATTCGATTACACAGTATCCTTTCTCGTAATCGACAAACAAGAGTTTAGCGTATAAAGTTGAAGAACCGATTTCATCCCATTGTGGATGGATGTAATAATTATAAACTGCATTTGAGAATTCAAACTCACTATATTCTCGTCTGTAAAATGGTGAACGTTTATCTTCGGAAGCAATATAAAGATGTCGCCAGGAGTAGTATGGTTCAATGCTATGCATACCTATTTGAATGTTTGAGGGTGGATGATGATATTTGCTTTTTCAGTTGTGACCAATCCATTGATAACAACTTCTTTAAGAAAAGGCAGAAATTTTTGGATGTTTTCTTTGGTATCAACCATTTCAATGACAATGGGCATGTTTTCGGAAAGTCTGAGAATGGTGGATGTTTGGATTTGATTTTTACCACAGTAGCCCATAATACCTCTAAAAACAGTGGCTCCGGCCATGCCATACTCCCTGGCCTTTTGGACAATCAATTCAAATAAACACGAGCCTTTGAAAGTGTCATTTTCACTAATAAAGATCCGGAGTAATATTCCATCAATAGATTTTTCCATTTTTTATCTGTTAGTTATGGCTATCCATCTAGCCAGAATATATCCTAAATATACAAATAAAAGTCCCAAAATATTAGATGCCAGGATGTAGATAATTGCAAATTTAACATGGCCGGTTTTAAAAAGGTTCAGACTTTCAAGGGCAAATGTTGAAAAAGTAGTGAATCCACCAAAAACACCGATGAATAAAAATAACCGGATATTGTTCGAAATATTCCCTCTTTCAAAAATCCCCCAGAAGAAGCCAATCAGGAATGACCCCAACAAATTTACAGTTAAGGTACCCCAGGGAAAAACGCCCGCAAATAATCGTTGTGCCCAACCAGATACCCAAAATCTGAGTAATGTTCCCGCAGCACCGCCGATGATTAGGGCCACTATTTTATTCATCTTTCAATTATTAAATTAAAATGCTGTTTTTAAACCCTTCACATCTTTGAGTTCATGGTAAAGTATTTTAAATTGTTCTGCAGAAATAATTCGGACCATTACACCAAAGCTTATATAAGTTGATTTTGCACTTAAGCGTGAGTTAAAGCTACCAAATTTAATCTGCAGTTCATTGAGTTTTGCACTTATGTTTTTAATATTTTCATCCGCAGGGATTGCATTATCCATGATTAATTTTAGCTGGTAATTTACCGGATATTTTATTTTTTTTGGATCAGATCTCCCATTATTTCCACTCATCTGTCATTAGTTTCTATTAACAATAATAGTATTTTCCCTGAAAAGTATATTTCACTGAAATTCATATAACTTAATATATTTAAAATTGTTTTAAAATAACAATTAGATAATTTCTGCGGTATATCCAGCCTTGGCAACGGTCGAAATAATATCTTTTACTTCCAAAAAATCTTCTGCTTTTACAGTCAGAATTTTCTTTTCACTTGCTAAATCCAAATCCCATTTTTGCACTCCTTTAAGTTCGTTCATGAAGGGCATTAAGCTAGATACGCATCCACTGCACTTCAGGCTGGTTTTAAAAGTATAAGTTTTCATTTTGTAAATATTTAGTGTCCGACAAAAGTATTCATATGATTATAGAAATGTTTTAATAATTGGTCGATAAAATCCTTTATCCCCGGATTATGTCTGTTAAATTTTTAAATTTACTAGATAATCAAATTAAAGACCCCAAAAATATGAAAACTTTTCCATTCGCTTTTCGATCCGTGTTAATCACTCTGGTTTTAACCGGAATGTTCTGTTTTACAAGTCCGATAATAGGACAAAAAATAACCTCTCCCGAAGATTACTTTGGTTTCCAAATGGGAGCCGACAGAAAGCTGGTGCGATGGGATAAAATGGTTGATTATTTTAATTTACTGGAAGGACAAAGTGATCGGATGAAAGTTTATAATATGGGCCCATCCTCTGAAGGTCATCCTTTTTTGGTATTGTTGATCACCTCTCCTGAGAATCATCAAAACCTTGAGCGTTTGCAGATGATCAATAAAAGCATTTCCAATCCAAAGGATTTGACAGAAGATCATCTTCAGCAATTTATTAAAGAAGGCAAGGCGGTTATTTTTGAGTCGATGAGTTTGCATGCATCTGAAGTTGGCGGTACGCAAATGGCTCCTGAATTGACTTTTGATTTGTTGAGCAGAAATGATGAAGAAGCAACGCGGATTCTGGATAATGTTTTGTTTTTCATGATTCCCTGCTTTAATCCGGATGGAGAGGTAATGATTACTGATTGGTACAACGAAACGGTGGGTACAGAATATGAAGGATTAAGTATGCCATTCCTGTACCATAAATATTGTGGCCATGACAACAATCGTGATGGGGATTATCTAAACCTGATAGAATCAAAATATACGGCTAAAATCATGTATAACGACTGGCCACCACAAGCTTATATTGATCAACATCATATGGGCTCTTATGGTGCACGTCTTTTTGTTCCACCCTATGCAGATCCGATTCGACCTTTTGCAGATCCATTGGTGTGGAGGGAAATTAGCTGGTATGGTGCCCATATCGCCTATAAATTAGAAGAAGGTGGGTTTAAAGGTATTTTAAATGCAGCGCAATATTCAGGGTGGGGGCATTTTGGCTGGCATTGGATTACCCCATTTCATAATATTGCCGGGATGTTAACCGAATCAGCAGGTGTAAACTTGGCTACACCCATCTATATTCATCCTGAACAGTTAAGAGCAGATACGCGTGCATTCCCTGATTATGAAGCACAGTCGACATTCCCAAATCCATGGTTAGGTGGATGGTGGAGACTAAGGGATATTGTTGCACAACAAAAATCTGCTGCTTGGTCATTACTTGATTTGGCAGCCAGAAATAAGGAAACGGTTTTAAAAACAGCTTACCTCAAAGCAAAGAACCAAACGGAAAGAGGAGCTGATGGGGACGTGAAAACAGTAGTGCTGCCTGCTAAGCAACACGATTATTTAACTATGGTAAAAATGGTCAATATTCTACTACAATCTGGTATTGAAATCAAAAAGGCAAGCTCTGATTTCATAGTTGAAAACATGAATTACCAAAAAGGTTCCTATATTATTTCCTTAGCCCAACCAAAAATGGGACTAATTCGTAATTTGTTGATGGAAACTCATTATCCTGAAAATAGTTATACGATGCAGGAAGATGGAACGCCGATCCGTCCTTACGATTTGGCAACGCATACCATGGCAGAATTCATGGGAGTCTCAGTTGATTTGAAAAGCATAAATGTAAGTGGTGATTTTGAGGCAATAAGTTATCCTGAAATGATTGAAAGTAAAATAAACAAAGGAGAAGCTGGATATATTTTGGATGGCCGACAAAATAGCACTTACAAAGCGGTTAGTTTATTGATTGATAAAGGGATAAAGGTAAAACGTTTAGATGAAAAGTTTAAGAATTTTCTGCCTGGCGATTTTATGATTGAAAAAGCATCGGAGAATGTACTCAGTGAGGTAGCTAAAAATACCGGAACAGATTTTACTGCATTAGATGAGAATCCATCGGTAAAAAGTCATCAGGTAAAAAGAGGGCGTGTTGGATTATTTCAACGATATGATGGTGGTAATATGGATGAAGGCTGGACGCGATTATGCTTTGAGAATTTTGACATTCCTTACCAAACTTTGATGAGCAGCGAAGTTAAAAAAGGTGAACTGAATAAGAAATGGGATGTGATTGTGTTACCCGATGATTCTCCGGAAGGAATAACAGGTGTTTATTCAAGTAATAGTCGCCGTACACCTGAAAAATACCCTGAAAAATATCAAAGCGGAGTTGGAAAAGACGGGGGCAAAATCCTGAAAGAATTCGTGAAAAATGGAGGAACTATTGTGGCTCTGGGACGTTCATTCGAATATATTGTGAATGAATTCGATTTAAAGGTTCGGAATGTTACAACCG
>PHDM01000146.1 GCA_002840985.1 Bacteroidetes bacterium HGW-Bacteroidetes-17
CAAAAGAAATAATTGCCTGACTTATTCTGTTCAACTTTTTATCATACCTAAATTGGTTCCACCCACTTAAGCCCTGCGGTGTATATTCATCATCTTCTGTGAATGGATCATCGCTTACATCAAATAAATTTTCAACATTATAAAATAAAATCTGGATTGAATCCTTCTTATAACCCAGGTTTTGCCCTTCAATTAACCTGTTGCTTAGAAGCATGATAACACTTATAATAAGTATTCTTGTTTTAATTTGAAGCATAGTCAAATTTTTTATAGTTTAAAAGGGGAGAAACATTTATAAAAAGAAGTAGTATAAAAGCCTATAAACAATAATCAGTAATGAATAATTTTTTACGTTATTTGTAAAACAATTATACATATTTTGAAAGTAAAAATAAATAAATTTTAAATAATAATTTACGATTCTTTGATTAACAGCCCTTTATCAACACAATCATGTTTTTATTATTATTTATTTTCAAATTAGAGGTTACTTTTTAGTTAAAAACGGAATTAATCAATATAAAGTGGCGAAATACAACGTTGAAGAAATTTTAGAAGGAATTCGTCAGAATGATATCAAAATACTGCAATATGTTTATAGAACATTTTATTCATATATAAAGTATTTTATTATCAGTAATAGCGGAAATGATGATGACGCTAGAGACATATTTCAAGAAGCTTTAGTGGTTGTATATCGAAAGCTTGCGGAAGATCAACTTGACATTAACTGTTCTTTTAAAACTTACATCTACTCTGTCAGCAGATTACTCTGGCTAAAACAACTCGAAAAAAGAAAAATAAAAAACGAGTTATCAATCGACAATGAAAGTTATGTTGAACTTGAGGATGACACGAAGGATTTAAGTGAACAGAATGAGAAATACGGACTTTATCAGAAGTATTTCAGAAGATTAAGCGAGGATTGCAGAAAAGTTTTAGAAATGTCATTTGAAAAAATTTCTCTAAAGCATATCGCGGAGATAATGGGTTATAAAAGTGAAAAATATGCTAAAAAGAGAAAATTCCAATGTAAAGAAAGATTGATTAATGAAATAAAAAATGACCCAAAATTTAAAGAACTATTATGATGAAACAACAATTTGAACTAATTGAAAGGTATATTGAAGGGGACCTTACTTCAGAGGAAGCCAAATCTGTTGAACAACTCATCGCCTCAGATCCTGATTTCAAGAATGAATTTAATCTTCGTTTGGATGTCAATAAGGCAATTGGTGAAAAGGACATCATGGAATTAAGGTATAAATTAAGCATGATCCACAGGCAGGAAACAGCTCATTCAATAGGTACAATCCGTTATCTATTTGAAAAGAAATGGCATTTGGTTGCAGCTTCTATCACGATTCTGGTAATTGTTGGAAGTTTTTTACTTAACAACCTAAACAATCAAGGTCCCGATCAATTATTTGAGAAATATTATTCTTCTGAAAATGCAGTGTTTACGACCAGATCAGGAGAGAATTCTGAAAATTCTGATTTGACAGTTGGTTTACAAAAATTTCAAAAACAATATTATAACGAAGCTATCAATTTGTTAAAGAAAAATCACGACAATGTAGTTTCTCAATATTACCTTGGAATCAGTTATATTGAAACAAAACAATTTACCGAAGCCAAAGCTGCATTTCATTATATTCTTGAACAAGAAAGTAATTTGTTCACAGAACAAGCTCAATGGTATAAAGGTCTTTGTTTGCTCAAATTAGATCAATTAGACGAAGCCAAGCAACTTTTTACCAGTATTATGAATAGCAATAGTATTTATAACAATAATGCGAGCGAAATACTTAAAAAACTAGATTAATTTTTCATAGCAACAAATAAAGTGATTAAACTATCCTGATTCGTCAGGGTAGTTTTTTTCGTTTAAGAAAAAATAAAACCAAACCTGAAATAACAAGAAGTCCTAAAACCAACAGATAATTAAAAGTATTACTTTCTTGAAGCGGCTTACTATTTCCAATATTAACATAAGCTGACCAGAAATATGGATAAGCTCTTAGCTGTGAGGCCGTGCTCAGATAATCTAATTTTGCTTTCTGCAATGCAACATCTTTTGATAATCCATCCTTTAGGTGAGAATAAAAAGCAGTCATAATATCTGCACCTGATTTATCATCAACTTCCCATAAAGTCATAACAATACTTGGGACACCAGAATAGATGAAACCACGTGCCAGACTCATAATACCTTCACCATTTAATATCTTTCCCGAGCCCGTATTACATGCACTAAGCACCGCTAATTGAGCATTTAAGTTTAAGTTATAAATTTCGAATGTATTAAGATATCCATCTTCAATCGAATCATTATCCATGGTAAACACCATTTTCGAATACATGGGATCCTCGTCATTCATCAATGTATGCATGGCAAGATGCAATACATCATATTTAGGTGAATTTAATTTAAAATTGAATTCCGTCGCTTCATCATTATTAAATACAGTTCCACGAAAAAGGCTCATTACATTAACAACTTCCTCCTGTGCATTTACCAAGGGCCTCAGTTGATTTGTTATTTGTCTGAGCGTACTTTCATTCTCATTTGACCTGATCCCTGAATCATACGCTGGTGCGAACGCCAAAACACTGTTCCCATTTGTTTTTGAAACATTGTTTTTGAAAAGTAAGGTTGATGAATATGAATAGCTAATTGGATTCCTCTTAATCAGATAATCAAGATTTCGATAATCAATGTTTTTCATATCCGGTAATGTTGTCACCAAAGATTCAAAAGAAAGGTATCCCAATTTTCCATCCGGGACAATTATTATTCTTTTATCCTTCATATCTCCTTCCACTTTTGAAAATAATGTCCGGTAAATATCATTAGACGCCATTACATATCTACTAAAATCACTTAAACTATGGTCGGCGTAATCAATTTTGGACACTTGCTGAAGTATGGCAAGTTTTCTGAAAAAAGTCGAATCAAGATCAGTTTTATAAAAAGCCGAACTTATGGGAGTAATTAAAAAGGTGTATAAAGTAGAATCTGTCAGTGTATACTCTACAATAGCCTGATCTTCATCCAAATTTACCTGGACTTCATTGATGTTTATTACCGAATGATCATATTTTAAATCATAGTACGCCGGATACTGTTCCCCAAAAACTTTAATCAAGCTATCATAGCGGTTAGAGATTTCAAAAAGCCTTTTTTCCCACAGTACAATTTTGCTACTGTCGGGCTTTCGAACTTGCTTTTGGTTATAAATTAAATTCTCGTAACCATTGATCCTTTCATTTAGTTCCCGTTCTAATTTTTGGTATTCAACCGGTATTCCACCAAATTTGATGGCATCCATATCTTTCATGGAGGAGAGTAAAACGGCAGCTTTATTTTTTTCAATAAACTCGAATGTCGACTTTAAGGCTTCAGCATCCTGATGTTTTAAGTAATTCTCAAAAAAATCTTCATAGGCAATATCAAAATGGCCGATGGTATTCTCCATCAAAATTAATTTGCTTTCATATTTTAATTGCGAACGTAGCTGTTCAAATACAGGCATAGCTTCTCTATAGCATTTTAATGCTGCATCCAAATAAGTGGTGTCCGATTTTTCAGAACTATAGAGATATGAGAATGCTTTTGCTTTTGCAAGTAGGATATCTAACATTGATGATTTAGATATTGCATTATCGGTACTTGCATTCTGAAAAATATTTAGATCCGAAAAAACAAAATCATTTGAAATCATTGCCTTCTGATAATACTCCAATGCCTCCTTATATTTTTTAGCCGTATAGAAATACCTCCCGTACAAAAGATATATTTCTGATAAATTTACATTTCTTTCCGCGTAATTAACATTATGGTTATTTAATGCTTTTTGTATATACGATTCTGCTTCTTTAAGCTTACCGTTGTTTACTAAAAAGCCTCCATAGCTCTTTAAGGCATTACCATATTCATAATGGTTTTCACCTAATTCTTTTAATGAAAAAGCAAGTGATTGCTTAAAAAATCTATCAGCTTCTGCTTTTTCACCCAGTTTATCATAAACACTGGCAATATTTCTTAATAAAATGGATCTCGAAGATGCGTCCTTTTGGATATCTAGGCTTTTTTGAAAATAATCGCTTGCAAGCAAATAATCTTTTTTAGTGAGGTATACCAGGCCCAGATTATTATAAATTCGGGCAATATTAGGCTCATTAGCACTGGGGTTCAAATTATAAATATTGAGGGCATTGTTTAAATATTTAACGGCATCCTCATATTCTGACAGCTTAATATAAATTGCACTTTTGTTCAAATATATTGAACCCAAGGATGAATAATCAATACCAAATTTCTTGATATAGATTTGCTCAGCTTTATCATTATTTTCCAGTGCCTCATCAAATCTACTCAGTAATGAATAGAGTCGACCAAGATTTAAACAAATATCAGCAATTGCCGGATCATCTGGTTTTAAAATTTCTTCATTAATTGTAAGGGTATTATTAAAATAGTTCAGTGCTTTTTCAAAATCGCCCATACCTGCGTAAACAATACCAAGATTTTGGATATAAGAAGCTAACTCTTTTTTTTGGTATTTACTCTCATTTACAATCTTGATAGCCTTTCCGTAAAAATCAATTGATTTGTCTAATTCTCCCAAAAAATAATAATATGCACCTAAATTATTATAGGATTTTGCAAGGACAGAATCTGCTGTACCATTTTTTTCAATGCGAATTTTCACGGATTGATTTAGATAATCTATCGCTTCCAAATAGTTACGCCGCTTCCCCTTTAAAGTACCTTTTTGGTGTAAAAACTCGGCTTTTTCTAATGGAAAAAGATTAATGTCATAGTTTGTATTCGATTCAATAATAGCCAGGCAACTGTCAGTTTCATTAAATAAATCCAATGATCGATATGCTTCTATCAGCCTAAGATGAAATTGAATTTGAGTCTGCCAATTTGAATCTCTGGCAGCCTGATCAGCCAGAACTCTAAAGTAAAAAATAGCACTATCATATTTTGATTGTGCCATAAAATCCTCCGCCATTAAGGCAATATCCCTTATTTTTCCATCCACCTGAAACTGAGCCAGAGCCTCTTGATGCTGGGCAAATTGCATAAAAGCAAAAACAAGAACTAGCATCTTATATTTGCCAATCAATTTGGGGAGAAACATAAAGTAATAAATTAAAATATTTAAAAGCTAAATTTATAAAAAAACCTGACCCGATAAACGATTTATCAATTTAAATAAAAAAAAGGAGATGATAGTTATCATCTCCTTTTATAAAACTTGATTTTTTCAGTTATCGTATAATCATGATTTTTGATTGAACAAATGATTGCGCACCCTTGCATTCTAAACGATAAATATAACTTCCCGCACTGAGGTTCAGATATGATCGGTTGAACACGATTTCGTAATCACCGGCATTTTGCTCTTCATCGACCAAATTGCTAACGAGTTGGCCCACCGTATTGTATACCGATAAAGTAACTTTATAAGGTGTAGATAAAGAATAATTGATGGTAGCAGTATTGTATATAGGATTTGGATAAATATCGTTCAGAACATTTACTCCTTCCGATCCAATAAATGAAGGAATGTTAATTTGCGCATTCTGCAATATAATGCCATTAACATCGATGATCTGACTTTCTTTGTTGAATGTAATATTGCTCAAATCCTTTATTTCATCCATTGAGGAGGACCTGAATTTCAAAACAAACAATGGTTCGGATAAATTAACTTTATCAGAGCCAAGAGCAGTATTTTGCCAAGACAACTTAATTACGCCATCCGTTTCGTTATAATTTAAACCTTCGATTTGTGAACTGATCTGCTCAAAATTCATGGCACCAGCATCATAATTCATCGATAATGCAAACCCACCAATATTGGGTTGATTTTTCAGGTACACAGGTATTTCGATTAGCTGATTGGCGCTTATTTTAATGCTATTCGCATATTTTAAATCAATTGGATCATTCCCTGTTTTAATTGTTGGCTGAAAAGTTCCATCAGGATCACCCACTGCTCCTACTGTGCCATCACCATCTTCGCCATCTTTTAACGAATTCAAACCAATATTAATTTTACGGGAAATTGAAACATATTTTCCTATTTCATGTTTTTGTCCATATACAAAAAAATCGGTAACCAAAGCGAACAGGTCATTCTCATTTACCTTTCCGTTTCCATCAATATCTGCCGTTAATAATTGAAGTCCTTTCAATTTTGAGATTCCCCATATATGCATTAATATCCTATTCGCATTTCTGTAATCAAACCTGGCTGATTCGCAATAACCACTGAAATTTAGAGTATAAGTACCGGGAGTAATATTTTGTAAATGATACTTTCCTTGTGAATTTGTTAATGCTGTACTGACTAAGTTCCCAAAATTGTCATGTAATTGAACGGTTACAGATTTAACAGGGGTACCTTCATTGTTATTATATCTAACAGTTCCCTTATATTCGATTTGAGAAAAAGAATTTTCTGAAATGAATACGAATGCGAGGACAATAAGAAAAGTAAAAAGATTTTTCATAGCCAGTAAATTAAATAAACAAACTCATAAAATGGAATTAATATCTATTAATTCCATTATTTCAAGAAAGGTAACCCTCTTTCTGAAAAAAATATCAACTAAATTAATTTTTAGACATTCAAACGTTCATAATATGCAGTAGTCATACGTAACAAAAAACAAAAAGTTTAATTATAAGGGTTACCTTTTAAGAAATTAAGGAACTAAGTATTAACCTTGGTTCCCCATTAATGATAGATAGACATGAAAAACGACTGGTACAAAGACAACTATATAAACTTAGAGAAAGAAGAACTGATAGAAAGACTATTAAGAGCTGAAAAAGAATTAAGTTTAAAAAACACAGAAACGGAACGACTTAAAACTTCATTTCTTTCAAATATTTCTCACGAAATCAGAACACCAATGAACGCAATTGTCGGGTTCTCTGATTTGTTGAAAGATAAAAATATTGATGCTAACGAACGTGAGCTGTTTTTAGACAGTATTTTGTCAGGTTCTCAAAAACTACTTTCTGTTATTGACAATATTATTGAAGCTGCTCAAATTGAATCAAATGAAATAATGCCGGTTAATGAGGCATTTCCTGTTAACGATCTTCTGGAAGAACTTTATAATTCATTTTCCTACTCGCATAAAATGTATGGGAAGAAAAATATTTTGTTAAGTTTAAAACTAATTGGCAATTCAAATCCTTTTATTTTTAGTGATTCGAAAATATTGAGAAAAATATTATCTAACTTAATTGATAATGCATTTAAGTTTACCGAACAGGGAACGATTGAGTTTGGATATAATTTAGTAAATGAAACAGATGTTCAGTTTTTTGTATTTGATTCAGGAATTGGAATACCTAAGGAAAAATACAATATAATCTTCGAAAAATTCCGTCAAATTGATGAGGGGTTTTCAAAAAAATATACTGGTTTAGGGATGGGATTATCCATTTCAAAAAAACTGGTTCATTTACTAAATGGCACTATAAGAATCGAATCCTTATCAGGTCGCGGATCCAAAATATTTTTATTACTGCCTAATGTAATTCAATCTAAAAAAGAATTACATAATTTATACATATGCGATCCTGTTAACCAACCATCATGGCTAAATCAAATCATTGGAACCACCAAACCAAATTCATTCGACAGAAATAAACCGGATTGGAAATTAATTTCTGACCGACAAAGTTTCAGTGCATAATCTACAAAAAGATTTGCTGTTAATGTTTTCAACCTGAGTGCTGTTATGTGCACCTATCATATGATTTGAACTAAAAAATGAAGATTTCGAATAATGTTCAATACAATTATACCTAAATTTGATTTCCTAAACTATAATTTGGCAGGATTAGATTTATTAATTACAACAATTGAATAAATGAGAAAATTAATAGGGATCATCTTTTTTTTTGCTTCAATCAATGCAAACGCTCAGGAAAATAATTATAAAATAAATATTGAACTGAACGGATTCAACGATAGTGTATATTATCTGGTCAGTTATTACGCCGACAAATTCCTGATCATCGATACCTCTGCAAAGTTTACGAATGATATTCAGTTTTCGGACAACAAACTTTTACCCGGTGGCATGTATATACTCGCCGGTGAAAAAATGAATAAGTAT
>PHDM01000147.1 GCA_002840985.1 Bacteroidetes bacterium HGW-Bacteroidetes-17
CACTGTTTTGTGCAGCCGGTAAATAATTGATCCCAAACCAGCATACCAATAAAACAATAAAAGCGAAGGTAAGAATCCAGAGTGCCTGCTTTGTATTGGTTTTTTTCTTTATTCGAAGATGAATATAGATAAGATAAACCAACCAGGTTAATAAAGCCCATGTTTCTTTAGGATCCCAGGTCCAATAATGCCCCCAAGCCTCTTTTGCCCATAATGCCCCAAATAATAATCCAAAAGTCAAAAATGCAAAACCCAGATAAACCAAATGATCAGCCAATTTTAAGGTTGGGTCAAAATCCATATTTTTCTTCATCAAAACCAAGCCCTTCAATGCTGTTAATGACGAAACGGCCAGAAATGCATAGGCAATTATGTATACCACAACGTGTGGAATAAACCAAGGCGATTGCAGTGCCGGCATCAGGGTTTTATCAAAAGTTTCGGGGCTCATAATGTTTATGAACATAAATAAAACAGCCAATGTTAGTGTATAAGCCAACATCCAGAAGATCTTCCATCGATAATAAATGATAATCCCTATTACTGATAAAAATATAGAATACCATAAACGGGTTTCGCCAAGGGTACGAAATGGCGGACGTTCCAGACTTATCCATAAATTGATGGTAAAACAGGCCAGACCACCAACTCCAAGTATGAGAAATACTGCAGCAAACCAACTGTATGTTTTTGATTTTACAAATATTAAAAAAAGCAACCCCACAATCCATAAAGCGGTTGTAAGATAAACGTATAGCGGAAAACTTGTCCAAGTCATGATTTAGTCTTTAGTAGTTTTTGATCTTCCGGTTAGTGCAAGGTAAACCGAACCTGCCAGTATCATAAAAATCCCGGTATATACTGCGGGCAACCAAGGGTCCCGAATAAGCTGAATGGAACTCATTTTTGACCATTTTCCCATTCTTTCGTCATATCCAACCTGATAAATTTTATACCCGAAGGCATCAATAGGTTTGTTTACAATAATCTCAGCATCTTCGTATTCACTTACCGTTTTAAAGATCCTTAGTTTTGAACTGAATTTTTTTTGGCTTTGAATAGTCATTGCTATTGACAAAGTTTCATTTAACGGCATCAACTGCTTTTCATACATGAAATTACCAGCGGAAATCCATCCTGTTTTTTCAATACCATTATTTACATTTACTGCCTTTATTTCAACTGCAGGTGTTGCACCCATTGTAGATGAACTTTCATATTGCCCATCTTTATATCTTGCTTCAGGAATATATTGCACTATCTCGAATTGCCAACCATCCCAATTAAACTTATTACCTGCATTTACATCAAAAAGCTTATCTCCTTTTTTTGTAACAATTTTTGAGGTTTTATTATCAATGATTGCAAGTGAAGGTGGATATTCTTCAATATCGAATTCAAGTAATTTAATAGCAAAAGGAAGCTGTTGGGTTGTTCCATTTTCATCCTCTGCAAAATAAATAGCCCGATCGAGTACCAGGTTCATATTAAACGTCTTTAAATCGGCAGATCCTAACGAAGCCGATGCTATTAAAATCCATAATCCGGCATGATTTAAGAAAAAAGCAATATTTTTAAGATTGAATTTAGTCAATCTTTTAAAAATTGTATGAGCAAGAACTGCCAGCAAATAAAGTGCAGAAAAAAGATAGGGCCAGCTATTTTTCAAATGAGTTAATCCCCAGGCTTGTATCCAACCTTCCTGCCTATGTTGAGGAATAAATGCCATTAAAAGAACCAGAAACATCACAAAACTGATAGCTATAACAGCTGCCGGAACACTTGACAGAAAAGTAGTAACTCTTTTATTAAGGATCTTATTGCTTATCCAAAAAACGACAATGAGTCCGATGGCTATAACCAGATTAATCGGCCATCCGGGAAGGGTAATTTTATATTCGGATAGTACAAATTCAAGAACAAAACCTGCGATTAGTAAAGCAAGGTTTATTAGAATGCTTTCCTTGAAGCCCCAAGATCCTTCCCATATTTTTTTGTTGATCTTTTCAGCATTATCAATCTCTGTATGCATAAAGTTATTTTAGTGAACTTAGTCATTTAAGTCTAATGCGGCGAAGATACGAGTTTTTCAAACTTAATTTATAAAGTTTAAATAGCAAATAATAAGGCTTCTTATGAATTTAAAACCAACTCCAAATTCTGTTTTTGTCAATAGGATGCTAATTTATAGGCAAATTACCGATTTTATGGTGGGAATAAAACCTTCATCTTTGATTAAAAAGTATCATGAAATACATGATAAATATCATTCATAATAAAAATTAAAGGTATCAGAATTGTATAATTTTGCACAATAATCTAAAACGACTAAAATGAAACTACCAAAAACAGCTTATAACTGGACATCCTTAATTGGGGCGACCATAGCAATTATTTCATTATCAATGATTGTATTTCTATTTACGATATCAATTATGTTTGATAAAGGAGGTTCTTATCTTGGTATTTTTATCTACATGGTATTGCCCATATTTTTAATATTTGGCTTAATTCTTATTCCTTTCGGAATGTGGAAGCGACACAGGGCTGAATTGAAAAACACTGATCTCAAAAAGTTAAAATGGCTAAAAATAGATTTTAACGATCCTAAGCACCGAAATGCAATGTTGATTTTTTTAGTTGGATCAGCTCTATTTTTATTTTTGTCCTCAGTTGGAAGTTATGAGGCCTTTCATTATTCCGAATCCGTTGAATTTTGTGGCACTATTTGCCATGATGTAATGGAACCTGAATATGTTGCGTATCAAAACTCTCCACATGCAAGGGTTGCTTGTGTTGAATGTCACGTTGGTGAAGGTGCCGATTGGTATGTTCGTTCAAAACTTTCAGGAATGTATCAGGTGTATTCAGTACTGTTTGAGAAGTATCCTACTCCAATTCCTACACCGGTTGAAAATTTACGACCAGCCCGTGAAACTTGCGAACGCTGTCATTGGCCCGAAAAATTTTATGCTCAACAAAATCGTTTAGAAAAACATTATATTGCTGATGAACAAAATTCAGAATGGGATATCAGTTTACAAGTTAAAACAGGCCCAAGTTATAGTGCCCTTGGCTTACAAGAAGGCATCCACTGGCATATAAATCCGGATATTACCATTGAGTATATTTCAAGCTCATCCAACCGAGAAGAAATTCCATGGATTAAGTACACGAATAAAAAAACCGGCGAAACTTATATTTACGAAGACACCGAAAATCCATTAAGTGAGGAAGTAATTAATTCTTCGCAGACAAGAACGATGGATTGTATGGATTGTCATAACAGACCCTCGCATAATTATTTATCCCCATCAAAGTTTGTTGATAATGCAATGACAGCCGGTTTAATGTCGCCATCTATTCCTGAGCTAAAAGTTACTGCCATGGGATTACTCTCCACTGAATATCCAACCAAGGATAGTGCCTTAAACTCTATCGCAGCTGGAATTAACGAGTTTTATGAAAATTCTTATCCTGAATTTTTAGCAGAGAATAAAGGTTTAATCGATGATGCAATAGCTGCATTGCAGGATGGATTTCAAAAAAATATCTTCCCCTTCATGAAGGTCAGATGGGATAAATATCCAAACCATATTGGTCATATTGAAAGCAACGGGTGCTTCAGGTGTCATGATGATAACCATCAAACCAAGCAACAAAGAACAATTTCTAAAGATTGTAATCTATGTCACATCATCAATGCCCAAGGATCTCCTGCTAATTTAGAACGATCATTAACTTTTGAAGCACTTGAATTTAAACATCCGGTTGATATTGGTGAGGAGTGGAAGGTTACAAATTGTGCCGAATGTCATTCAGCTTTATTTTAAACTAACAATGACAGACTTAATTGCCAGGTAAAGAATCGCATTCAAACATACATAAAAAAAACTCCTTTAAATTAAAGGAGTTTTTTTTATGAACCAACTTATTATAAATTAATTAGCTGTAGTTGGATGGGCAATTTTAGCAATATACTCTTTATAATTAAAGCCTTTAAAATGTGGGCTTTCTGAATTATGGCATTTAAGGCATACTGCTTCTTTTGGCTCAATCATACCATTTGCCAAAGCTTTTGCTTTATCTTTCATAATCGCATTTGGAAAATATTTGCTACCTGGTCCGTGACAAGATTCGCAAGATACACCTTCAGTAATTTTTAAAGTAGCTACTAAATCCTTATCCACATGACCAACCGTAGAATGGCATTTAATACACTTTGGATCATTAGCTTCTGTAGCACTTAATGATTCCATTGCTTTAGCATGTTTTGATTCTTGCCATTTAGCATACTGGGCTCCGGTTGCCGGTTTATTATGGCACATTTTACATTTATTTGCCCCTACATACTCAAAATCTTGAGCCATCAAGTTGCTGCTTCCTAGAAACACAACTAAAGAAATTAACATTAGAATTCTCATAATCATCGTTTTTATAGTTAGACTGTTATTTAGTTTCATTTTTTATTAATACTAGTACAAATATAAGACCATTAATTATTATTAATACACCCCTGTAATCATTGAGTAAATAATTAAAATTACAATTGCAATTCCGGATCCTAAAAATAAGTATCCAAAAAATTTGATGGTTTTTAACCGAACAGGTGTAATTTCCTTTTCTACCACTACTTTATCTAAATTGCCTGAATCAACTAATTCCTGATATTCACGAGGCCTGTCTTTTTTATACTCTTCTAAAGGGACATGTCCGGTAAAAATGACCGTATCCATAGGAAAAGATTCAGGACGTAAATGTGTATTAAAAAAGTGAATGGTGAAAATAAATCCGGTTGCCAGTAATGCTTCATCACTATGAATAATTTGAGCAACATTTATTGCCCAGCCAGGTAAAAACAGTGTGAAAAACTCAGGGAACCATAAAATCAATCCCGAAAATCCAATTACTGCAACCCCCCAGAAAACGGCCATATAATCAAATTTTTCCCAATAAGTCCATCTGCCATATTCCGGTCGTGGACCTTTGCCTAAAAACCACTTTATTGACGCACTAAGATCTTTCAAATCTTGTTTATTAAACATTAGTGAATTTTTTCCAAATACAAAATCCATGAATTTAAATCCATCTCTTTTTTTCAATTGAACTAAATTAAATAGATGGAAGATAAAATATCCGAAGGTTATAATTGCACCAAAACGGTGTATACGGCCTGCAGAATGAACCCCACCCAAAAAATTAGCTAATGTAGATGCCCAATTCATATGGGCAAATTTTAAAGTCATCCCTGTAATCGCTAGTAAAATAAAACTGATAATTACAAAAATGTGTGTTATTCGCTGCTTTTTGTTAAATCGACGATAATATTTCTGAGGGCCAACAATTTTTTCTTTTTTATGTAATTTTCGTTGTTTCAATGAACGAGGTAACCAGATGAGGGTGTGAATTCCAAAGAAACCAAAAACAAAAACCAATAATGAAGTCATTCCCCAGAATGTATAAAACAACACTTTGTTATCATTGTGGGTAGCATGGGTCAAATAACCCGTAAACTCCAAAGTAGCGTTGCTATGACATTGCTTACATGTTTGAACTATGTTTTTGTATCCAACTGCGGAATTAGGATTATCAACTGATAAAATATGATGGGCACCATGACAATCCGAACAACGTGCTGCTCCCATGTCTCCTAACTGATAAGCTTTTCCGTGATAGGTTTCCTTATAGGTTTCAGATAATTTTTCATGACAACTACCACACTGAAAAGTAACTTCATTCATAAATTTATTACCCTTAATGTCACTGATTTCGTGAGCCGAGTGACAAGTTGAGCAAGTAGGATAGACTAAGTCACCTTTATTTTGAGCAATTGAATGATCACTTGAAGCATATTCATCATAAATACTCTTATGACATTGAGCACATGTACGTGCTACATTGATGGGATTTACCGAGGATAAAGTATCTGATTCCTTTAATTCGTGATGTGCAGTATGACAATCGGTACAAATAGCACTCACCAATAGACCCTTGCTGGTTAGTCCCTGACCATGGGTGCTTTGCGAATAATCGGCATAAGCACTCACCTCCTTTAAACCCGCCATTTTATTAGCTCTTCCATCAGTGGCATGGCATGAACCACAAAGTTGAGGAATCGCTCCCCTATATGTACGTGAGGTTTCATCAAACTTTGATTTTGTTTGATGGGTTCCATGACAATCGGTACAAGCAGGTGCATTTACATTTTTATCCAGAAAAGCTTTCCCGTGTCCACTATCGTAATATTCATTTGAAGTTTCAATATGGCAATTAGAACAGTCAACCCTTTCAACTGTTTCGCAAGGTCTTTTCAATTTGGGAGAAATGGAAGTATGGCATTCCACACATTGAATTTTCAAGTGTACCGAATTGGCCAAATGCTGATTATCAAATTGAATAGTGTCGCTATTCATTTTAATTAATGGTCGCCCGTTTCTAACACCATTATCATGGCAAGCCAAACAAGTTTGATTTGATACACTGGCTTGATCCTTTTGATATTCTACCTTATGAGGAGGATGACACGATGAACATGAAGGAACGGCACCCGGTTGTTTTTCCCATAATTCGGTTTTAATAACTTTTTTATGCGTTTGTTCAATCCTGACATGGCATTTCATACAAGTATTTGCTACTCCTGATGGAGAAACCATAGAACGTTTATCCTTTGAAGGAAGGATTTCATGGTTTCCGTGGCAATCATTACAAGTAGCCGTTACAAACAAGCCGCTTTCGTAAAGACCCCTTCCATGAATACCCTGACTGTAATTTTCAACAATATTATGTTCGGTAATATTATACATCCTTGCAACGGGAGAGCCTTCCTTATGGCAATTACCACATAGGATTGGAATATTCATTTTATAGGTACGCGATTTTGGATTTGAATTTTCTAATATGTCGTGTGTGCCATGACACTCTTTGCAATCGGGAGCATATTTGGCTTTGGCCTTAAATGCCATTCCATGTATTCCTTCCATAAACATTTTATCGGCTTCATCGTGGCAATTTCCACAATTCACTTTACTTAAGTTTTCAGCATGCGGAAATTCTTCCACAGCGGCATCTTCATGACAAAATGTACAGTCTAACTCCTTGTGTGGCGAATTGCCTAAGGTTTTTAAATTTACAAATAGGGATTGCGATTTTCCACCCACTTCTTTAACCAATTCAGGATCTTCATGACACATCATGCAGTCTTCATTAGTTTGTGCATTTACTGAATTAACAACAATTAAAATAAGTAGAAGAAGTTGAATTAAGATGCTTTTTTTTCTAAAAGGGAGTTGAAATATTGTAACCATAGTAACACGAATTAAAAATAAATAACTACTTAAAGTGTTAATTATAAGCAAATAAGCTTATGAATTGCGAACCTTTTAAGCTGCTTAGCTTTTGCTAAATCTATTATTGAAAGTATCAATAATAAGAATATGAAATGGGGAAGGGAACCTACTTATTCACTATGTATGAAATAGTAATTCATGTGTGCAACAATTGATATTAAACAATTCATTGTTTAATATAAAACAGAATATCCAATACTTTTAATCAATTATTTAAGTGGCTAATTTATTCTAAAATACGGTATATTTCATTTACTAAAATAAAGTAATTAGCGTAATAGTAGTAATTTTGAAGTATTGAAATTTGACTGGGTTAGGACTTTTTGTCAAGTTATTTTAAATGTAGTATTAATTTAAAGAAAGGATTGTATTATGGTTATTAAAAATTTAATAGGGTTGATGTGTTTTGTATTTGTTTTGGGAAATGTATCAATAGCTCAAGACTATGAATATATTGGAGCTGCAAAATGCAAAATGTGTCACAATAAGGCAACTACAGGTAAACAATACGATATTTGGGCTAGTAAAAAACACGCCAATGCCTTAGAAAGCTTAAAAAGCGAAAAATCTATTGCTTATGGTAAAGCAAATGGTATTGCCGATCCTAGCAAAGACCCAAAATGTTTGAAATGTCACAGCACTTACCACACTGTTAATAGCGATTTAATTGCAACATTAACAGCAACCGAAGGTGTTTCTTGCGAATCATGTCATGGACCGGG
>PHDM01000148.1 GCA_002840985.1 Bacteroidetes bacterium HGW-Bacteroidetes-17
CCGCCACTCTGCGCCAAGCATAGAAAAATTCGTAAGGGGCAAAAAACGAACCTGCTTTGTTGTTTACGCCATCACTGATTATGCAAAAAGCATTGTATTTAAACAGTTCGGGAATGTCCCTGCGATAACGGATGGTTAATTGTTTAAAAGCATCATGTATGGTGGCTTCTTCGCGAATAGCCGATTTAAACTCGAACACCACTAAAGGTAAACCATTAATGTATATAATGCCATCGGGTATGCGTTTTTCGGAACCCACAATTTCGAGCTGATTTACAAACTTGTAGATGTTGTAATCTTTGGGGTATTTTACTTTAGGATCGGCTGCAATAGTGTCTAAATCGGGACTGGCTAATTGTGCCTCTAAACCATAGTAGTCGATTAATTCTATATGAATGTCTTTTTGCTTACGGTCTTCACGTTTTAAAATAAAACCATCCGAAAGCCAACGCATAATTAATTTGTTACTTTCGTAAAGATCACTAGCTGGTAAAGTTTTTAATTGAAGAATAATAGATTTTGCTTCAGTTTCAGTGAGATGTTTGCCCTCATATTTAGCAAGCAAATAGTTGAGTAAATCTTCCTCAATCAATACTTCATCCACTGCCCTTAGAATAGTATTGCCAAAGTAGTGTGGAAAGTTTTCATTTCCCAACAACTCAATAAATGCATTTTCTAATTTTTCTTCGGTGAACTTCATGTTTTTGTTTCCAACTTAATAGACCATTCCACTTTATTTAACCTTTCTTTTATCATTTTCAATGTTGCCAGTACACTTACAGAAATTGGCAACTCACCATAGACCAGATCTTTAAAATCACCATTATAAACTGGTTCTAATTCTTTCCAAATATTTTCTAGTTTAGTAAATATTAAGGCATCTTTGGGGTGATGAACCAACCATTGATTGTTATTTCTGAAGCTTACCACATCGTCATTTGCAACTTTCAATAGCATTTTATCAAATTCCGGAGAATTAAAAAAATCGAGAAGTTCTTTTTGTCGTAAAAGTTGATGAAGGTCGTAAGTATGTCTGATTTTTTTCTTTAAATCTTCAATAGGATTTTCACCATAAGAAAAACGGACAAGGCTCATAATCTTCTCGCAAATTGTCCTTATCGGTTCTAACACCATTAAATCAAATGGCATTAATCCGTTTGCCTCTGCAATTTCTTTCTGCCCGTTAGTAAGCATCATATTCCCTACATAAGAAATTATGCTTTTTTGAGTGCAAGGTTCGTAATAACCCAGCCAGCTCGATTCCAAAACAATAACATCACGTACCTGACCAAAATTCCCGGTAAAAGTTTTATTGTAGGAATGGGCAGTTTTCCGGTTCATACCCTTTTTATTGGTTATTTCGGGTATTTCTACTTCAGGCAATACCGGTTCAATTAATTTGCTAACTTCTTTAATTTTTGTTTTTAACCTACTGTCGGTTTCTCCTTCACGCCTCAATACTACGAGGTCGATATCTTCCGAAAAACGTTCAATCAATTCATAACATTTTGACAATGCCGTACCTCCTTTAAATACGGTATCTTTTCCTATTTCGCTGTTAAAAATGGTGTACAATGCATAGGTAACCCAATAATCTTTTTCAACATAGATTGGCGGAATGTTCATTTGCTGGGCTGTAATGCGAACTGCATCCCTGAATAAGTCTTGATTTTGATGCAGTATCATTCTATGTTCCAGTTTTTAATTGTGTTCAAATCAGTTTCTTTTAATCCCAACTTAATTTTGGTGAGTGGGTTCAGGCTTTCTTTGAGCTTATCTGTATTTGCTTTGATTCTTTGGTTTTCTAAAATTGCCCCAACCAAGGCCCGTACTCTTGGTGGATAAAGAATTGCATACTTTATTAGTTCTGCAATTTGTTTTTCATTCAAATTTTTGATTTTGCTGCTTATTATTTTTACAGCTTTGCTAACCGTGCAATCGGGAATTCGCTTGATATCTTTAATGGCATCTAAAAATCCCAATAATTCATAATTGGTTTCTGTAACTTCAGCATAGCTTTTTACAGCATCGGCTTTTAATGCGCCACGGTTTATAGATATACGCTTACTGCGGCTGGCTATTTTGATGCGAAATGCCATTTGGGTTGTTAAACCCATTCGATTATACAGCGAAAATCCTGTTTCGTAAGCAATGCGTTTGCCATTTTCAAATAAATAGGGGCGAAGCTGTTCGCTATAATCGGGTTTGAGTTCTCCAAATACGGTTTGTTCGGGTTTGTAAAAAACACCTTTCGATATTTTTTTGATTACGCCTTTAGATTGTAAGCGTTCCAGAACTTTGGCTGCGCTTTGATATTCTTCTTTGGCAATACCCAAATCGGAATACCCAAAGGATTTACTTTCGGGTAGTTTTTTTATTCGGGTTCGTATTTGTGCTGCCAATGTCATAATGCAAAGATAGTTATAATTTTATAATGTCAAGTTTATTGAGCAGAAAACTTGACATTTGTTCCTAACCCAATAGCTCAATAAATGCCTTTTTTAATTTTTCTTCTGTGAATTTCTTTTTTAATCTTTAACCAAATTTAGGTTTTCATTTAAAAATTTAACAATACGGTTTTTAAATTCTTTTTCACGTTTTTCAATATCGTCTTTTACCCAATCGCTTTTAGGATATGTGGCTAATTCCAGAACAACTGCTATTTCAGATTCTTTATATTTTTCCTTTTTCTTCTCAAAATAGCCATTTCCTGCCTGAATATTAAGTTTTTTCTCAAAAACTATCTTATTCCCAAAGCGGTCTAAATATGCTTGAGCATCTTTTTCATCCCATCCATTATAATTAGTCGTTTGCCATTTTTTTGGAAAAATATGCTCAATATCAAATGTGTTTTTGATAAGTTCATTCTGATTTTCATTCAAGTATGCATCTAATAAAAGTAAAGGACGCATTAATCGTGCACTTGATTGTGCATCAATTTTTTCACTGAATTTATCCGAATCCATTTTAAACTGGCGATCGAATGCATTGTTTTCCTCAACCGTAATACAAGCATTATAAATATCGTCTTTAATGGCATTTATAGAAGGAGTATCAATAAACTTGGCAAATAAGAACGCCATCAATTTTATGAGAAATTCCCTTAAGTCATCATCAAAAGAGCTAATATCTTTGTTTTTTATAAAGAATATACTTGTTGGGTATTTCCAAAATTCATTTGGATAGTGGTTAAAACAATGCAAGTATTTTCGGGTTTCGGTTGAAATGATATATCCGTCTTCTATTTCAGGGTCGGTATTTGAATTTACATAAAACCAGAAATAAGCTAAAGACATTATATTGTCCATAACCCCATTTTGTTTTAGTTTGGAATAATTGTCTTTCCCTCCTTGATAAAATCTTCTTAATCCAATCTCTTTACTTTTATCTTTTACTTTTGCACGTAATACATGAGAATAATATCTGAAAATATCGTCAATAGAAAAATTGCCTTTTTTACAAATATCGGTGAGTTCTTTCCATAATTCGGTAAACTCCTTCCTTTCTTCTGGTTTTGTGTAATTCTTATAAATCCGCGCTTTAAAAATATCAGAATCCGCTAAAGGCAACCCACGGTCATTCAATGTAGAAAAGATTGTTAATGCAGCATCTTCTGTATTGCAATTTATTGGAAGGATAATACAGCGGTTTAGAATAGTAACACAGAGGTCGTACCATTTAGTAGGTTTATTCATCGCATAATCATCACAGGATTTTTTAAAGTACCCATAATTGATTGAATAATTATCTTGTGCTTTATCATTGTATTCCCCTGTTTTTAAAATATTATGGAATACATCGTTATCTTCTTCGGTAGCAACTTCAGAAAGTATATGAATTTTGGTAAAATCATTTACTCTTTTTGAGATTGAATGAACATCCCAGATACAAGGACCCACCTGCATTTTAAGCCCCAAAACATCATCGTCTTCGGGCATTAACTCCAGCTTTTTATAAAATGCTCTCAACAATAAGAATAATGAAGTAATCCGTTGTTGACCATCAATTACAATAGGGTCTTTTTTTTCTTCTCCGGCAAAAACAATAGTTCCTAAAAAATAATCTGAGTCTGGGGGATCATTATCAAAAAAACTTGTTATGTCATTCCAAAGAGTTTCACATTTTTCTTTTTCCCATTTATATGGGCGTTGAAAATCAGGAATAATAAACTTATTTCCCTGAATATCGCTTAAAAGCTTGCCAATTGTTTTCTTACTTACGTGTAGATCTGCCATATTTTTACATTTTAAAATCTTAATTACGCTTTTTCAAATTGTGTTTAGGTGAATTTCATTTTAATTTAATTGGAATAATATAGTTGAACTCCATCCAACTCAATTCTATCTGCAAAGTTTGAAATAATTGCCACACTGTATTTTGCTCTTGTTATTGCAACATAAAATTTTGCTCTTGTTGAAAAAGGCAAATCAGTATTGTTGTTGTAAATCCACTTTTCCATTTTGTCTGTCGGATAAATAATTACTCTATGAAATGTTTTGCCTTTTGATTCACCGAAATTGTAAACGCTATAATTCGGATTCACCTCTTGCAAGTTGTTCCAACGCAACTGGATTGGATTAAACCTTTCAAGATAATTTTCTAAGTCAGCTTCTCTTACAAGATAGATTCCTTCTGCTTCCTCAATGTAGTTTCTGCAATCCTTGCAAGTGCAAGGTTCAATTGAACTGAATTGTTCTGGCTCATGCAACTTGGAAGAATAATCGCAAATGGCTTTATTGTTCCTGTGTGAAATGCCTAAAGAAGTTTCATCAATTTCATAAGTGATATTTTTCTTGCATTCGTCAACAATGAATTCTTTTATTCTCCCGTCCTGATACTTTCCAAATTTATTTTCGTGATGCGTTAAATAAGTTACTTGCCGAGGGTCGCCAACCAACAAAATGTTTGATGGTGTTTGGAAAAGAAGTTTGAGAATTTCCAAATCATAACCCGCCAAATCCTGAATCTCATCAATAAAAATGTGCTGATAAATTCTGCTGATGCGTTTAACTACTTCTCCATTTGAAGCATCATTGGACTTCACAACAAACTTTGGAAGACGGTCTGAATAAATTTTTCCTGAACTGGTGAAGTAGTGCTGCTCAAATTCACCGTCTTCTCTAAATGGAATATTGATTTCCTTTCCAAACTTCTTAACGGTAAATTTTATCCCATACTTACCATCATTCAATAGCATTCCTTTTACTTCTTTTTTAAAAAGCATTTCATTGAATGTACCCTGATAGGGCTTGACTCCATGCTGAATTAAAAAAGAAAACCAAGTTTGAACTTTCACAAAACTTGGAACGCTTTTATATTTCTTGATGAACTTCTTTTTTATTTCTTCTTCGTTAGCTTCGGTGTATGTCGTAATCAAAACTCTTTCATCTCTAAACTTCATGGCTTCATTTATGAGAAAGGTGGTTTTTCCTGAACCTGCTGCTGCTATGATTAGTTTGTTATTCTTCATCGCACCATTCAATAACATCGTTTATATATTCAGGATATTTGATTGATTTCTCTGAACTGAAAATATTCAGAGCACATTCTGTTTTGTTTGCAATCATGTATGCGGAAATCAATTCTTGGGAGTTGTAATCGGCTTCATCTATTTCAAGAATTTCACAAAGCAACTCCAAGTCGTCTTTGTTTGCATCAACCAATTGAGGTTCTAATGTTCTTAGTTCGTTTCTTTTGTCTGCAAAAATTTCAATCGTATCGGAATCATCATAGTCCACATACTTCCCAGTAATTTTTGTGTCATAATCTCCATCGTTGTCCGTAACAACTGCAACTTGTGTTTTTAAAATAGCAGCTACTTCCAAAAATCTTTTGAATGTCAAGCCAACAGAAATAACATCAATCTCTTTTTCAATTGGTAATGCTTTCTCATGCTTATCCATGAAAGCCCTTTGCACAATCAATTCATCCGAAGGTCCCTCGACAAGTATTGCCTTCTTGCATAAAAGCATTCTCAATGTTTCATAACCAGGTAACTTCTCAAAAAACTCGTATGTCTCTTTGCTTATTGCTGCCAGTGCCGTTTTTTCTTTTGTGCTACTAAGTAAGATTAGGTTTTTCAAATTGAGTTTGTTCGCAACGAAACTGCTGTGAGTCGTAATTATTATCTGTTTGCCTTCGCATTTAGCAGTAATGCTTTTGATAAACTGATTCAACTTGGAATGGGATAAATGATTTTCGGGTTCTTCAATCAGAATCAAATTTGATTCTTTTGCCTTCTTGTGTGCAAGTGCAAGATTAGTTTTAATTAAACATTGTTCGCCTTTTCCTATTTGATGAAATGGGATTCCTTCAAGGTAAGTCATTAAAGAAGTTTCCCAAGAATTTTTTGCAGAAAGGTCAACTGATATGCTTACCGTTTTGGTTGAAATGTCTGCTTTGCCTGTTATCTTTTTGTTTATGGCTTCAACCGATTTGTCAGCCATAAATGCTTCTTTCAATTTTCTGTATGCTTGCGAAAGGTCAACGATTTCTTTTTCTACTAAATCATCTTTGATGATTTTAGAAATGTAAACATCAGAACCATTCTGAAACCGTGTTGAAGTTGAATCAATCAAGACTGATTTTACAGGAATACTTTTTACTGTAACTGATTCTCTTGCAAATGAAGTCCATGTTATTTTATAAAACTCAATTGGAATGGTTGTTACTTCTGTTTGAATTAGTTCTTCATAATCTGTCTGAAACTGTGAATCAAATTCAATCTTGAATCTAATGCCTGACGCTTTTCGCTTTGAAGTGTTTCCGTCTCCTTCTAACTCGGGTAAATTATCTCCTGAAAAAAATATTTCAATCAAAATAACTGGTGGTGGCAATGGGTGTCCATTCTTCAAACTTTCCAAATACATAGTTTCAATTTCTTTATTGAAAATGTATTGAGACAATTCATTCTTTAAATATCTTCCATTGAGTAAACCTGATAAAGCAAGGTGTATCGCTTCAATAATTGTTGACTTACCTGCTTCATTGTTTCCTACAATAATGTTAATACCTTCATTAAGGGTTAAAGTGAATCCACCCTTGAAGCATTTGTAATTGACGATATTTATTTTCTCAATGGCGTTCATTTAATTTTCTACTGTTTCAGTTTAAAATTTTCCACTACACCTTTCATCAGCACGGGACAAAGTGGTTTGATTGTATTTTTCAATTGCTCATTAATTCTTTTTCTTGTTTCTAAAGTGTGGTAAATGGTTACGATTGCTTCCTGAATTATTTTATCGGGAACAGGAATTTGAATATCACAAAAGCGACTCCACTCCAAGCCACCTCTTACACTTGAATCACAATAAGTCCAAGCCCTTCTATCAAATTCAGGTCTTTGAAACCACATCATTAAAAATTCTGACAGCATATCACAATCATCTTTTACTTTGAAAGTCATGTATGCGGGAGACACAATTGAAGGTTCATCTATTGAATACAATGCAACTGGCAAAATTTCATCTCTGTTAACATGCATAATGTTTGTTGCAAAGATTCCGTTTCTAACGACTTTGTATTTTGATAAATCAATGCCAGAAGTATTTGCAACAGATGGCATAAAATGTTTGTAAATGTTCACACCTAATAAATTGGAAATTGTCCAATCATTATTTCTCTCGTCAACTAATTCAACTATTTCTCCCAACGGTTTTTTGCTTTCAATGTTTTTCAAATTATCCATTGAGCAATTGCATATCGTCTGCAAATCTTCCAAACTGTTTTGATAAGTTTTTTGATTTGCAAGCAAGCCATTGTAAAGAGCAACAAATTTTTCTTGTTCGGTAATGTCG
>PHDM01000149.1 GCA_002840985.1 Bacteroidetes bacterium HGW-Bacteroidetes-17
AATGGTAACGTTTCCCTTCACATTCATCACAAATGGTTTTAACTGAATCCAAAAAATGAAGTTCAAAAGTCAAAACCCCTTGACCATTACATTTTGGGCAGGCTCCTTTAGAATTGAAACTGAATAATGAAGCCTCGGAATGATTTGCAGAAGCAAATTCTTTTCGAATTAAATCAAAAACACCTATAAAGGTTGCTGCATTTGCTCTTGATGATTTCCCGATTGGTGACTGGTCAATCACAATTGCTTCGGGATGATATTTTACAAAGCATTCGTGAATCAGGCTGCTTTTTCCACTACCTGCAACACCGGTAATACATGATAAAACTCCTTTCGGGATCTTTACTGATACATTTTTAAGGTTGTTAGCTATGGCGTTTTTGATTTCAAAAAAAGAAGTTGCAGGTTTTCTTTTGAATATTGGCTTACCTTTCTTCAGAAGATACTCACCTGTAATGCTTACAGTATTTTTTAGCCCTTCTGGTTCTCCGCTAAATACTACATTTCCGCCAAATTTTCCGGCTTTTGGACCCATATCAATAATCCACTCTGCTGCCCTGATAATTTCCGGGTCGTGTTCTACCACAAAAACTGAATTCCCTTTTTCCTTTAACCGAAACAAAATATTCAACAGGTTCTCGGTATCACGAGGGTGCAATCCAATAGTAGGTTCGTCAAGTACATATAACATATCAACTAAATTGCAATCCATTTGCTTTGACATTTTAACCCGTTGTGATTCACCACCGGAGAGCGTGCTTATTGCCCGTTCAAGTGACAAATAGCCCACCCCAATCTCAATGAGTTGTTCAAGTAAAAATTGTGCTTTTCGTAAAATTGGCTTTGATATTTCATCATTTATGTCATGTAAGAATGCATATACGTCAACCAGTTCTAAACTGCATACATCGGCAATAGTCAGTCCGTTTATTTTGATGCTTCTTGCCCTGTCATTTAATCTGGTACCGCCACATTGCTCACATAACTGATAGTTAAAATGTTTCGTGTAAGCGTTTTTATCTTCATCGGCTGTTTCATCGTCAGCTCTTGTGCTCACTGCTTTTTCAAGTTTACGGGCGATTCCTTCAAAATTCCGGTTATAGGTTAATCTTTCTTTTGCGCCTTTCACTGCAAAAGGTTCGGAGTATAAAAACAGGTGCAACTCTTCCTCTGTAAAATCACGCAACGGTTTGTCTACATCCACAACGTCTATGATTAATAACTCTTTCCAAAGAAATCCTCCAACTTTATAATGTGGATGTGTTATTGCTCCTTCCCTGATCGTTTTTTCTTTGTCCAAAAACAAATTAATATCAATTTTAATTTGTTTTCCTAATCCGTTACAATGAGGACACATTCCCTCCGGATGATTAAAAGAAAAATAAAAGGAAGGACCAATAAATGGATTGCCAATGCGTGAAAATAGTAATCGCAGATAGGTGTTTATTTCTGTTGCCGTACCCACTGTGCTTCGCAGGTTGTTTCCCATTCGTTTTTGGTCAATAACAATTGCGGTTGACAAATTGAGAATATCATCCACATCAGGACGGGACAATTTTGGCATCCGGGTACGTGCGAAAGTGGAAAAAGTCTCTACTAATTGCCTTTGTGCTTCAGTATAGATCGTGTCAAATAGTAATGATGATTTTCCTGAACCAGAAACACCTGTAAATACTACTAATTTGTGTTTTGGAATCTCAATATCTATGTTATTAAGATTATTTGTATGCGCGTTCTTAACTACTATTTTGTCTCTATTCATATATTTTATACTTATATCAATGTCTCACTGTCTTTCTGCACTTGGCGATAACGGTTGACAATATGAAACGGTTGGGTTTTCGGAGCACGTCTGTATCCACCGCTGGAAAAGTTTATATGAAAACCAAATGCTCACAAACCACTGAACCCCAACTGTTTTATATTGTGTGTTGTGTGCCGTTTTTATTCAAATATTCTATTCTTAAATAATCTCTTCATTTTCTCGAAATCTTGTTTGGGCTTTCTGCAAATATAAATTCTCTGATAAAGTTCCTCTTCATTATCGGCAAACGGGTTATATATTGATTTTACCAAAGTTACTTCTTCAAAATAAGATTTAAAAAAATCTCCAACCTGATAACTCAATCCTATAACGGTCTCAGGCATTTTTCCTTCAGGTGTCCAACTGAAAAAACTTCCGTGATAGGAAAATGCTTCGGGAAGATTGTATGCTTCTCCAAACAAATTTACGGCTCCTGCTTGTCCATAATGTTTCCCCCAAATTAAACAATTTTCTTTTTCGTTATTGGGCAAACTATTATAGACATATTGTACGGCTTGCATCGTTGTTTCCCATTTTTCTTGGGTGTAATACTCATCGTATTTCACTCCGTATTTACCACCTTCGATGTCCTTCTTTTCATGCGGATATACTTTTTCAAGATATCGATTAAAACTATAAACTGGCATTCCGAAAGGAATTAGGACGGCACCTAAAATTAGTAAAACAGTAATAGGATACATGATCCATTTTCTTTTTACTAATACAATTCGCTCCCAAAACAGGGCTCCAAAAGGAAGTATTGTCAATATAATAGGAAAGAAATAATAGGCTTTGCCATTTTTGTATAAGAGTAATAAAAAGGATAAACCTATTGCAACTGATACTATTCGAATTACACTGTTATCTTTTACTCTGATTATGTAAATTATAGCAGGAATTACTAATAATAATGATGTTGCGGGATTAATAGCCATCACTAGATTTGCCAAAATATCAAGTCGGCTTATTTTCTCCAATTGCATTTCATAAAGTCTTTCGGTCATTTGGAGTAAAGGAAAACCATTTGAGAATTGCCAAATAATATTTGGCAAAATACAAAATATAAACACAATTATGTTGAGCCAAAATTTATGCGCTATTAACGCTGTTCTTGTTTTTTTGAAAAACAATAGTGAAGAAAGTCCAAAAAGGAAAAAGATACTATCGTACTTGGTTAAGAAACTTAAAGTGCAAAACAGGGTGAGAAACCATAACGATTTTTCATCAAGATATTTCACAAAACGTGTTAATTGATAAAATGCCAAAACCCAAAATAATTGACTAAAAACTACAGGTTGAAAAAGTTGTTGAGAACGTCCAAAACCCGGTGCAATAAGGATAGCTAACAAAACTAAAAAAACAGCTTTATTTTTTCCACCTAATTCAACAGTGGTTTTAGCAACATAAATAATTATAAGCAAGGCTGCAATGTGAGAAAATAGATGATGAATAAACACAGCGTTACTACCAAATAGATTTTGGATAAAAGCCAAAAGCCCAATTAGTGGCGGAAACTCCATATATCCAAAAGCCAAATGTTTGTCTGTCTCAATATGTAATAATTCATCACCCTGAAAACCTGAATGACTGTCCGCAATTAAATGAAGTGCCAATTTTAAAATGCAGAAAATAAAAATTATTAGCCTGGTATTTCTATTCATTTGGTTGATAATTTAGTACATGTCACAATGGCACACAACTATAATGCTCGTATGCTTGGATTTATATTGTTAATACCAATAAATTTATTGAATATACTAATACAAATCAAAATAGCAGGGATAGGAAAGCTTGCAGGAAGATCCCACGTTTCAGCCGAGTAAGAACTCGCCATGTTTTATAGCCGGTGTTATGCACAGATTATTTCTTTAATATTTCTAAATGATTCCATAAAGTATTAAAACTAATGTAATTGGAATTATGATAATATTATATATGATGAATATTTTGATGAAGTTCTGTGTGTTGAATATTCTGTTCCTATCGTTATCAAAACTATTCTGGTCTTTTCTTTGTCTCGAAATTATGAATGCTATCAACATGGTGACAAGGAATCCAATAAGGATCGATTGCAGTGTTTTAAAAAATAAAAGGCCAACAGATATTTTCACATATTCCATAATACTTGAATAAATATTCAATAGTATTAGAGCAATAAGTATGAACCCAATTAGTATTAATTGTGTTTTTCTAAAGTTTAATGAATCCCATAGTTTTCGGTAAATTCTTGTCATCCTACAAATTTGTCTTGGGTATTTCTATTTCTTATTTATTAAATACTTCATCAAGTCTATTTTTTGAAGGTCAATTAAGCT
The DNA here is from genome assembly GCA_002840985.1 of Bacteroidetes bacterium HGW-Bacteroidetes-17. Taxonomy (GTDB): domain Bacteria; phylum Bacteroidota; class Bacteroidia; order Bacteroidales. The sequence goes on from PHDM01000149.1 coordinate 4,120, forward strand.
TGCTTCTTGGAAGTCCATATCGATTTTTTTTGCCTTAGCATAAATTAGTCCATCAACAACTTTCAGAACATCACCTCCAACCAAATGGAATGCCTCTAACTCAATTAAGTTTAGTAAGATCCCTGCTTTGTGCGATTTGATCATACCAGTTACAAGTGTCTTAACTGAGGAATTTCTCATTCTCATAAACAGGATTTCAGCTTGACTAATTTTTACTCCTGACAATAAAGCTCTCAACCAAAATCTAACAATTAAAAAATAGTATCCAATTCCAATTATGAATGCTGCAAGAATGAGAAAATGGTTTGTTTCGAATGACTTAATGTCCATAGTAAGTTGAATTTTTTAATTTGTGCATAACGGTTTAACTATGGTTGTGTGGCGCATTTTGCGGCACGCTTTCCTATCCCTCGAGGGACAGGAAACAATACGAAAACCCTAAAGTTTTTATACCTGTCTTAGCGCCATGAACTATAGCTTTTGTTACCGTTTCGTTAATCTATGTTTATAAATAATCCTGCAAAAAGATTGGCGATTACATCAGTTTCCACCACAACAGTTTACAGTTTCAAAATATTTCAAATTTTCAAACTACGACAACCCAGCCCAGAAGGGTAGAAGCAGTTAGTTTAGCAATGCGAGTAAAATTTATCCATAATCTTTTTAATGCCCACATCTATAAATAATTTCTGTTTCGCTTACTTTTTCGGAATATTCATATACATCATTCATTTTTGCAACAATATTTCCTTGCGAATCATACAAAGTTGGGGCTATTATTACATGACAATAAGCATCTGTATAAATAACATAATAAACAATTTGATTTTCGTATTTGGCCTTAATTATAGTAGGCGTACAAGAACAATTATCAAGCCCTTCAGTTAGGATGTCTATTAATTTGTCGCTAACAATATTATCAAATCCATACATTACTCTTTTTGATGTTTCATCTTTTTTTTCTTTACTGCAACCTGATGCTAGAGTGAAAGCAAAAAGGACTAAAATTATTATTTTTATAAACGTGGTGTTAATAGATCGATACATGGTTTTTTATTATTAATTTATTAAATCTTCTCGTCTTATCAATTAGGTAAGAGAGATAGTTTTATTAAAAGTAATCGTGTATAATTATTCACGATCAAACTGGGGAGTTTCAATCCTTAAATTTAGAAAAAAAATTGAGTTAAAACCTACAGTTTCTATGAAATATTTTAATGAACGGTAACGTTGGCGGGATGAAATCGTTGGGGATTGCGGGATACTATCCTGTCCTGTTACACCGAACTTAATGCGGGGCAGAACGTTCGAATAACCACCTAAACCCCAATGTTTATACCGCGTGTTAGGGGCTGGTGTTCTTTGTCTTTGGTCATTTTTTCTTTCAATTTGCTACTTCGTTTCTGTCTGCCGTGCGTTTGAGTAGGCAAGCTCTTTGGCTGGTTTTGGTAGTCTCCTGGCTTTTAGAGCGACCAGCCAATGAGCTTGACTGAGAAGCGATGGTATCTTTCACAATCTCAATACATTTATTTAAATCCTTCTTAATTTCTTGTTCCCAAAATCGCAGTACAATCCATTTTTTATCTATTAATAATTGATTGTATTTTTTATCTCTTTCGATATTTCGTTCAATCTTTCGTATCCAATATTCTCTGTTGCTTTTAATTTTAGTTTTCTTTTCGTACCAATTGAACCCGTGCCAGAATTCACCATCTACAAAGATTGCTATTTTGTGTTTTTTTATTGCAATGTCAGGATTTCCAGTTATTTTTTTGTTTTCAATTCTGTATCGAATTCCTTCTTTCCATAAAATTTTTCTTAGTATAATTTCAGGTGTTGTGTTTTTTGCTTTGATTTTTCTCATTAAATCAGAGCGTTCTTGGGTCGTTTCAAATCCATGTTTACTTTTCACCTATAAAAATATGATTGTTAAATAACGTATGTGGTGCACTAATCAAGTTAATGTCAAATTTCAATGATGGCTCAACTCTTGAACTTGCATTGTGAATCCTAAAGGAGATTTGCCAGCCTTCATTTAATGATACAATTAAGGTTGTTTTAGAATTTTCTTCATAAACTATTTCGATTAGTCTGGTTGGCAATTTAAGTTTTTGAATTCTTGCTTTTGGATTAATCTTCCCAAATGGCTGATTAAGTGTGCCGTGTAAATTATACGCTTGAATTTCTACTTTATTATCACCCTTTATTACTTTATAAAAGTCCTTATTCCCAATTAAATATTCAACTAATCTTTGCGGAATCTGCGAAGAATTTGCCTTGTCGAGACGGAGCAACTCATTTTTAAAGGCATTTAATAAAGGGACATATATTTTGTTGTGCATATTAGGAATTGATGTCCACTGAGTATTTCTATCCTTAACTTTTAGATTAGTTAGGAAATCAAAGATTGGTCTGATTTCGTTAAAGTAAGATTTAGAACAAGGTATTCCAACCCATTTTTCTCCGAAATCAATTTTTTGGGATAATCTGGAATGTTTTACTGCTCTATGATTATTCTTAGCAGAAATTCCAATTTCCCATTTTTGAAGCACCCGAATTGCTAAAACATCTCTAACATCACCTGATTGTCCCTCGCTATCTGAAACAATCTCAAGTTGTAATGTGTCCTTAGGGCTGATACTATTTGATAAACGGGGTTCAATATCAACAAGGAAATTTATTGAAGCACTTGACACTAATGAATATAATCCTTGCTCATCTTCGGAAAAACTTTCAAAACAAGATTTTGCAGTTTTATATGGTTCATTATCAATTATTACTACCTTGGTATTTGGTTTTTTTAATCTGTCATAAAATTCTTTTAAAAGTGCATATTCAAATGCTTTTCCAGTTTTAGTTTGTATCGCCATGATGAACTAATTGTTTCTCTGATTCAGTTTTTTCTAACTCTTTATTGTTTATTAGTTTTTCAGATAAACTCTGCTTAACTTCTTTTGCAATGTAATATGCCAATCTAACAGGAACAGCGTTGCCAATCATTTTGTAACCAGCAGAAATATTATCATAGTGGAAAATAAAATTATCAGGGAAAGTCTGTATTCTTGCGCACTCACGAACACTCAATCTTCTATATAAATTTTCTTTTCCATGTACAAATTCTCTTTTATTTTGTTCTATAAATTTCATTTTAGGCGCCTGTGGGTGCAATGGAGCATGTCTAGCTCCTGCCTGAATGGTAAATGAAACTTCGTCCCAACTTCGAACTCTATTTCGAGACATAAAAATGCTTGAAAAACCTCCGTCCATATATTCATGGTTTGGGACGCTACAATTTCCATTATTTGCATTTTTACCATTTTTTGCACTTAAGACATTGTCTGTTAAATCTCCAATAGCTTTACTTAATGGGATTATTTCTTTAAATCCTTTTGGGAATTTAAAGTTTATTTTTAAATCACTTCGAAAACCAATGAAAAAGACTCTTTTCCTATCTTGAGGAACATTGAAATCTTTTGCATTTAACATTTTGAAATGTAAATCATAGCCAATACCCGCATTTCTAAAATGATTTTTTATATTATCTAAAGCTTCTTTATGCCTCAATAATAGCATTCCAGATACATTCTCCGCCAAGAAAAAGTAAGGTTGCTTAGCTTCAAGAAGTCTAATAAATTCAAAAAATAG
>PHDM01000150.1 GCA_002840985.1 Bacteroidetes bacterium HGW-Bacteroidetes-17
AAGGGTTGGTTGTCAGGGCCGATGATGGAGCAAAAGGCACCAATATCTCCGACATCAATCTTCGTCGCCTGGCCAGGGAAGCTGCATTACAAGCAAAATTCTCCGAAGATCCATCCGCCCCTGATTTACAAAGAGGAACGATTACCTATAACTTTATTCGCATCAATTAAATTTTGTCTGAAGGCAATTCTTGAATTTATCTAAAAAAATATTAATTTGCCTTCATGAAAAATAGCTACCAGGAACTTGCAGACTTACTCGATCAAATACCAAACGGTTACCCAAAAACTAAAAGTGGTATTGAATTAAAAATATTGGCTAAACTTTTTACTGAAGAAGAAGCCAGATTGGCAACTTCATTAAGCCTGATTCCTCAAAGTATTAGTGAAATTGCTATAAAAACTTCCTCAGATGAAGCATTGGTTAAGTCCGGCTTAATAACCATGGTCAAGAAGGGTTTGATAGAACTTCGCCGTGAAGAAGGTAAAGGACTGGTTTTTTTCCTGATGCCTTTTGTTGTCGGGTTTTACGAACGTCAAAATGCTAAAATCGACAAAGAATTTGCTCAATTTTTCGAGGAATATTACCATGAAGCATTTCATCATGTGATGATGGTCGACCCCTCGGTTCATCGGGTAATTCCTGTTGAGAAAACAATCCCCGTGAACATCGATGTGATGCCTTATGAAAAAGCTTCTACCTACCTGAATGAGGCAAATTCGTGGGGAGTTTTAAATTGTATTTGCCGTGTTCAAAAAAAATTAATTGGTCAAGGCTGTGATCATCCAATTGAGAATTGCCTTGTTTTCTCATCAAAAGTCGGAGCCTTTGACCGAACAGATGATATCCGTTCACTCACAAAAGAGGAAGCCCTCCAAATACTTGATGAAGCAGATAAAGCGGGATTGGTGCATTCTACAAATAATGCCCAGCACGATGTTACCTATATCTGCAATTGTTGCACCTGCGCATGCGGAGTTCTTCGGGGGATTACCGAACACGGTAGCTTAAGCGCCATTGCCCGTTCCGATTTTTACGCGGTGGTTGATCCCGATTTATGCAATGGTTGTGAAGTTTGTATCGATCGCTGCCAGTTTAATGCACTTTCAATGGAAGATGGAATAAGTAAGGTAAACACAACTTTTTGTTTTGGTTGTGGCCTTTGTGTGACAACCTGCTCCAGCGGTGCTTTAAGTTTGGTTCAAAAAGATGCAGACAATTTAAAAATCCCCCCGATATCTGAAAAAGATTGGAGGGAAAAACGTACAGCGGCCAGACTAAACCTTTAATACAAAACTTGTAAGTCTTGTTTTATTAAACAATGATTTTTTATAATATTGCTTCGGATAACAAATTTATTTCTGTTTAATTTAATTCATCATGAAAAAACACTTTATTCTTATTTGCACTTTGTGCTTTCTTTTTTCTTTTTATCATTTAAAATCTTATGCGCAAAAAGACAATACATCTCAGTTGACTATTAAAGAGATCATGCAAGGCTCAAAGTTTGTAGGTTATCTTCCTTCAAACATCCAATGGTCGGACGATAGTAAAACAATTTATTTTGACTGGAATCCGACCGGAGCATTTAGCGATTCATTATACTCATACAGCCTTGCAAATGAAAAGATTTCAAAAGTAAGTTTTGAGCAAGAATGGGAAATCCCTTCAAATTATGCCATTTTCAATAAAGATAAAAGCAAAAAAATCTATGCAAAAAACGGGGATCTTTTTTTAATGGATTTAAAATCTTTCAAAAAAAACCAAATCACAAATACCCTTGCACGCGAGAACAGCCCACATTTTACTACCAACGAAACAAAAATCGCTTACAGGGATGGGGATAATTTATTTACCTGGGAAATTTCTAGCGGACAAATTGAACAGATAACGGATTTTACAAAAGATAGTGATCGGGAAAAACCACTGGGCTCAAAAGATGAATGGTTAAAAGAAGATCAATTAGCATTGTTTAGTATTTTACAGGAAAATAAACAGAAAAAAGAAGAGGGAAAAATTTTCTCAGAAAAAGAAAAGCTTCCCTTACCTATAAAGTTAAACGGGATGTCTGTCATGTCGGCTCAACTAAGCCCTGATGGTAATTTTGCAACTTATATATTAGTAAAGCGGGAACCATCAAAAAGGACCATTGTTCCTCAATACGTAACAGAATCGGGTTATACTGAGGACCAAAATACCCGTTCTAAAGTTGGGGATGAACCAAGCATTTACAAAATGTATATCTACGACATTTCTAAAAGAAAAACTTATCCTGTTAGCTTTACGACACTCGAAGGAATGGATTATATACCTGAGTACACCAAAGATTATCCAAATAAAAAATACGAGAACAAGGACAGGGTTGGTTCCATTTCATCACCTGTTTGGAGCGACAATGGAGAAAAAGCTTTTGTTGAAGTTAATTCGAACGATTTTAAGGACCGATGGATTGCATTACTGAATATTAAGGATGGTTCAATCGAAAACCTCGAACATCAGCATGATGAAGCCTGGATCGGCGGACCCGGAGTAGGTTGGTTCAATGCTAATCTTACCGGTTGGATGCCCGATAATAAAAGGATTTGGTATGTTTCAGAAGAATCAGGATATGCACATCTTTATGTGAAAGATATTGAAAGTAAAAAAGCAAAGGCTTTAACTAAAGGAAAATTTGAAGTTTTCGATCCTCAAATTTCAAATGACAAAAAATATTGGTACTTCACTTCAAGTGAGGTCCACCCGGGAGAACGGCATTATTACCGGATGCCAATCGAAGGAGGTAAAGCGATCCAAATAACGAAAATGACCGGGAATAATCAGGTAAGCTTATCTCCTGATGAAAAATCATTGGCAATATTATATTCTTACTCTAATAAGCCGGATGAAATCTATTTATTGAAAAATCCTTTAACTTCCGGTAAAGATGAATCGCCCAAACAAATTACCCAATCCACTACAGAGGCATTCAAAAATTACAATTGGAGAATTCCTGAAAACATCACTTTTAAAGTGGAGGATGGTGCAGAAGTTCATGCACGTTTGTATCAACCAAAAGAAGTTGTAAAAAATAAGGCCGCAGTCATATTTGTTCATGGTGCAGGCTACGCTCAAAATGCACATAAATGGTGGAGTTCTTATTTCAGAGAATATATGTTTCATAATATTCTGGCCGATAACGGATTTACAGTAATTGATATTGATTACCGGGCAAGTTCAGGTTACGGACGTGACTGGAGAACTGCAATCTACCGTCATATGGGTGGAAAGGATCTTTCCGATCAGGTTGATGGCGCAAAATATTTAGTTGAAAAATATGGTATTGATCCTGGACGAATTGGAATTTACGGCGGTTCCTATGGTGGGTTTATTACTTTAATGGCTATGTTTAATGAACCTGAAACTTTCAAAACCGGTGCAGCATTACGTTCAGTTACAGATTGGGCACATTATAATCATGGATATACAGCCCGCATTCTAAATACACCGGCAACAGATAGTCTGGCTTATGCACAAAGCTCTCCGATTTATTTTGCAGAAGGTTTGCAAGGCCGCTTGTTAATGCTTCATGGGATGATTGATGATAATGTACATTTTCAGGATATTGTAAGGCTTTCACAGCGATTAATAGAATTGGGGAAAGAAAACTGGGAACTTGCGGTCTTTCCTGTTGAACGCCATGGATTTACAACTCCGAGTAGCTGGACGGATGAATATACACGGATACTTAAACTATTTCAGGAAACATTGCTGGATAATTAATCTCATTACAATTACTTTTACTGAATGAATTACCCTGAAACTCTTGATTATTTATTTAGTCAGTTACCCATGTATCAACGTGTGGGGAAAGCTGCTTACAAAGCGAATCTTGACAATACTATTGCCCTTTTAGGGCTCTTGAACAATCCGCATAATCATTTTAAATCCATTCATATTGCCGGAACCAACGGTAAAGGTTCGGTTGCACATATGCTGGCTTCAATTTTTCAAACCGCAGGCTATAAAACCGGACTTTATACGTCGCCGCATTTAAACGATTTCAGGGAAAGAATCAAGATTAATGGCCAAATGATACCTGAAGAAAAGGTCATCGATTTTGTAGAAAAATATAAAAGCTCATTCGAAACCATTAAGCCTTCATTTTTTGAAATGACTGTTGGCCTAGCTTTTCAGTATTTTGAGAATGAAAAAGTGGATATGGCCATCATTGAAACAGGCATGGGTGGACGACTGGATTCAACCAACCTGATAACTCCCGAATTAAGCATCATTACAAATATTGGGATGGATCATATGCAATTCCTGGGTGACACACTTGAGAAAATTGCAGGCGAAAAAGCCGAAATTATAAAAGTTGGGATCCCAATAATCATTGGAAGAAAGCAAACGGAAACTCAGGTAATTTTTACAGAAAAAGCATTGCAGCAAAAAACGAATATCTTTTTTGCGGAAGATATATTTGATGCAAAACGACTGACCAATTCAACACTTGAATTCAGTGAATATGATGTTTGGAGAGCATCCGAACTCTATATCGAACATTTACAATGTCCTTTATTAGGAGCGTATCAATCAGAAAATATTGTGACGGTAATACAAGCTTGTGATTTGTTGGCTGAGAAATACGGACTTAGTGTAACTATGGTAAAAGAAGGCATCGAAGATGTTTTAAAAAATACCGGATTAAAAGGCAGATGGCAACTCCTTTCAAAAAACCCACTTACCATTTGTGATACCGGGCATAATAAAGATGGGCTGACAGCTGTAGTCAATCAATTAAAGGGAATCCAGTGCAATCAATTGCATTTTGTCCTTGGTTTTGTGAACGACAAAAATATTACCGACCTATTAAACTTACTACCACGCAATGCGACTTATTATTTTTGCAGGGCCGACATCCCGCGTGCACTGGATGAAAAGGTGCTTGAAGAACAAGCTCATAAAGCCGGGTTAAGAGGGCAAAGTTATGGTTCGGTAAGGGAAGCCTATAATTCGGCGGTAAATAATGCTACCAGTAACGACATGGTTTTTATTGGTGGAAGTACTTTTGTGGTTGCTGAAGTAGTCTAACTACTAAAACATGATTGGGGATGACACCATCTAAAAAGACTTGGTAACTGGTCAGATTGAGCTTGTTGAAATCTCGTCTTATTGACACTCAGACATCTCGACTTCGCTCGATGTGACATGTTTTAGAACATGTTGGATTTTTTAACAGTCTGATCCCAACCAATTAGCACATCAAAAAATTAACTTATCCCCCACTGATCATATGTAAAACCACAACTTTATCTCCATCTTTAATGTGAGTGATTTTACGATCATCTTTTTTAACAAGCTGATCATTAATTTTTGTAACCAACAATTTAAAGGTGTAACTTTTATATTGTATAAGTTCTTCTAAGGTAATTGTATCGCGATCAATAACTTCCTCGCGGTTATTTAGTATGATTTTCATTTTTGTTAAGACTTTAGATTTTAGACTTTTTACAATCTAATGTTTAGCGTCTAACATCTTGTATAATTAAAATTTTATTCTCTTGCTTTTTTAAAACCTAGGTCGATTTCAGATGCAAGCAATATCTGAATTGCTTGATTTGCCTGCATCATTGCCACTATTCCAACCCGAGGGGCCAATGGTGGCGTTTCTTCTGAAATTCCAGTTTTCATGTCGCCACATATGTATAAGTTAGCATACTGCTCCATCCTGATTGAATTACTATCACCAAAACCAGCCATCCCCATACCAGAAATAATGGGTTTATCAGGGAATTTATCAAGTACAGTTTCAATGATCATTTGTTTCATCTCAGCCTCGTCAAAGGCCTCAATAATAACATCACACTTCTTAAAAATCTTAACAATACTTTCAGGATCAAGTTTAATATGATGAGATTCGATTTTCACGCTTGGATTGATAAAATAAATATTATCCTCCAGTGCAAATACCTTTTTTTGTCCTAACTGATCTGTAAAATAATGCTGTCGGTTAAGGTTTGATCTTCTTACAACATCAAAATCGGCCAGCACAAGTTTTCCAATTCCGGTGCGTGCCAGTGCTACCGCGCAATTCGACCCTAAACCACCACATCCGGCAATACCGACTCTTTTCTTCTTAAGTATCGTTTTTATTTCTTTAAATGTCATCACTTAATTGCCTAAAGTTTAAAGTGCCTAAATTGCCTGGAGTTTAACATCATAAGATTGAGCCAAATATATTCTGAATTTCACCTTTTTTCTCAAATACGATAGGCAATCCTAACTTTAGCTCACTTTAAGTCCTTATATCTTAAGGAACCATAAAAATACCTGAATTAAATTACAAAGATATAATTAATATGGGAGTAGTGAATTTATAACAATTCTAAATATGGAAGATGAATCATTAAAAGCCAGCTAATTATTCGTAATTTCAACGATATGCATAAAATTGCATATCTGTTTTTTATCACATTTTAGTCCCTTCTTACTTTAATTAATTAATTTTGTGAACAAATTAACAATAAATCATAACCTCTATTGATATGAATATTGCAGAAATGAAAAACAGCCACAAAATGCTCAAAGAATGGAAGTATGAGTGGACCCCTTTACACCGAGGATATACCGACAAAGTGTTGCATATAAATGTTGGCTCTGCTGATGTGACCGAAAAAAATGTTCCTGCAGCAATGAAAGAAAAATTCATTGGCGGTAAAGGCTATGGATTGAGACTTTTATGGGATGCCACCAAAGCTGAAACCAAATGGAACGACCCTGAAAACGAAATCGTCATTTCTTCAGGACCAATAGGCGGGATTACGCAATACTCAGGTTCCGGAAAATCAATCGTTGTTACCATTTCTCCCCAAACAGAATCGATCATGGATAGTAACGTGGGCGGGTTTTTTGGCCCATTTTTAAAATTCTCAGGTTTTGATGCAATCGAACTTCAGGGAAAAGCAAAAAATGATGTAATTATTTACATTGATGGCGTGAACCATAAAGTTGAAATTTTCGAAGCCCCGAACGAACCTATTGATAGCCATGTTTTAACTGAAACCTTGACTGAAATGTTCGCAGATGACGAAAAAGACAAAAAAAATATTGGTATCGTTTCAACAGGAGCAGCTGCTGACCATTCATTGATTGGGATGCTAAACTTTAGTTTTTATGACCCAAAACGTAAACTCGTTCGGTTAAAACAAGCCGGACGTGGTGGTATCGGAACAGTATTCCGCGACAAAAAAATAAGGGCCATCGTTACTAAGATTCCCGGAGTTAAAGGAAATTTGAACGATGTAAAAGATTTACAGGCCATCATGGAAAGAGGCAAAACGTTTAACAAAGAAATACGTGACCTTGATGATGCGCAATGCGAAATGAGAACCAAAGGGACTGCACACCTCGTTGAAATCATGGATAATTACGATCTTCTTCCTACTCATAATTATAAATT
>PHDM01000151.1 GCA_002840985.1 Bacteroidetes bacterium HGW-Bacteroidetes-17
TTAATCAGGCAACATCGTTTAAAGGAAGAATACTCCATTCTTTGGTTGTTTTTCACAAGTGTGTTTGTTCTGTTTTCTATATGGCGCAATGGACTTGAATGGATAGCATATATTTTAGGAATAGCCTATCCTCCTGCTGCTTTATTTATGATTTTAATCATGGCCCTATTTATCATTATGATTGAGTTTTCCCTCATCATTTCTAAACAATCTTTCTGGATTAAATCAATTGGACAGGACATTGGATTGATGAAGCAGGAGATAAATGAAATGAGAGAGAAACTTAATCGTGCAGAAATAGAGAATAGTACTGAAATGGATTCTGAACAGAATGAAATGTAACAATTTACTATATAATTATAATAAGGTGTAATGAATTTAAGCCGCTTATTTGTTGAAGGAGTAGATTTTCTATCTCAGCTTAAGGAGAATAGAAATGTTATTTTAGAATTGACAAAACGTGATTTTTCCTCAAAATATATTAAAAATATATTTGGATTGGCATGGTCAATATTTGACCCTTTAGCATTTATAATCATCTTATACCTTGTTTTTGGATTTAGATACGGGCATAGAAATACTTTAGGTGTTCCTTATATTACCTATCTTATTACCGGATATATTTCTTATGAATTATTTAGCACAACCTTAATGGCTGTTGTTAATAGTATAAAAGAGTATTCTTTTTTATTAAGAAAAGTAAATTTCAGAATTGCCATCTTACCTATTGTCAAAATACTTTCAAATCTGATGCTTCATGCAGTAATTGTGATTATTGCAATGGCCTTACTCTTGGTAAACAAAATTGAGCCTTCATTATATTGGATTCAACTTGTATATTATATCTTTTGTTTTTTTGTTTTAATTATTGGTTTGGCATGGTTAACATCATCAATAAGTCTGTTTTTCCCAGATGTGAAGAATATTATCAGTATAATAAACAGAATCCTTTTTTTTCTAACGCCCATATTTTGGAATATTAAAGAATTACCAGAAAATATTGCGAATTTATTGCAATTCAATCCATTGTATTATATAGTTAATGGTTACAGAGACAGTCTGTTATTTAAAACTGGATTTTGGGAGTACCCCGTTTTGACTTTATATTTCTGGGGTTTGACATTTATTATCCTATCAACCGGGATTTTAGTTTTTAAAAGATTAAGACCTCATTTCGCAGATGTTACTTAATTTAAAATTTTATCATGAATGAAATAGTTATTCGTTTAACAGATATTTCGAAAAAGTATAATTTATATAATACCAAAGTTGATCGATTAAAAGAATCTTTGCATCCTTTCGGGAAAGTTTTCCATAAAGATTTCTTTGCTCTAAAGAATATTGATATAGAAATACAAAAGGGTGAAATAATTGGTATAATTGGGCGAAATGGATCCGGTAAATCTACACTTCTAAAAATCATCTCCGGAGTACTAACACCCACATCTGGAAAAGTATTTACAAAGGGAAATATTGTTCCATTATTAGAGTTAGGTTCTGGCTTTAATCCTGAGTTCACCGGACTAGAGAATATTTATTTTTATTCGTCCTTGCTAGGCTTTTCGAGAAAACAAATGGAGGATAAAATTGATCAAATTCTTGATTTTGCTGAAGTTGGGGATTTTATTTATCAGCCTTTAAAAACATATTCCAGTGGGATGAAAGCCAGATTGGCTTTTGCTGTCTCCATTAATATTAACCCGGATATTTTAATCTTAGATGAAGTTCTATCTGTTGGGGATGAGCTTTTTAGACGAAAATCTTATGCCAAGATGGAGGAGTTTTTTAAGGCTGGCAAAACAATATTATTTGTCAGCCACTCAGTTCAGGCAATAAATCATTTATGCACCAGAACTATAATGCTTGATAATGGTGAAAATCTTATTAATGGCCCGACCAAGTTAGTAACTGCATTATACCAAAAGTTTCTTTTTTCAAATAGTGAAAACAAGGCTGCTATTAAGACTGAGATAATTAATGTTCAGTCGAATGAATTTCTTAAGAAGGAATTATATGCTGAGATTGAAAATAAAAAGCATGAGATAAATCAAAGTAATAAAAACTCGGATATAGCAAAGCAGCAAAATATAAAAAGTGGTGAATTGCTAAACTTAAATTATCTACCGGATTTAAAACCAAAATCGACGGTTGAATATAAAAATTATGATATTAACGTTTATGATATTAACATGATTTCGCTTGATGGAGCACCTGTCAATGTGTTAACTATGAATGATTCGTATTATTTAACATATAAAGTGAAATTTAATCTTGATGTTTCAAATGTTTCTTTTGCAATGGCTATTATGCACAAACAAGGTTTGACAATTGCAAATGCCGGAGGAATAGATCAAAAAATACTCAAAACTGTCGAAGCGGCCCAAGGCGATGTTTATGATATTAAGTGGAAGTTTAAAAATACCTTAATCCCAAATACCTACTATGCAAATGTTCAGATTTCGGGAAATATCAAAGGCAAGCAATGCATTTTATATAATATCAGCGATGCAATTGTTTTTAAAATTGAGAATGAGCAGGTCTTGCCTATCGGGGGAATTGTGAATCTTAACCAGTCAATCACTATCAACAAAATCATTTAATCAGATTCAGATTTATTTAATTAGGATAAGTTATGCATAATAGAGAATATAGTTCAGATGCCTTTAATCAGCAAAAACTTTTGATTAGGAATGAGGAAAATTTGACAATATTTGATGTTGGTGCGTGTATTGGTGAAATAAGTTTGAAGTATCGTTCCCTATTCCCAGAATCAGAGTTGTATGCTTTTGAACCATATTATGACTCTTTTATTATCCTTGAACAAAGGTTAATTTCATTGAGAAAAGTTCATATGTATAATTTTGCATTTAGTAATGTAAACGGTAAATCTCAGTTTAACTGCAATAAATTTCCTCCAACAAATTCCTTGCTTGAATCATCCTTAAAAGCCGATCATTATTGGGGTGAAGAACTTCTTGACACAATCAAATTAACGAATGTAGAAACGAAAACAATTGATGATTTTTGTTATCAGAAAAGCATAAATAAAATTGATATTCTAAAACTTGATACTCAAGGTTCAGAATATATGATACTAGAAGGGGCAAGGTCAATGCTTAAAAATAACTTGATATCCATGATCTATATGGAGGTTATTTTGGTTGAGACCTATAAAAATCAAAAGTTGCTTTCGGAAATAACCGATTTTTTAGATCAATTCAATTATCGTATATTTAATATTTATAATCCAAGAATTAGTGAAAATCGTGAATTAAATCAAGTGGATATAATTTTTTTGCCTAAGGGGGCGTAATATGAAAAGCAAGCATAAGCTATATCGCTATTATAGCCAATACGGTGAAGACTTCATTTTGTGGAATTTTTTTGAGTACAAAGAAAACGGGTTTTTTATAGATATTGGTGCTTTTGACGGAATACATCTTAGCAATTCATATACTTTTGAAGAACAAGGATGGAAAGGAATATGCGTCGAACCTGTATCAAAATATTTTGAATTATGTAAAAAAAACAGACCTAAATCTATTTGCATAAATGCTGCATGTATTTCTTCAGGTGAATTGAAAGAAATTGAACTGGAGGTTGATGACACCGGATTATTTTCAAGCCTTCACATTGATAAAACTGCAAAAAATGTATCCGGACATTTTGATTCCTTAAAAAGAACTATTTCAATAAAGAAAGAAAAAGTCAAGGCTGTTACTTTGAATTCTGTTTTGCAAAATTTGAATAATGATCCAAATGAAATCGATTTTATTTCAATTGATGTTGAAGGGGCAGAAATTGAAGTGCTAAAAGGGTTTGATTTGGATAAATATATACCGCGAATTATTGTAATAGAGACAAATACTTTGGAAGATAAAGAGCATATTAAGAATTATTTGAGTCAATTCGGTTACTTATTTGCAAGAGAAGTTCGTGCAAATTCATATTTTGTTAAAAATGAAAGCGATTTGAACAAGGTTAATTCGATTGATATCACTTGCACTATTGAAAAACAATTACATCCGTTGGGTGAAGATTATACCATCAATGATTACAAGACTGGAATTTTTTATTATAAAGGTGAAAAGGGACATATTCTTCTTAAAAGCCTGAATGCAAAATTGAACTCAGCTAATGAACTTCTTAATAAAAGGAATGAACACATATCAATAACTGCTAAAATCCAGAAACAAAAGGATGAATTATTGATTCAAAAAGATGAACAGCTAAAGTATGCAGACGTTCAACTGACGGCGAAGAATCAAGAAATAAAACAGAAAGAGGATCAGTTAAATGTGTTAAAAGCAAAAGCAAACCAGTTGAATATTAATCTGAAAGAGTTTGAAATTATTGTTAAGGAAAAAGATAAACAATTGGAGCAACAAGCTGATCAATTAGAACATCTAGAAAAATTAATGCATCAGAAAGATAATTTAGTAAGCCAACAAATTGAAATATTAAAGCAAAGGGATGCTCAATTGATTGAGCAGGATAAAAGATTAATTCAATATAATATCCTATTAAAGCAGAATGATGACCTAATCAAAAAGCAATCTGAAAATCTAATACGTAGTGATAGTAAAATACTCCTTCAGGAAGAGCAGATAAAGCAATATAATATTTTAGAAAAACAGAAGGATGAATTAATTAAGCAACAATTGGAAATAATACAAAAAAATGCTGAACAACTATTTGAGAAGGACGATGTACTTAAAAAATATAAAAATTTGACAAAACAAAGAGATCAGGAAATCAAACAAAAAATAAATGAACTTACAGTTTTCTATAATAGCTATACTTACAAAATTATAAGGTTAATTTTGTGGCCTTCCAGATTTCTTAGGTCGATTAAAAAATAAGAAGATTATAATATAACATAAATGATTTGATACGTCTTATCATGTAATCGCTTAGAAATTAAACTATCAAGTAAGAATTTAAATAATATAAATGAACAATTTTAAATGCCCTATATGTGCTAGTGTTTCTAATTCATTTTATATAGAAGTTTATGATGACCGTTATGGTTATCCGGGGAAATTTAAACTGTATAAATGCAAATCATGTATGCATATTTATTTAAATGAAAAGTTCGATAATGAAACGCTCACCAAGCTTTATACAGACTATTACCCTCGTTCAAATTTTGATATTAATAAATTTAGACCCAGGCAAGAAATTAAAGGATTAAAATCTTGGTTTAAAGGTGAACATCGTTCAGCATATACTTATGTGCCACAAAATGTGAGGATTTTAGATGTTGGTTGTGGGTTTGGTGAAACACTGGCTTATCATAAGTCAAGAGGATGTGAGGTTTACGGTTGCGAAGTAGATCAAAATATTGAACGGGTTGCTAAAGAGTACGGGTTCAATGTTCATGTAGGCTTGTATGATTCAGCAAATTATGATGAAAATTTTTTCGACTTCATTACACTTGATCAGGTTATTGAGCATGTAACCGATCCCATTAAAATATTATCAGGCATATCGCGTAACTTAAAAATTGGAGGGACCGCAGTTCTTAGTTGTCCAAATGTTAATGGGTGGGGTGCCAGATATTACAAAAGGAAATGGCTGCATTGGCACACTCCCTATCATCTGCATTTCTTTTCAAAAAAATCGATGCGAGATGCTGCCCGGAAAGCTGGGATGAAAGTTGTTAAAGTTAAATATGCAGCCTTGTCAGATTGGCTTTATTGGCAATGGGTTCATATATTATTTATGCCAAAAATGAGCGAACCCAGCCTATTTTGGAAATATATGACAAGAAAAAAATATTCGAAAAGTCAAATTGATGCGTTGAACAAAATTGATTTGAGGAAAAAGTACAGAATTAGTGATTCTATAACGCGTATTCTTGACTTCCTTCATTTGGGTGATAATTATGTTTTCATTCTTAAAAAACTTTAATAAAATCAATAATAAATCATTTGAATGTTTGCACAACCAAAAATAAGTTTCATTACAGTAGTTTATAATTCTGAATCATTTTTGGAGGATACTTTAAAAAGTGTCATAAATCAGACCTATACTAACAAGGAAATTATAATTATTGATGGTGGATCAAATGATGGAACCATGGATATTATAAAAAAATTTACAAGTAATATCGATTTTTGGATTAGTGAACCGGATAAAGGCTTATATGATGCTATGAATAAAGGATTAGTTGCAGCAACGGGCGACTACGTTACTTTTATTAATTCGGGTGATGCATATTGTGATATATATGTAATCGATAAATTATTTGATGAGCAAACAAATGCTGATATAATCTATGGTGACATAAATGTAATTGATCCTAAGAATGGGGGTTTGAGATATCAAAAAGCACTCGAGTTTAATTTGCCAACTCTGCTTGATAGAGGTACGGGAGTCGTATGTCATCAAGCCATTTTTGTGAAGAGATTGATAGCTCCATTCTATAATATTAAATTAAAATATAAAGCCGAACTAAATTGGTATTTTGATATTGTTGAATCAAAAACTCATATAAGCACTGTTCATAAAGCTGTGGCTGTAGTAAACTATAGTTTAGGAGGATTTGGGTACAAAAATTTTTGGAAGAATCAATTTGAATGGTTTGTATTAATTATTAAGCGATTTGGCCTGAGAGTATTTTTCCAATATAAATATCCGCAAAAAATAAGTCAAAGATTCCAATACCGATATCCTGAGTTGAGCCATAAACTTAAAAGATTTAAGAATAAATTGCATTTTAATTTTTAGACATTGGAATATTATTAAAAATTTAGAATCAAATGTAATGAGAAAAATCCCAATAGTAGTGGTTACATACAACAGAGCAGAGTCTCTGAAGAGAATTTTAGTATCACTTGCAAAAGCTCGTTATGATATTGAAGTTGAATTAATAATTAGCATTGATGGTGGAGGTGATCATGGGGTTGTTAAAATGGCTAATGAATATAATTGGTCACATGGGAAAAAGCGTATTATAATTCGGGAAAAAAACTTAGGGCTTCGGGAACATATGATCAGATGTGGAGATATTGCACTTGAAAATGATGGAGTAGTAATACTGGAGGATGATTTGTATGTGTCTCCGGTATTTTATTCATTTGTTGAACAAGCACTAAATTTTTATGAACAAGATGAGAATATTGGGGGATTTTCTTTATATGCACATCAATTTAATGAGACAGCACAATTTCCTTTTTTGCAAATTTCAGATAATTCGGATATTTTTTTCTTGCAATATGCCTCATCATGGGGACAATTTTATACTAAAAAGCAATGGATTGGATTTAGAGAATGGTATAATGAAAACAAAGATATGAAGTTGAATGAAGATTATGGAATGCCTC
>PHDM01000152.1 GCA_002840985.1 Bacteroidetes bacterium HGW-Bacteroidetes-17
ATTCCGCTTTCGAGCATTAGAATACCTCCATCGGTCATTTTTTCGCCTGTTGGTTCCGATGAACCTTCATGTTGCATCCGGGGAGCATCGCCGGCTTCCTGTAAGTTCATCCCAAAATCAATCAGGTTTACAACGATTTGGGCATGGCCCTGGGGTTGCATGGCACCACCCATTAATCCAAAACTAATCCATGGTTTTCCACCCTTGGTTATAAAAGCGGGAATGATCGTATGAAAAGGTCGTTTACCGGGTTCATAAACATTGGCATGACCTTCTTCCAGTGAGAACAATTCGCCTCGATCTTGCAAAATAAAACCTAAACCGGGAGGACAAATTCCCGAGCCCATTCCGCGATAATTACTTTGGATCAAGGATACCATATTGCCAAATTCGTCGGCAACGGTCATGTAAATCGTATTCCCCATTTCAAGTTCTCCGGCATCATATGCTTTGGCAGCGATATTAGTGTTGAAGAGTTGGAGCCGTTCTTTAGCATATTTTTTAGTCAATAATTTTTCAATCGGGATATTCTTAAAATCAGGATCAGCATAATATTTGGCACGATCTTCAAAAGCAAGTTTTTTAATTTCGGTGAAGAGATGGATGTATTCGGCAGAACCAAAGCCCATGTCAGCAATATCATATTGTTCAAGCATATTCAGCATTTGAAGAGCTGCGGTTCCTTGTCCGTTAGGAGGCAGTTCCCAGACATCATAACCCCGATAATTTATTGAAAGGGGTTCGACCCATTCCGAATGATGCGAAGCCAAATCATCGTAAGATAAAAAGCCGCCCTGTTCGTTCATGAATTTATCGATGGTTTCGGCAATGCTTCCTTTATAAAATTCGTCCCTGCCTTTATTGGCAATTTTTTCGAGCGTATTTGCCAATGCAGGGTTTTTAAATACTTCACCTTTTTTAGGTGCCGCTCCATTCGGCATATAAACTTCAGCAACGTTTGGAAATTTTTTCAAACTCCGGGTTCCAACTTCCATATAATAAGCAATAAGTTCAGTTACCGGAAATCCGTCCCTGGCATATTTTATTGCAGGCTGTAAAAGATCTTTCATGGGTATGGTCCCAAATTTCTTGTTCATTTCAAACCAGCCATCAACGGCCCCGGGAACAGAAACCGGTAAAACTCCATGTGGGGGAATTGATTTGTAATCATTCTTTTTAAAATACTCCAAAGTAAGCGATTTTGGAGATCTTCCACTCCCATTCAATCCAAAGAGTTTTTGATCTTTAGCCGACCAAATGATGGCAAAAATATCGCCACCAATCCCATTTCCGGTAGGTTCAACCAAACCTAAAACTGCATTTGCAGCGATAGCTGCATCGATGGCATTGCCGCCTTTTTTTAAAATATCGAGGGCAACTTGTGTTGCAAGCGGTTGACTTGTTGCTGCCATTCCATGTTGAGCGATAATTTCGGAACGCGTTGCAAAATCATGACCCGTGATCCGATCTTGCGAAAAAGCAATTACTGATAAGGTCATTATGAATGTAAGTATGAGTGTTTTTTTCATCATGATAGGATTAAAAGTTTTATTTTTTATTGAAAAGATTGATAACCGATTTACTCATGGCAGCAACACCGGTTTTAAATGTTGGTTCAAAATCGGGTAAATATGCAGAATTATGTAGGCCCGGAAGAACTTTGGCATTGTTTAGATAATCGTCATACTTCTGCCGATTGACGCTTCCCAGCCAGAAAAGAGCAATGGGTATTTTTTCTTCTGTCCGTCCATATTTGCCAAAATCTTCACCAACGGTGGCAGGATTCACCTGATAAACATTTTCTTCACCAAGAATTTCCTGCATAGATTTAACGGTGCTTAAAACCAGTTCGGGATTATTTGCAACCGGTGGAGTAAATTCTTTTTTTATCTCAACCTTGGGCCATTTATCTTCAGGAAGACCTGCCGATATAGCAATCCCTTTAGGGATTCGGTTGATTGCTTCGCATATTTCAGCATACACTTCATCGGTAAAAAACCGGATGGTAAGCTGCATATTTACTTCATCCGGGATGATATTATGCTTGCTGCCCCCATGAATGGAGCCAATGGTAACAACTGCCGGATTGAATGGATTAATTTCCCTGCTGACAATTGTTTGTAAAGCTAATACAGTACGGGAAGCTAATACGATCGGATCTACAGTTGTATGTGGCATGGCACCATGTCCTCCAACTCCGAATATTGTTAAATTGACCGAGTTAACCCCGGCAAATATGGGCCCGGGAAAATAACCAATTTCACCGGCAGGAATTTCAGCACTTACATGATAACAAAGTGCCACATCTGGTTTCGGGAATTTCTTAAACAGACCTGCATTTATCATTTCAATTGAGCCGCCACTTATTTCTTCAGCAGGCTGTGCAATTGCTAATATGGTACCCTTCCATTCATTTTTTAATTCTACAAGCGTAGTAAGAATTCCTAACCAGGTTGTCATGTGCATATCATGGCCGCAGGCATGCATCACAGGTGATTCAATCCCTTCAGAATTATTCATCACTATTGAACTTGCATAGGGCAAACCTGTATTTTCTTTGATGGGCAGGGCATCCATATCAGTTCGAAGCATGATGGTTTTGCCATCGCCGTTTTTAAAAACCCCGACAACTCCATTTCCGCCAAAATTTGTGGTAACCTCAAACCCCAATTGTTTAAGCTGATAAGCCATTTTTTCGGCAGTTTTAAACTCCATTAATGAAAGTTCGGGAGTTTGATGTAAATCGACATAAAGTTCATTGGTCTTTTGAACTTGTGCTTCGACTGCTTTGAAAATTTTCTTATTCAACTCAAGGGATTTTGTTTGAGATTGGATCAAAACATGAGCTGAAAAAAGGAGAAATACTGTGATTACAATTGATCGTATCATCCGTGATTAAGTTTTATTAAATAGGTCGGATGGAACTCGCATGTGAGAATTTCATCCTTGTTTGCGTTTAACGAACATGCTCGTTTCATTTTATGATTTGTTAGTTTAGTCAAAGATACACATATAGGATTGCTAATATAAAAAGTTTTTATCTCAGATCGGAATTTGCATATTAACAAATCGACAAGAAGTTGGATTCATTCTATAAATAGCTTTTTGAGGTGTGTTTTAAACTTGTAACAAGTTGCATTTTTATTAATTTAGCCAATGCATAAAGTTGAATTGATTGATAAAACCTGAAACCATACAAGAGATTTTTGAAACTGCCAAAATTGATGAGGTTGTTGGTGATTTTGTTTCGTTGAAACGCAGGGGAATAAACCTCATCGGGCTTTGCCCGTTTCATAATGAAAAAACTCCCTCGTTTACCGTTTCTCCAGCCAAGGGAATTTATAAATGTTTTGGTTGTGGTAAGGGTGGAAATGCAGTCAATTTCATCATGGACCATGAGCACTATACTTATCCGGAAGCTTTAAAATATCTGGCTCATAAATATAGCGTTGAAATCGATGAAGAAGAGCAAACTCCTGAAATGATTCAACAGCATAGCTCGATGGAGGGCTTGTTTCATGTTTCGGCTTTTGCCCAGAAATATTTTTCGGAAACACTTAATAATACAGAGGAAGGTAAAGCAATTGGGCTGTCTTACTTTTTGGAACGGGATTTTACTGAAGAAACCATCCTTAAGTTTCAATTGGGCTATTGTTTGGATAAATTCGATGATTTTTCAAAAACTGCCTTAAAAGAAGGATATAAAAAAGAACAACTGATCAAATCAGGTTTAAGCATTGAAAATGATCAAAATATATTTGACCGCTTTAAAGCGAGGGTAATTTTTCCAATTCATAATTTAACAGGCAGGGTAGTTGGGTTTGGCGGGCGAATTTTAAGCAGTGAAAAAAGCAAGGCGAAATATGTAAATTCTCCCGAATCGGATATTTACAATAAGAGCAAGGTTTTGTATGGGATTTTTTATGCCAAGAATGCCATTTTAAAAAATGATGATTGCTTGTTAGTTGAAGGCTATACCGATGTAATTTCCTTACATCAGGCTGGGATCGAAAATGTGGTTGCTTCATCGGGGACTTCGCTTACGATCGATCAGATTAAACTCATCAAGAGATTTACTCCCAATATCACGATTTTATATGATGGAGATGCCGCCGGTTTAAAAGCTTCTTTCCGGGGGATCGACATGATTTTGGAAGCAGGTATGAACGTAAAGATTGTCCTTTTCCCGGACGGAGAAGATCCGGATTCATTCGCAAGAAATCATTCGAGGGACGAGGTTAAGGATTTTATTAAAAAAAATGCTGCCGATTTTATCTCATTCAAAACTAATTTATTGGTCAGGGAATCGGATAAGGATCCCTTAAAAAAAGCCGCTTTAATTAAAGAAATTGTCCAAACGATTGCCCTGATCCCTGATGGGATTTACCGCTCTGTTTATGTAAAAGAGTGTAGTTCGATCATGGATATTGCTGAGCAAACATTGGTAAACGAGCTGAACAAACTGCTTCGTAAAAAATTTAAAGATCAAAATAAAGAAGCATATACTGAACAGATCCCGCAA
This sequence comes from Bacteroidetes bacterium HGW-Bacteroidetes-17, assembly GCA_002840985.1. Taxonomy (GTDB): domain Bacteria; phylum Bacteroidota; class Bacteroidia; order Bacteroidales. The sequence continues at coordinate 4,523 of PHDM01000152.1, forward strand.
TACGCAGTTCCTGATCTGAAGGAAAAACTTGAGGTTGAGCAATCTGATACGCTTACTCACGAACGCGAGATTATTCGATTATTACTTACTTATGCTGATCAGGAAATAATTTTTGAGGATATTGATGAAAATGATCATAAAATCGAGGTTCCGATCAAAATTGCCGAATATGTGATCCACGATTTAAAATCGGATGAAATTGACTTTCATGATGCAGGATTGCAGCTCATTTTTAATGAGTTCGATCGTGCACTCGAAAATGGCACCATTTTAACGAGCGAACATTTCACGCAAAATCCGGATGCAAAGCTTTCAAAACTGGCCATCGATTTAATGGCAACGCCTTATGAGTTAAGTGATAACTGGTTGCGAAAACGAATTCCTGTTAAGCACGAAAGCGATAATTTGATAAAGCTTATAACTTCCTGTGTTTTATCATTTAAAGCAAAAAAAATTGATCAGATGATTTTGGATAATCAGAAGGAACTCAATGATATTGATGACCCAACTGAATTTATGTTGCGACAGCAAAAACATATGAGTTTAAAAACCATCAGTATTGAAATTAATAAGCAATTGAGCCGGATTATTACTAAGTAAATTAGTGAGACTATGATTTTGAATTCAAAATCATCTAGCCGAACTCCTGCCAGATGTTATACTCACCGAAGTAAGAGGGCAGGCAGGAATCTCGAGAAACTACATTGAGCCGCAGTCGAAATGTAATTGAGGGATCAGCGGGTTAAAATTCTTCTTCGTCTAATATCTAAAATCTAACGTCTAATATCTAATATCTTGAAAATCCCGATATGCTTCGCAATCGGAATTTGTTCGCCTTGTTTATTCGTGAGACTCAAATTTCAGTAGTGATCGAACCTGACTGCAGCAGGCAGGCTGAAATTTGCAAGTCGAACAATCCCGACGAAGTCGGAGGGTATAACCCATCTGACCAGACGAGCAGGTATCCGCAACTCTACTGCGGAATTTGTTTTAGGGGTTTCATACCCGTGATTTTACTTCTTAATACTCGTAAAATAATAGGCTTACAAAAACACAACGGGAACCCATTCTCGCCGAATGAATTCCCGTTCACGCCCTTTGTACCGTAGCACTCTGTTTGTGCCAAGTTACCGTTATTTTGACTAGCTTTTATTGGTTTCACCCCGAAGGGATTTTCCGTTTGCCCGGTGTTTTCGATTTAGCCCACCTTTCGGTTCAACTTCATCGCGTTCACCCCAGATCTTAAAACTTGCTTCAAATCCAACTTACCTTGCGGTTCGTCTTTTTTCAAGTGTGAGTGCCTGATTTGTTCCTTGCGGTACTTTCAATCCACTCTTCGTTTTTCGATTGGCCTTTTATCGCTCACTTGGTGATTCAAATATAATATCATAACAAGGGCGATATCAACTTTTTTAACCCCTTCTTATTCACAATTCATGCACAATGGTTATTAACAAATGTTAATAAAGTGTGTTGTTTATTTTTGTCAGATTTAGCTCAAATTATTATTTTTCTGCAACTATCTTTGCATTACTAAAAAACGATAAATATGGCTACAAAAATAAAAGAACTCGAATTTAAAAAAATACTTGAAATGCTTAACGAGTTCGATTCTGATTCGGTTTATGAGGAAGTGAATATTCTTCCGAATAGTGAAGATTTAAGGGCACAGGTTGAGAAATATGTAGATACAAAATCGATTAATAAACGCTCGGTATTTGGGATTGATATTTATCGGTATGGTATGTATAATCATCTGGAACAAACCCTCATCCCGCCTGTATTTAAAATTTTGTTCAATAAAGCCATTAAATTGAGCCTTGAAAACAATCAGTTTGTATTTCAGAAATACACGAAGGAAAGTATTGAAAATGCATTTATAAGTACAGGAGATGGAGGCTTCGTAATTTTTGACAATCCGCTTCATGCCTTATTTTTTGCAATAAATTTTGAAATGCTGGTGAGGGCGTATAACTCATATCACTTATATCCAAAATTGCGTGACATAACCGGAAGCATCAGTTTAAGGTATGCGATTACAACCGATACTATACATTCATTTGATCATAATTTTTACGGAACCGCCATCATCAATAATTCACGGATACTTGAAAAAGATTCATTAAACCGTTGTTTAATTGATCAGGATACCTATAATTGGTTTTTAATTAATATCGACGGAATTGAAAACCTTCAGGTATTGACCATTAGGGAGATTGCGAATATTTACGAATTCCAGGATTACGACCGAACATTTTTGAGTGGCGAAAATGAAATCATGAATACGCGGGTAAGTCGTTATTCGGGGATCATCAATTCAGATATTTCTAAAATCGGACAGATAAAGTCAAAAGAAATGAACTTGAATATTTATAATCTTCACCTGCAAGTTACCATGAAGGCATCATCATCGGCGAAAAGCAAAAGCCAAAGAACGATCACCATCAGTGTAGGAAATTTAAATACCTCCGGTATCTAATATTTTGAAATTGATGTTATAACAACTATATTTGGCTTACACTAAATAAAAACATCATGAAAAAAAATGTTGGATTAATTGATAAAATTATCAGAATCGTAATTGCAATTATCATCGCATATTTACTTTATGCGAAAATAATTGTGGGTACTTGGGCGATTGTTCTGGCCGTATTCGGAATTATTATGATCGTAACCTCAATTTTTGGATTCTGTGCACTTTATGTTTTATTTGGGATCAAAACCTGTCCGGCTAAAACAAGTAAGGATTAACGCTTTTTCTGAAAAAACAGACTTAAAAGA
>PHDM01000153.1 GCA_002840985.1 Bacteroidetes bacterium HGW-Bacteroidetes-17
CTGTTCCACGTCGAACACACTCAATTTTAATAATTCTTCACGGCTGTATCCCAGGCTATCACAGGCACGTTGGTTTACATCAAGGAGTTTTCCGTTAAAATCATGCACAAAGAGCGAATCGGCTGCTTGTTCAACATAAGCTCGGAACCTTTCTTCGCTTTCTTTCAGTGCGTTGTTTAATTCAACTTGTTCAAGCCTTTGAGCACTCATTTCTGCAATAAGTTGAGTCATGCTTAACAAGAAATCGATAGCCGGCTTTACTTTATTCTCTGCAATTACGGGCACTTCCTCTAATAATTTAAGGTATTCTGTTGTATTGAACCCATATTTGGAAGCTTGTTTTATAAAAAATCCATGATCAGGTTCTTCGAAAAAAAATTGCCCTGAAAATAGATTTGCGATGTGTTCTTCTTTGATGATGATTGGAACAGCTATATCAACCAGTCCATTTAAACATTTATAGGAATGATATTTTTCGCCTTTGGCTAATTTTCCGGCCAGTACTGTATCACTATAAGTGCATTTCTTTGAAGTTTTAGGATTGACACGATGAAACTCGGTACAAATTTTTCGCCATCCTGATTTTGTAAGAATATTTCCATCAAGATCAAGTATAGCAGTGACAAATCCGGTTGTTTTATTGAATCCTTCCAATAAAATATTGATTCGATCAAAATCAATCACGTCTATTAGCTTATTTTTCATCTGCTAATTGTTTAAATTCCTTTTTTCCTTTGCTTTAAGTGCTTTAATTGTTTCTTTTAATTCAATCATACGCAGCTCACGGTCAATAAAGAGTTTGTTCATTCGTTCAATTTCAGATATTTTGATTTCGAGGTCCTTAGTCCGTACACTTACTTTTTCTTCCAGATCTTCATTCAGTTTTTTTATTTTTTCTTCGGCTTTTTTACTTTCCGTAATGTCTTCAACACTGGACCAAATGTGTGGAATTCCTTTCCTTACTATGATTAATCCCAGCAATCTGACAGGCACCAGATGCCCATTTTTGTGTATGTATTCTTTTACATATGGGCCGTAACGACCAGTTGTAACTATTTCGTCGAACTGTTTCTGTTCTTGTGCTGCATATTCTTTTGGTGTAATATCCCAATAAGAAAGCCTAAGTGTTTCTTCAATAGTTCTTCCAATAATTTCAGCAAAGGCATGATTTACATCTAATAATTTACCGTCCATATTTGTCAATGCAAGGCCAATTGGTGATTGATCGAAGAGCGTTCGGTTATATGCTTCACTTTCAATAAGTTTTTCTTCTGCATTTTTTCGTTCGGTAATGTCTTGAACTGCTCCATAAATACCTGTCAGTTTATCTTCTTTGTCGTTCCAAATAGGGTTGGCATATACCCTAACCCATAACAGGGTGCCATTTTTATGATAAGTACGAACCTCGGTTATTACTTTTTGGTTTTTATGAAGATTTTCCATATCCAGGTCGTCCTTCTCCAAGTCGTCAGGATGCAAAGTCTTTCTCCAGCCTCCCAAGGCTATATATTCGTCGAGTGAATAACCGGTAATGTGTTCAAATGCACCGGCGACCCAATTGAGTTGGATATTTCCTTCATCATTTAGGATGGATGTAAACAAATAATCGGATGTAACTCCGGAGATAAGCCGATATTTTTCTTCACTCTTAAGTAAAGCTTTTTCTGCAATTTTTCTTTTTGCTTCCGCTTTTAAAACTGTTCTGGCTTTTGTGAAGAAGTAAAAATAGACCAATATAATGATGATGAGTACTGAGAAGAGCAGTATTAAGCGGTATTGGAAACCGGCAATTGTTTTATAAACTTCTGCTTTTGGAATAGAGATCAATATGGTCCAATAAGTATTTCCCAGAGGAATTCTATAATAAACGACATGCTTTTCACCATTATCCAATGTTTCTGATTTATCATGAATACAATTTAATGACCCAAAATCTTCTTTTTTAATTTCATCAATTAATTTTAAGACACTGGGATCATTAATTGAAATGTCTATGATTGAAATGCCTATATGTTTATGATACGGACAATAGATCTCAATATTATTTTCGCTTAACAAGAATGCATATCCTGATTCTCCACTTCGAATATTTTCGAGATAGCGTTTACCAATTTTATCCATGGCAATAAGCACCGCCAGGCTACCTTTAAATTCATTTTCATTAAAAACAGGAATATGAATCGCTATTGCCAGGTATCCCTGAATGGACATAAATACATCACTGATTACTGGTTCGTGTGATTCGATCATTTCACGAATATGCCGCTGATTAGAAATGTTTTTCCCGATAACCTCATTGTTCTCAGGATAGGTTGCCAATATGATTCCATTTGGGTCAATTCTTGTTATGGCTTCAATTTGTTCGGCACTATTCTCATAATATTTTTTTATTAATTCTTTGCCTGGTTCATCGAAATCAATAATACCTTCGAATCGTGATAAAAAGGTCAATTCTGATTTACAGTCATCCATATAATCGAGAATTCCTCTGGATGCTGCTTTGGCAATCATTAACTGTTCAGAATTGAACTGAGAAATGATCTTATTTCGCACCTCCTGATAGATCGCGAATATGAGTACCAAAAAAATAATTAATATGATCGGGATAAAAAAGAAGCGTCTTAAATATCTCATCTTTTATAGTTGTTGAGCAGTTCTGAATGTAGTTTTTTTTAATGTAGTTTATTTAAAATACTTAATGAACGTTAGCTTGTTTAATAATACAATGTACAATTTTTTGCTTTATAAAAGCAATGCTTTGAAGTAATTAAAAAACATTTTCTTCATTTACTATTGAAATCTCAAGGTATTTAGACGATATTTTGTACAGATTTATTTATAATTTTTCCGGAACAGAAATATTTTTATTGAAAAGTGAAAATCATGGAAATTGATTGTAAATTTGAAGTGTGAAAAAATATGTAAGCGTCACATTTTTGGTTAATTTTCTGGTTCTGTATGGCTTAAGTCTAAGTTTGTTTGGTAGCCAAAATATTTGTTCCAACAATTCTTCTGCTAAAAACCGACCTTACGAAAATGAAAGTTATTATGCAATAAGCCCTCTGGATTCATTTCGTCATTGTACTAAAACGGAGAATCTGATCAATGGATTTAATAACCTACCGGTTACTACATTAAAAAAACATTTTAATGCCTTTTCGACAAAGATAAAAACTGCCGAATTGTTTCACGTAAATGAATTTGCAAAGTATATTTCATATACTAAGGAAGCTGTCATTGATTTTGAGCAATCCGATATTATTTATCCATCCCATTATTTTTTATAATACATTAATTCTTCTGATGCTTTGGTAAACAAAGCGATTAAATTATTTGAACAGATGACAACTATCATATGATGAAATCATTTGTTGTATTAATATTTTATAAAATTTAAATAATTAAAAAAATGGAATTAGGAACAATCATAACGGGTATCATATTATTGCTGGTATTTGTTCTGCCAATCGTATTACTGAATCAAAAAAGAGCAAAAGATGGAAAACAATTTTCATCAGAACTTTTTGATTTTGCGCTTAAAAATCACTGCAAAATATCAGAACATGAATTTTGGAACAATTCAGCTTTAGGATTAGATAAGGAAACACATCAATTATATTTTATCAAGAATGCAGTGAATCATAAAATAAAGCTTAAGATTGATTTACTTGAAATTCAGAAGTGCAGAATAGTGAATACAAATAGAAATATTAAATATAAGGGAGAGAACCATAATGTAATTGATAAGCTGGAATTAGCTTTTATATCCCGCGATAAAAGTAAACCTGAAGTTTTCATGGAGTTTTACAATACGGATGTTAATAATGCCACACTCAGCGGAGAACTCCAACTAATTGAAAAATGGTTTAAAATTATTAATGAACAATTAGCGAGAATAACCCAGGAAAATCATAAGGTACAACTTGCTTAAAACATGGTTGGGCTGTCTGAAAAAACAAGATAAGTGTTAGATTAAGTTTTCGCTAAAGCTGGCTGGTGCCAGATGTGTCTAGATTTATATATTGTTTGCTTTTTAGACAGTCCCGTGTTTCTTTTGGGATTATGATTAAGTCGGACAAGAAGTTTAATGTAACCAATAATTCAACTCTGCTGAACTTATCACTCATACCCCACTATTTCTAATATCTAACGTCTAATATCTTGTGTCTTGATACTTGATAACCCATCACCCATAAATCATAACTTTAATCTATTATTTATCTCCATGATTTTATGAAAAACAATGAGAAAATCCCGAAAATCTCAAGTCGGCCCAAAAGCATATTAATAGTTAGGATAAACTTCCCTAAATCAGGGAGCCCGCTAAAATTGCCCATCGAACCTACTTCACCAAATCCGGGTCCCACATTGCCGATTGTTGCTACAGAGCTAGAAAAAGCGGTTATCATATCAACATTGAGCAAGGTAAGTAGTAGAGTGGTTATAAAAATAATAAATAAGTAAAAAATAATAAATACCATGGTGTCTTTTACAATGTCTTCATCGATTGCTTTACCACCAACTTTTAACAGAATTACCGCTCGTGGGTGCTGAATTATTTTAACATGTTTAACAATGGCTTTAAAAAATATCCAAACCCGATCGAATTTCATTCCACCGGAAGTTGAACCTGCCATTGCACACTGGATGGTAAAATAGATGAGTATTAATCGAGTAAACCCGGGCCATTCAACTGAATCAGCGGTTGCAAATCCTGTGGTGGTTCCAACAGAAATGACCTGAAATGCAGCATATCGTACAGATGTCCACCAGGTATAGGTGCCGTTATAATATAATTTTAATGAAACCAAGGTAATGCCCACGATAAGGAATATCAAAAATGCCCTTATCACTGAAGATCTGAAGATATTATTGCTTTTACCTAAAATAGTGTTGAATATCAATCCAAAGTGAAGCCCGGAAAGTACCATAAAGGCCATGATAATAATTTCGATAGGAACACTGTTAAAGTGAGCAATGCTTAGGTTTTTAGTCGAAAAACCACCTGTGGCAATGGTTGCGAACGAATGATTTATTGCATCAAAAAAGCTCATCCCTGCAATCATCAAAAAAACGGTTTCCAGCAATGTCAATCCAAGGTATACATACAATAATATTCTTAGAATTTCTTTGGCCCTGTATTTAAAATCTGCCTTCGCCAGTTTCGACATTTCTGTGTTAAGCAGTGTTAACTTTGAAGTGCTTGATTTTGGCAGAATCAGGAGTGTAAATAAGATAATTCCGATTCCACCTATCCAATGAGTTGATGATCTCCAAAAAATTAAACTTTTTGGAAGCATTTCTATGTCGGTGAGAATAGTAGATCCTGTAGTTGTAAAGCCTGAAACGCTTTCGAACCAGGCATTTATGAGCGAAAATTCCCCTCCCCACAACATATAAGGCAAAGCACCCACCAAACAAGTGGTTATCCAGCCAAACACAACGATGCTAATCCCTTCCAAGATGGATATATAACTTGTTTGCTGCACGTAAATTATGGGTAAAAGACCAAATATTAATGCGATTAGCATACTATATAATAATGGAATGTCCGTTGTTTCGGAAAGGTATAGCGCTAATAGAAATGATATAAATAAAAATACAGCATTGAATATCAACACCAAACCAACATACCGCAAGACAATTTCTACCCTCATGATTGAATGGTTTTTTAAATTCTATAGATCAGGTTTTGTATTTCTTTTTCAAGTTCTTTAAATTCATCATTTGTTACTATTCCGGCATCAAAACTTTGAGATTGGCTAGTGTGTGTTTTTAAAGTACGGATGATATCAACAATTGGTTTTACATAATACCTGCTGATGAGAAAGTTAAACATGATCATGAATACAAGAGAGGCAATAATGGCTATTATCCCGGGCATGATGGCTCTATGTGCTTTTTCTTTTAATTTTGTCGATTCCTGATACATGCTGTCCTGATTTAAGATCATCAGTGCCCGTACATTATTTTTGGTAGCCAGAAAAAAGTCATGTAAGTCAGTGAAATACCAATCGATACTATTTTCCTTAGTGGTCCCAACTATAGGTGGTTCCCACCTTTCTTTAAATTTTAGATATGATTGATCGATCTGTTTGATATACTTAGCTTCGTTCGTTTCTGTTATGTTATTTTTTGCAATGTGGAAAGCAGTCATAAATAAGCTATCCGCCGAATACAATATTTCACGGCCTTCTTTCCAATGACCGGATAGCAACAACAGAATGCCACTATCTTCACTTTCCAATGCTTCAATCATTGTCTTTGAAGCCTCTATGGTTTTGTAATTGTCATCAATTAATGTTGAAACCGATTTACTTAATCGTGAAAATTCATAAATCGACACAAGCCCTGCAATGACGAGCATCATAATGATAAGGATAAAGCCCGAAAGAATTTTGAATTTTATTTTCATACCCGTACTTATTATCTGGTTTCCTGTTCTTTATGTCTATTGAAGTATTAAATTAAAATATTCTTGCTTAATACTCATTCTCACTTGTTTTTGCAACATTAGGGATCAAATTTAATTTAAATCTGCAAAATATTTAAATCATTCAAATTATTATGTATTCATTGATGATGAAGTATTAGCTTTTTCCCTTAATTATGATTTTTTTTCTTGAATTGGTTATCAATGACATTGCCATGATGATACTGGTTGCAATGATGACCATAAATAAAACGCCACTTTCAATCCCTGCATTTTTAAGAGATTCTGGAATAGCAAAAAATAAAAGTATGGATATCAATCCTCTTGGTGCAATAAAGACCTGGGGGAAAATATCTTTTCTTTCAACGATTGCAAAAAGCAAAAAGCGCAGCATATAAGCAACCGCTAGAAAAGTAACACTGATAATCCATACCCTCCAGCTTATAAGAGTAGCGAGAGGCAGTGTCATCCCGAATACTACAAAAAAGAAGGTGCGAACCAGAAATGAAGTTTCAACTGTTATCAATCGAAATTCTCTATATACTTCATCTATTTTATCGTCATACAACCAATCTTCCAATTTTTTGAAAAGTAAAACTTTATGATTTCGAAGGAGTAATCCGAAAAGAAGAATGATGATCAGGGAAGAAAGATGAAACATTTTGCCGATTGAGTAAAGTAATATCAAAACAGCCAGAAACAGAAAAAATTTTGCATCCCCTTTTATATTTTGAATGATATACAGTAAAACATAACTCAATATTGCAGAGATAGAGAGGGTCATTAAAATATTCCCGCCTACCGTAAAGCTCAACCTGCTAACACCTTCAACATTCATGTTTTCTATAATCAGATAAAAAACCA
>PHDM01000154.1 GCA_002840985.1 Bacteroidetes bacterium HGW-Bacteroidetes-17
CCGAATTTTCATTATTTCACCCCTCTGTCAGTCATTCGACTGACATCTCCCCTGATTTTCAGGGGAGAGTATTAGGAAATCTCGTGGCAAGCCACGAGGAATTGTTTGATTAAGGTCATTTTATTTTTTTGTGTTCATAATTCGCGATCAGTATTCCTGAAATAATCAACAATGCGCTTAACAAATGGATCAATCCTATGCTTTCTTTTAAAATTACGAATGCTAAAAACCCACTAAATAGGGGCAAAGTATAATAAATCATTCCGGCTTTTGTTGGGCCAATTATCAGGATGGCGTTATTCCACAAAACAAATGCAGTCAGGGAAGCGAAAACGCCAATATACAAAATTGAAATGATGGAATTTGTGTCGAATTCAATGGAGGGCACTGTTAAATACTCCCAGATGTAAAAAGGAAACAGGAAAATGAGTCCCAGGGCAAAGGTCGCGATTTGAAATGCCCAAATGCTCAATCCTTTTGGCTTTCGCTTTAGTAAAAGGCTGTATGTAGCAAAAATGATGGAAGCTATCAACATCCATATATCACCAATGGTAAAAGATAAATTTATAAGTACCGAAATCGATCCTTTTGTAATAATCAGCATTACTCCTAAAACGACCATGATAATTCCAATCACCTTATTGAGCGAAATCCATTCCTTATAAAAAATCCTGGATAGAATAAAAATGAAAATTGGAAAACTAATGGCAATTAATGAAAGATTCGTAGCAGTCGTTGTACGTCCGGCAATATAAATCAACGTATTGAAAACAGTGATTCCTAAGACTGAAGTAATCATTAAATAAGGAAGATTATTTTTGATAATTTTCCAATCTTTAATCAGCGATTTTAAAGCAAATGGCATAATTACAATGAAGGCAACCGTCCATCTCCAAAAAGCAATACTTACTGGTGGAATGCTCGTGGATAAATCCCTGGCAATGATAAAGTTACCCGACCATAAAGCAGTAGCTAGCAAGGCAAATGCAAAGCCTAAAAGCTTGTTTTTATCTTGTAAAGGTTTAATCAAAATATGAAATGTTTTGCAATGATATTACTAAATTCCTTTGATCCACCCACCGTCGATCGGCAAAGAAACCCCGGTTATATAACTTGCTCTTTCACTGGCTAAGAAAACTACTGCCGCTGCAAATTCTTCAGGTTTCCCAATTCGACCCAGAGGAATTTCTTCGGCGATTTTCAGCAAATTAGGATTTTTAGCAATCAGATTTTCTAATCGTTTGGTTTGTGTATATCCGGGCATCACATTGTTTACCGTGATGTTATATGCGCCAAGTTCATTCGAAAGCGTCTTGACCAGACCTACCACGGATGCCCTAATTGAATTTGATAATATTAAACCTTCAACAGGTTGTTTTACAGCCTGTGAAGTGATCGAAATAATTCGGCCCCATTTATTCTTTTTCATATCGGGCAATACTCCCTTGATCATCCCAACAACACTTTCTAATAATAAGCGATAGGCATTTTCCCAATCCTGTTCATTATGCTGTTCGAAGTTGCCAAACGGTGGCCCTCCTGAATTGGTCACCAAAATATCAACCGTTCCCATTTTTGATTTGGCTTGGGTTAAAATTTTATGACGATCTGATCCTGAGGCTACATCCCCGACTACATAATGCACTTTTGCATTATTAATTTGTGAAATTTCATTAGCCGTTTCGATAAGATCGGCTTCGGTTCTTCCACAAATCATTACTACCGCACCTTCCTTTGCAAGTTCCAGTGCTACACTCTTGCCCAAGCCTTTGCTCGAAGCCATAATGAGTGCTTTTTTGTTTTTGATGCCTAAATCCATATTATCTTTTTAAGTAAAGATCTGTCCCATCCAACCAATCCAGTCGTGGAGGTGCCCATGTATCTGTTTCTTCAACATCGCCAATCATTAAGGCTTCATGAGGTAAGTTAGCAGGAATCACAATGGTATCACCTTCATGAAGATCAATCACTTCTTTTTTGTCCTCACCAAACCAGAATCGCATGCTGCCAAAAGTGACATGAGTGATTTGTTCATTTTCATGACTGTGCAATGGTACTACGAACCCATCTTTGAATTTCATTTTGGCGATCATCACTCTATCCCCATAAACCAGTTTTCTTTTCATATATGGATTCACTTGTTCTTCGGGTACATCCTTCCAATTTATTGCTTTTACCATAGTTTGATATTTTTTATTTTTTATTTTTTCGTTTTATTTCTATACGTTAACCTCTCATGAATACCCAATTATATGGATCCGAATTTGAAGCATTAAAATGGTATCCATTGCCCTTAAATTGCTTCAGTAGATCGGGTTCGGTAATCCGATTTTTAATGATATAATGAGCCATTGATCCTCTTGCATTCTTTGCATAAGTCATCACCACCTTGTAATTACCGTTGGTTAAATCTTTAAAAATTGGAGTAATTAATTTTGCTTTAAGTTGAACTTGTTTTACTGCTTTAAAATATTCGGTTGAGGCTAAGTTTACAACCAGATTTGTTGCACCCAATTCTTCATTAATGCGATTGGTAATTTTATTGCCCCAAAATTGATAGAGGTTGTTGTAATTGTAGTATTTGAGTTTTGTTCCCATTTCCAAGCGATGAGGTTGGATAAGATCCAATGGACGAAGCACTCCGTATAATCCGGACAAAATTCGTAAATGATTTTGCGCAAACTCAAGATCATCTTCATTCATTTCTTTTGCATTTAATCCCCGATACACTTCACCATTAAATGCCAATAAAGCCTGTTTTGTATCTTCTTTTTTTGGATTGGACGTCCACTTCTGATAGCGATCCACATTCATCCTAGCCAGTTCAATACTGATGTTCATGAGGACACTTAATTTTTGGGGTGAAAAAGTAGCCATCTTCTTGATTAGTCGGGCAGATTCTTCCTTAAAATCAGGGTCAGTTGCATTTAATGTTTGAACCGGTGATTCAAAATCGAATGATTTAGCCGGAGAAATAAGTACGAGCATGAAAATGGTTAAAAGTTAAAGATGTAAAAATAATCAAATTAAAAAGATGCGGCAAAACAAAATAGCCGAACGGATGCAGACAAAAAGAAAACCTCAACGATAAAGATGAGGTTTTCTTGATTCATGATCGAAGGTACGGACCTTCTTTCAAAAATTTTATTGAGGAGCTTTGGTACCTATAATCTCCCACAAATCTCCGGGTGCAATATGAAAAATATCATTAAGCATGGACACAGATAAAACGATAAACCCGATGAATGCGAAGACAATTAAGATTTGCGACCAGGAAGTTTTTTGAATCTCCTGTCGGTCCTTTACTTCGCAAACTTCGCCCGGACAATACTGTGCCTTTTCTTTGTAAATCCAACCATAAACCAAACATCCCAGGCAGATTCCGAAAGCCGATTCAAAGAATAGGAATATTAAGCAAATCAGGCAAATTAGTCCTGTGATAATACTGGCTGCATTAAGTACAATTAAGTGTACAAACATGATTGTAGCCAAAGCAATTCCAATGATCCATGCAAATTTCTTTTGCTGGGCTCCCACGTATTCAGGAGTTTGTCTTCTCACCATCAAGCGGCCAATGATTAATGATGGTGCAAATCTGGGATTTATTAAAACCCTTATTAAAATATCGGCTAAAAATATGGTTACAGCATATTTTAGTAAAGAGAAATCTCCAGTATAAACAACGTTTAATATGGATACAAACATAAATACAAATAGTATTCCGGCCGATGCCCTGATTTCTCGCTCATTTAAAACGGGAATGTTATAACCTTCAACGTCTTCCCCGAATTTTATTAGTTTACTCATTTTTGTAGTTTTTAGTTAATGTAGCATTTTGTAAAGTAAATGTATAATAATTATTAATGATCAAATTGTATTTAACATTTTCTTTACATTATTCTATTCCTATATCCTTTTTTAATAATTCGAATATTATATAGTGTCAAAATTGATACAATAGAGAGAAATGCTATTTCCCAGTTTTGAACCTTGAATATCCAGATCAGTACAATGCCTAAAATAAAAGCTTGTAAAAGCATTGCCAAATATATTTGTAATTTATTTTTTTCTTTGAATTGAAGAATCGCTGATAAAAGGTATAGTGGATTACACCAGAGAAGATTGAAGTTGTTTTTTAATTCCTGATGTTCGGTCAAAAACCAAATGGATAAAAGCAATAGGCCTGTAAGCCCAATAAGTGAGGAAATTACAAATTGGGCTTTCAGTGAATTAAATATGAGGGTCAAAATGAGTAATATTGAAAAGATTATCGCGGGATTAAGTAAGAATGAATTTGAAGATGTTTTCTGAACAACTTTATTATAGATTGTTTCACTCATTACCAATTTATAGCCGTTTGCTTCAACTTTATTTATTTCGTTAGATAGATAATCAGGTATAAACATACTTTTAAATCGATCTATTTCACGATCTACGGCTGTTCCTAAAATTAGGTTGATGCCTAATTTTAGCCATTGTTTATCTGCAACGGATTCATTGATTAAGTTTCTGTATGTCTTGCTGATTCTTTGATTTTGGATTTCGATATCAATATTTTCGAAAATTAAATCCCTTAATTCGGTCGTGCAGTTTTTCTTTGCAAAATTATAGTAGTAATATCTGTTTTCAGGTATATACAAATAGGTTAATCTCTCTATAATTTTAATTGTATTCTCATCAGATAGATTCAATTTTTGTTCGATAATTTGCCGGTTCTCATCTTTGTAATTTTTGTAAAAATTAATAGTCGACTCAATTCCCAAATAATATTTTAATTTTCCCCTGATAAATTTTAAATGGAAATTGGGTGTATTGAAATCAAAAAGACCAAAATTATAAACGATATCAAGTGATTTGTTTTTATCAACCACCCTGAGGGCACTATGTCCCCAAGCAGTAAAGGATTCGGTACCACTGGAACAGGTCAAGAGACTTATTTCAATCTGATTGCTCGGGTACACATGAACTAATCCTGAGATTAATAGTATGGATAATATTATGATGCGTCTTTTCAATTAGGCAAGCGAATAAATTTTTGATAAAGCCATCATTTCATATTTGTGGTTCTTGATCATTCCGGTTTAAACAAACCTTCGGGATTTGATCCCATTAAACCTGCTTCAACCAAATACGGGCTAACTTCCGAAAGTTCTGAAGCTGCTTCGTTACCGATGAGTGGATAATGTTTCAAGCGATCAAGTTTGTCGCCAATATGCTCCATATCTGCATCGGTCGTCTTCCAATCAATATGGTTGTACTTTGAAAGATTTAGTGGGATGGAATATTCACGGAGTGTTTTCTGACCCGCAGTATTAAAATAAAAATCAAAATACGACATTGCCAGTTCACGTAAGCTTTTATAAACAGGTTCGCGATAACGCAAAGTGGTAAAATTTGATTTGGCAATTGAACCCCAAAGATTGTTTTTCTGAAAAACAGCAATGACGTGGTCGTCATCATTCACCGCACGTAAATCGAGAATTAGTGGTTTATATCCAATGTTTTGAAGGCAAGCTGCTGCAAACATAGCACCCTCAAAACAATGTGCGCTTTTTTCAATCATCACATATCTTGGCGATCGGGTGTCGGTTTTCGAATCGTATTCAATAGTATCAAGATATTGTTGAATTTTCATGGGATGATTTAATTCTTTTAGCAATGCTAATTCATCTGCCAGCCAATTTTCTGAATATTTATCCATAAACCTTATCATATGCTTTATTTTATTCGTGAGACTCAAATTTCAGGAGTAAGCGAACTGAAATTTGCTAGACGAACAATCCCGACGAAGTCGGAGGGTAATACCCCGCAGCTTTACTGCGGAATTAGTTTCTGCCGAATTCTCGGAACTTTGGGGTTTCATACCCGTGATTACTATTTGGTTGTTTTTCCGTCCATGTTTGTAAATACGCTATCAATAGGTTCCCAAAGTTCTAGCTTATTTCCTTCAGCATCCATGATGTGAACAAATTTCCCGTATTCAAAGTTTTCAATTTCATCAAGGATGTTCACGCCATTTGCTTTTAACTTTTTTACAAGGCCTTCAATATTCTGAACCCTGTAATTTATCATGAAATCCTTTTTCGATGGTGCAAAGTATTCACTTCCATTCCTAAAAGGGCTCCACTGAAGGTAATTGATTTCGTCAGGTCGATTTGCATTTCTGAATTCAAAACTTGAACCCCATTCATTGACTTCAAGTCCTAAATTTTTAGCATACCATTCTCGGATTTTTTGCGGATTATCTGAAAAAAAGAAAATTCCACCAATTCCGGTTACTTTTGGGGTTGTATCGTTAACTAGTTGACTATCTTGCGTTTGGTTTTTTTGTTCTTGCATTTGACTTGTTTTATTAGTTATCAAGTTACAGCTTGTTAGAGCTGATAGAATTATTAAAATGCCGGTCAGTTTTTTCATTTTTATTCGCAATTATATCTATGTTAAATATATAAAAAAAACAGAAGTGTTTTAATTATTGAAGTATAATGATTTATAATTTGTAAAGTGAATTGTAAGGAGCAAAACCTATGAAAGGGATTACAGAAAACTTACTTGAAATTTAATCATTTAGAAATTTTAATTGATGTAATTTTGTAAGAAAAAATGAGTTTATTTTTACTGACTTTCGGAGCCCTTTTTTCAATCATGAACCCCTTGGGTTCAGTACCTATTTTTATTGGTTTAACACAGCAAAATACCAAAAAGGAAAAGTCGCATACCTCTTTCTTAACCTCATTGAATGTACTGATCATTTTAGTGATCTCCTATTTTGCCGGTAAATATGTATTGTTTTTATTTGGTATCAGCCTTGATTCATTAAAGATTGCCGGAGGATTAATTATAGCATCATCAGGTTTTGCTTTACTTACCGGAAAGTTCGCCGAACATAAAGGGATGGGAAAGGTTGGTGTGAGAAAAGATTTAGAAACACGTTCGGATATTTCACTAACCCCTCTTGCAATTCCAATGCTTGCAGGTCCGGGTACCATCTCATTACTAATTACCTATAATCAAGAGTATCATGCAAGTAACGAAATTCTAATTATTTTGGGTGCCATGTTAGCTTCGGCTGCCAGTATTTATTTAATTTTAAGAAGTTCGCAATATATTGCCAAGGTACTCGGTGCATCAGGAATTAATGCACTGTCACGAATTATAGGATTTATTGTTATAGCAATCGGGATTGAGTATATCACCTCAGCCATCATCAACATTGTGAATGCACTTAAAGTTTAAAGCGTTTTAAATAATCAACCTCCG
>PHDM01000155.1 GCA_002840985.1 Bacteroidetes bacterium HGW-Bacteroidetes-17
AAAATAATGATAAAGATTAAAAGTGAAACACTTCCTGCGATGGCGATTATTTGTATCCTGTTATCCATGACACTCTATTTTAATTTTTTAATTTTTTTTGACCTTAAGGCAGCCATGGCCATTGATAATAAAACTTTAACGATATAATAGGGCCCTTTCCAGGTGGGGATTGATGACACGCCGCCTTGCCGTTCACGCATCTGGGTAAATACCTCCTTCATTTTAAACCCATTTTTACCCAATAAAATTATCAGTTCAGGTTCCGGAAAATCAACCGGATAATGTACCGCTAAAAATTCGATTGCCTTTCGATTGTATGCCCTAAAACCCGATGTTTGATCAGCTATCCGCTGTCTGACGAAGAAATAACTAAAGAGCCTCAATACGTATATACCAATCATTCTGAATGATTTGGGTTGATAAGTCTGGGTCTTCTGAATAAACCTTGATCCAATTACACAATCTGATTCTCGTGAAATAATGGGTTTAGTTATTTTGATAATCTCCTCAATCATGTGCTGACCATCTCCATCAAATTGCAGCGCTATTTGATAATCGTACTTTTTCGCAAATTTAAAACCGGTTTGCACACATGCACCTATTCCCATGTTATAAGGAAGATTAATCACATAAGCCAATTTGGTTTTTTCGGCAAGCTTTCCGGTTTCATCAGCAGAACCGTCATTGACTACCAACAAATCAAAGGTCGGATATTCCTGCTTAATGGCAGATATAACCCCCACAATGCTTGCGGCTTCATTAAATGCCGGTATGATTACCAAGACTTTTTCCATCACTTTTAGTTCTGAGTACTTAACCTTTGCTTACAATTTTCCAATAAAACATCATCAATCTGAGCTCCATATTCTCCTGCTTTTAAAAAATCAGCATATGCCTCTGCAACCATATTTTGTTCAAGATAACAAATTCCACGGAGTTTTAATACTTCCCCATCCCTTGGATTGTAATTCAATGAAGTATTTAAATCTTTTATGGATAAATCAAACCGACTAATTGCATAAAAAGCCTTTGCCCTGTTATTGTATGCATTGCTTAGTCTCGGTTCATTTTCGATGGCTTTATTCAAATCTGCAATTGCTTCATTATATTTCCTGAGGTTCAACATTATTTGTCCGCGGTTATTTAAGGCGGCTGCAAAATTTGGATTTAAATGAATGGCTTTGTTTAAATCATTTAGTGCAATTTGGATTTCACCTTTAAATAAATATGCATTTGCCCGATTAAACCATGCTGATTCAAGTTCGGGTTTTAATTCAATAGCTTTTGAACAGTCATTAATAGCAGCATCAAAATCTTTAAATAGGAGTTTTGCCTTGCCTCTGGTGTCATAAGCTTCGGCAAATTTATTATTGTGTAAAATAGATTGATCTAAATCCTTAATCGCATCTTCAGTTTGGTTTATCATTAAATAAGCCCCTGCTCTATTATAATAAACTTGAGAATTATTAGGTTCAAGTTTATTGGCAATATTAAATTGCTCAATGGCAGGAACTAGTTTGTATGAATGAAAATATGCAATACCGAGGTTAAGATGTGGTCGAGCTTTAACAGGTGATTTTTGAACCACATCGTACCATAAGGCAACTTTAGTTTTCCATACTGTATTTCGAACTATTGTTAAACCACCATATATCGTGACAATTACAGACAGCATGATAATGAATTGGCTTTGTTTATTTTTTTTTAAAAGTTCAAGAAGTACTACTGTCAGAATTATCGAAAACCCAAACATGGGCAAATACAAACGATGTTCGAATATTACATCCCTAATCGGAATGATACTCGATTCAACCAAAAGCGTGATAAAAAACCAGGCAATTCCAAATGAAATTAATGGATATTTGCGGTACATTGTAAAAACAGAAACCAGCAAACTGATGACAACAACGCTACTAATTAACTCATCTATTCCCCACAATGATTTAGAAATCACAAAATCATAATCTAAGTTTTGTGATATCGGCAAAACAAGTAACTGAATATATTTTACAATTACCCGAAGTTGCGTAATAATGTATTCGTAACGACTAATACTTTCTGTTTCTTTGGGAAGAAGTCCTCCAAGAATGACAATAAAAAAAGAAATCAACACAGCAATAACACCGATGAGCAAAAATTTATCTAACCGTTTTCCTTCATTATTTCTGACAAAAAAGAACTCGATCAATAAAAACGAAAGAGGTAAAGTAACTGCAATTTGTTTGGAAAGAACTGATGCGATCGCGGTAATAATCGTTAAAACATAAAAAGAAACAAACTTTATTTTATACTCCCCTTTTATCTGAGCTAATCTGGCTTTTAAATAAAAAAAACATGAGGCTATATAAAACAGAGCGGCCAGTGAAGTCATTCGTTGGATGATATAACTTACAGCCTGTGTTTGAATCGGGTGGCACAGAAAAATCAATGCGACAAACAAAGCGATGAGCTTTTCTTTTCCTTTGATTTTAATGGATTGAACTACTTTTTGAGAAAGCAATAAAATTGTGAAGAGGTAGACCAAAATGCTTGTCAGAAGATGAACCATTAAATTTAAAAGATGGTATCCAACAACATTTGCTCCATTTAAAGTTTTGTTTAACGCAAGGGTAAAATAGGCTAACGGTCGATCATTAATCCTGGTCCAACTTGAAAATTCTGAATACAGGGAAAGATCATTAAACTTATTCTGTTGGACGATGTGCACCCCGTCGTCAAACTGAAATTCGCCATATAAACTATTTGCATAGATAATTATCCCCACAATGGTGATCAACAAAATTGAGAATAAATGACCTCTTTTTTGAATAAATTCCAATCGTTTTTCTTTTAGTATGAACAAATATAACAATCTTTTAAAATAGATGTTATCGAATACCGGCTATAAAAAAGAAGGATATGCATCGAGATTTAAGCTCTCGAAACACATCCTCCTTAATAAAAATTGCTGGCTTTTAGTATTTATAGCCTGCTTTATGTAATTCTTTTAAGGTTTTAATTGGGTTTGGTGGATTTAAATATCCTGCCAGAAACTTATAAACTTTCACCCTGATTTCTTTCGCAGCTTTTGTATCCAAACGATTAAATGAATGACCACCGGGCATATCTTTAAAAATCTCATACTCAAATTTTTTGCCATCTGCTTTTAACGACTTAATCAAATGTTCCACTTCTAAAACATTTACATCTTCATCGTTTGTATTGGTATGAATCAATAGGGGCGTCTTTAACTTAGAGGTATGCCATGCCGGAGATCTTCGACGATATTCTTCAACATTCTCATCTGCGGTTTTACCTATGTGAAAATCGGCAGAGTATAAATCCCGGTAACCCTGATTTTTATATCCCATCCTCGCAATCAGATCGCTAACCGGAACTCCCGCGTAGCCAACTTTATAACTTTCAGGATGATTATAAAGATTGAAAAGGGTGATCAAGCCACCATGACTCCAACCAATTAACCCAACCCTGTCTTTATCAACGAAATCGTAATTCTCAATCATGTAGGCACGGCTCGCATCCACATCTTCTACTTCAAGCCCTCCGTAATCAATTTTTTCATAAAAACCTTTGCCATAACCTGTACTTCCCCTGTAATCAGCCGCAACAACAATGTATCCTTGTGATACCATTTCGCGAATGATATGGGTATAATAGGTTGTTACATTGGCATGAACCCCACCGTGCGGGAAAACAAGTAAAGGGTACTTTTTATTTACATCAATATCTTTGGGAATAAAAATATACGACCAAAATTTGGTAGGGTTGCCTGCCCCCTGACCAGTTAGGTTTTCTTCATGAGCCAGTGGTGGCCCATACATATAAACTTTATCAACATAGGCTACATCACCCACTCTTTGAAACCAAAGTACATCATCGATTGATTTTTCCAGAACATCCAGACGATGATCTAGGTTATCGTTAAAATTTCGCAAGGATTTTAAATCCTTTGAAAGCTGTTCAAGATTTTGAGCCGAGGCATCAAAACCAATAATTACAATTCCTGCTAACAGGATTAATTTAAATAATTTATTCATGGGACTGTTTTTAAATTATGCGTCTACTAATTTAGGAAGAATGATCCAAATAAAGACATCAAAACACAAATTATTCGACAACCTTAAGGATATATCCTACTCTTCTGATGGTCTCCAAGTTAATTGACGGATCGCTTTGGAAATATTTTCTAAGCCGACTGATAAAAACATCCATCGATCGCCCCAGGAAATAGTCATTATTTCCCCAAAGATCAGAAAGGATATTTTCTCGTTTTACGGTTTGATTAAGATGTTCGATTAAATATTTGAGAAGCTCGGCTTCACGCAATGTCAGGCCATGAACCTGATCAGGACCCTTTAGTTTTAGGCTACCGAAATTAAAGATGAATTTACCGATGATAAACTCATTCAAATCATTGGGCCCAATTTTGGCTTTCCTGTTCAAGAGATTCTGGATGCGTTGCACGAGCTCTTCTATTTCAAAAGGCTTGCAAATATAATCGTCTGCAATTGCCAATCCTTTTAGTCGGTCCTCTTTTAAATTACGGGCTGTCAGGAAAACGATCCACATATCCGGATTATCTTTTTTGATGTCGGAAGCAAGCGAAAACCCATCCTTCTTTGGAAGCATGATGTCGAGAATGCAAAGATCAGGTCTGCTGGTTTTATATTTATTCCAGCCATCCTCCCCATCTTCGGCAGTTATCACATCAAAATTCTGCATTTGCAAAAAAGAGGTCAGTAGATTGCGAAAATCCCGTTCATCTTCAACTAATAATAATCGACTCATTTGTCATTTTTTTAATTTGATAAAAAATGTAGTACCTATATTCAATTCACTTTCCAACCATAACTCTCCTCCATGTGCTTCAATGATACTTTTAACGTAAAACAAACCCAAACCCAATCCTTTGGTATTGTGTACGGATGATGTATTAACCCTGTAGAACTTTTCGAATATATGTTTCTGATCATTCGGGTGAATCCCCATCCCATTATCCTTAATTTTTAAAATCATTTCATCCGGATTCACAATTAAATCGATGATAAGATTTAATTCACCTCTTTTATATTTTACGGCGTTATCCAACAAATTATTGAAAGCAATTGACAATTGAAATACATCCGCGTAAATAAAGAATGAACTCCGTGGGATGAATGTTTTTATCTGTACTTCCTCATGCACCATCTTAAAACCATCAATTTTTTCATTTAAAAAATGGACAAAATCGATTTGTTTAAGAACAAGATTAATTTTTTGCTTTTCCCACATACTGATATCCAGTATTTGATCAATTATTTGGGTAAGATGTTTATTTTGACGCTTGATAATATTCGAGTATTCCTTAATCTTAAGAGGGTCCTTTACAATATCATCGTTTGACAAACCTTGGTTGGCAAGGGAAATTGTAGATAGCGGTGTTTTTAATTCATGCGTCATGTTATTGATAAAATCTGACTTCAAATCCGAAATCTTTTTTTGCTTCATTAAATTTCTAAGCGTAAAATAAAACACCAAACTGATGATCAAAATTGAAACCGTAATGAGGACAAGAACTCCAATCATTTCACTATATATTACCTGACGTTTTCTGGTAAAATCAACATAAACATCAAAGTTGATGGCAAAGAAATCTTGCTCTACTCGAAAATTATCAAGCAATGAACCTTGAAGATTTAAATTGAGTGGTACCGGTTTTTTATTTTTTAGTAATAAAGTATCATTTTTAATGATGGGTAATATTTCAAATCCTTCAATAATTCCAAAATCATGAATTATAAAACCGGCCTCTAAATTTGGATCCATGTTTTGCAGATTCAATTTATACCTAATAATTCTACTGAAGGGTTCAGCAGCCTGCATGACATTAACAATATCATTCCTTAATGAAATTCTAAGTGAATCAGCTATTTCAGCATCATTAATATGTCCGATGTCCTTATAATAAAAGCTTATTTTATTAAGGTACCAATACATTGAGTCAAGTCCCTGTTCAGGCGAATAATCATTAAGTTCATCCATAGCCTCTCTTATAACCTGATTATATCTGGTATCAAAATCATGAGACCTTACCTCATATACATTGATGATGGTATAAAATTGTATCGAAAGGAATACAATTAATGCAAACAAGGAAGAACTAACAATGATGCGTGGTTTCATTAACAATTACTTTATTAAAAACTGAATGCTAAACATCTGATTTATTAGCGAATGAGTCATTTTACAGTCATCATCATTTAGAATTCATTTATTGAATTTTGAATAAAATTAATGCTTTTTCCCTATCCTTAAACACATTAACCAAACGTTAACCAAGCATTAACATCCTATCATGAATTGAGTAACTAATTTTACTTCATGAAAATATTTTAATAATTAATAATTATACAAATGAAAACACAGGCAACAATCATCCTAATTATCAGCTTATTCATAGCCCCAGGCATCGCAATGAGCCAATCAACCGGAACCAGTAAATCAAAAGAGCTCAGAGAAAAAGAACTTGAAAAGTACTTTGAAGCGAGAAAACTTTATGATTTGGACAGTATCATTGCTCCTTCAATGAGAATAGCAGGCAAAGCACTTTCTGGTTCTGCTTGGTCTACTTCTTCCGATAATTATTTTCAATTACTTGATAATTCGAAAAACTCTACGCTATCCTTTCGTAAAGAATTTGATGAAAAAAAGAACATTGAACGATCGTATGAAATGGAATTTGATAAGGAACAGAAATCACTGGAAATCCGCATTGCAGCAGAAGCTAGAGAAGGCCGCATCAAAATCACGATTAATAAACCAAATGGCAAAGAATTTAAATCGTTGGAAATTGATGGTGAGGAAAGCTTGAACTGGAACCAGACCATTAACGCCTACACCGACGAAAACAAAAAAGATTTTGCCGGAACATGGGTTGTGAAAGTATCTACCTCTGCTGCTGTAGGTTATTATAATGTAAAACTTACGGTTAGATAAATGTTTCATTAAGTACTTGTTCAAATTATATCGAAGTTCTTTTTAA
>PHDM01000004.1 GCA_002840985.1 Bacteroidetes bacterium HGW-Bacteroidetes-17
CGACTGACATCTCCCCTGATTTTCAGGGGAGAGTATTAGGAAACCTCGCGGCAAGCCACGAGGAATTGTTTGATTAAATTATTTATTTTTTGGGTATGCGACATTTTATCAATAGTGGTATCAAGTAATGTAAGACATATTAACTTATTCTTACATCATAGGTAATTACTAAAAAGGCATTCTTGAGGGAGAATGCCTTTTTTTGCTTTAGATCGATTTCCCCACATTCCATCCTTATCCACTTATTTTGTAGATTTGTTACAATCAATAGCAAGAAATATGAAAATAATATCAGGGAATATAGTGGATGTTGTTTCGCAAAGAATTTTTCAGGGAAAAATATCAATTGAAAACAACCGCATTATAAACATATCTGAAGAACCGGTTAAGGAAAACCAATTTATTTTACCAGGTTTAATTGACGCCCATATCCATATTGAAAGTTCAATGTTATCTCCTTCAGAATTTGCAAGAATAGCGGTTATACATGGCACTGTTGCCACGGTTTCTGATCCTCACGAAATTGCAAATGTCCTTGGGATTAAAGGTGTGGATTATATGATTAATAACGGGAAAAAAGTGCCTTTTAAATTCTTCTTTGGCGCTCCAAGCTGTGTGCCTGCAACTAGTTTTGAATCAGCCGGAGCTGTTTTGGGTGTTCAGGAAACTGAAGAATTATTAAGTCGCCCTGAAATAAAATACCTTTCTGAAATGATGAACTTTCCTGGTGTGCTTTTTGACGATAAGGAGGTTGTTTCCAAACTATCAATCGCTAAAAAATACAACAAACCGGTGGATGGTCATGCACCCGGATTAAGTGGTACCGATCTCAAAAAATACATTAGCGCAGGGATTTCGACCGATCATGAATGCTTTACAATTGATGAAGGACTCGAAAAAATCTCACTTGGAATGAAAGTGCTGATAAGGGAGGGAAGTGCCGCTAAAAATTTCCATACGCTCATCCCACTTATCACAGAACATCCTGATCAGATTATGTTTTGCTCTGATGATAAACATCCAAACGATTTATTAAAAGGACACATCAATCTACTTATTAAGAGCGCTATTAATCTTGGTTACGATCCCATCTTAGTATTAAGAAGTTGTATTTACAACCCAGTAAAACATTACAATTTAGAAGTAGGGTTATTGCAAAAAAATGATTTGGCAGACCTCATTGTTGTTGACAACCTGATCGACTTCAATGTTTTGCAAACCTATATAGATGGAAATCTGGTAGCTGAAAATGGACAATCATATATTAATAAAGTGTTAGATGGTAGCCCAAATCATTTTAAGGCAAATCCGATTAAAACTTCTGATATTGAGGTAATGGCACAAGCCGGCAATATTAAAGTTATAGAAGCTATTGAGGGACAACTTATAACCAATAAAATTGAATTAAGCCCACTTCTTATTGATAACAAAGTTGTAAGTGATACTTCACGCGATATTTTAAAAATGGTTGTCATTAACCGATATAATGAAAGTGTTCCGGCAGTAGGTTTCATAAAAAACTTTGGATTTAAAGGAGGTGCAATTGCATCCACAGTGGCTCATGATAGTCATAATATTATTGCAGTTGGCGTAAAGGATTCCGAAATCGTCCAAGCCATAAATTTGTTGATTAAAAATAAAGGTGGCATTTCTTTAATCAAAACTAATAAAGAGCTCTTTTTACCACTTCCTGTTGCAGGGATAATGTCAAATAATGATGGGTTTAATGTTGCCAAAGATTATGATCAACTCGAACAAGAAGCAAAACTGTTAGGCTCGGGTTTCAAAGCTCCGTTTATGACTCTTTCATTCATGGCCCTACTCGTGATACCTGAACTTAAGCTAAGCGATAAAGGTCTTTTTGATGGCAATAAATTCGAATTCACCTCATTATTTTGCTAGTGTTGCAATCAAACTAAATTTTCATTTTATGATATATATACATATTTACTTGGAATTGATGTATATTATTTCATAATTTTGTCAAAAACTTAAACAATGGGAAACTTAGTAATCGACATCAACAAACTAGAAATGGCTGCCAGTAAGCTACGTGCAATAGCTCATCCAATGCGAATTGCAATAATAGATTTACTCAACGATAGCCCAAAATTAAGTGTAACTGAAATTTACGAAAAGTTAAAAATTGAACAAGCATCTGCATCTCATCACTTAAACATCTTAAAAAATAAAGGTGTTTTAATTTCAAAAAGAGAAGGCAAAAAGATTTTTTACTCTTTGAAAAATATTAGCTTAACTGAAATTATTGAATGTATTAATCGTTGTAACGAAGATTAGTATTATTTCAATTCCCAGTTTTGTTCTGTTAACCAATTTGCCCTCACGTCAAATTCAGTATTGAATATCAGGACTTTTTCGGCTTGTCTGTGCATCAAATAATTACCGGTATCCCAGCGGCCATTTTTATTTTCATCTAAAATGGCCCTTAATTTATACTTCGCCGGTAAAATATAGGCAAAGGTGAGAGGTTCATTTGGCTGAACTACTTTCTGCTCAACAATCACATTTTGAGGATTCAATAGCTGAACTATCCATTGTTTGGTGGTATCGCTAAGTATGGGTTTGACAATAATAGTAGCATAGTCTTCCTTTTTACGTGTTTCGAACTCAAGGATGATGCTGTCGTTTATCCTGCCCCTAACATCCATCATAACAGAGTTAGGAATGATGAGTTTATATTTTACCTTATCATTCAGTACACGATCAAATGAGAAAATTCTTTTCACTGAATCCGAAAAAACGATTGGAGGCGTTCCAACTAAGGTGTCTTCAAACCAACTAACTCCCGAAAAATCATAATTTAACAAAGGATATTCACTTTCTAAAACCACATTTTTATTTAGGTCTATCTTGCCGGCTGAAATATTAGTGCTGTAATTCAATCGTCCAATCTTAGCCGTATCAACCTTAGCATTCGGGTTAACCTTATTTAAAACAAAGTCCAAAGTATCAAGAATTCTTGAATCGGCAACAAATTCAACTTGAAGCGAATCCGGCATATCAGGATGTACCCAACACAAAATAGTATCATTTGTCCTATTTGTTTCCAATTGATTCCAGGAAGAGATCGGATAGAAATTTAATGGGTTGATCTGGAATTCACTACAAGGGTATTTAAGTCGGAAAGTTATCAGTGAACCCTTTGAAACTGAAGATTCAATAATCTGTTGTGTAGAATCGACCTCTAAAAACATAAACAACTCTAATGGTTTATAATTTGGATTGACATTCTGTTGAGAAAATAACTCATTTGCAGTTGAATCAGATTCACGAATTACCTCTTTATTTAATAATATACTTTCAGCAACATTGGCTATTGCTTTTTCAAGTTTGGTGGTATCCTTTTTCACTGAGTCAGTAGCAGGTATATAAACCTTGCGCCCTAAAAAAGCAGGCATGATAAGGGTGTCTATAAAAGCAATTTCCTCATTGGGCAGATCGTACAGATAATTGTTATTTTTATCTAACAGAGCCACTATTTTATATGGTATATTTCTTAAATTATTTAATTCAAACTTACCTTCTTTATTCGTTCGTGAAACATATACCGGACGGCTTAACATTGGAAGTGAATCGTTCGGGATACTATCCACATCCGGAATGTATAATAAAACTGCAATTCCATCTTTGGGCTTCATGTCCATAGCATCTGTCACTATTCCCTTCACAGCCATTGAGTCCATCAGCGTACCCGTAGAAAAAACATATTCAAAGTTCTTGAGTGGGTTTGACTCTGTAATGTCAACAATCGCATCCCCAAAAAAGAAGGTATAGGTCGTGCTATCTCTTAATTGCTCATCAATTTCAATTACGACCGATTTGCCTTTTGTTTTGACATGAGGTTTTTTTGCTAATGGTGGTGAAATCATTAGCTGGTTGTCTAAATTATTAAGTTTAACATATTCGTCGAAATGCACCGTTAATTGCTTACCGCTAAACAAGATTGAATAATTTGACGGATCCATCTCAAGTATTCTCGGCGGTGTTTCATCTTTTGGGCCCCCTTGAGGAGCCACAGGATTGGCGCACTTCGTTATTATAAATGCCAACGAAAGCATAAAAATAATCAGGTATATTTTTTGAAGTGTGTTCAAGATTTTTTAAATATATTTACAAAGATGTGAAAAAATCCGTTAGCATTAAGTCGAAATATTATGCGTATCTAATTTAAATCGTCCTTCCTGTCTATTAAACCAGTTCATCATTAATAGCTGAAAACTCAAATCCTTTTTTCTGATAATAATCCAACACCTTTGGTACGGTATAAAGCATTTGGATTGAGGCTTTCATACTATCATGAAATACAATGATTGATCCGGCTTTGGTATGTTTTAGCACCGTAGATAAACATTTCTCCTTGCTTTGATTTAGATCAAAATCACGACTTAATACCGACCACATGACAATTTTGAAATTATTTGAAATTAGATTTGCTTGCTCCTTTGTGATCCTGCCATAGGGTGGTCTGAAAAGTTTTGAATTAATTAACTCCTTTGTTTTACTGATCGAATTAATATATTCACCGGTTCCTACTTTTTTACTGTTCAGGTGATCCCAGGTATGGTTCCCAATCTGATGCCCTTCCTTCCGGATTTCATCAAATAAAGACTTATTTTCTAAAACATTTTTACCCAAACAGAAAAACGTTGCTTTTGCTCCATAATTCTTCAAAATATCTAACAGTGCATCGGTTACATCAGGGGTTGGGCCATCATCAAATGTGAGATAAATCTTTTTGTCGTAGTCAGGCATTTCCCAAATTAACTGCTTGGGATATAAATGCCGAATTAAGCCAGTCGTATGAATATGGAATTTCAACTGATGCTCTTATATTAAACTTGAACCGGTCATGTTTGTTGGCTGTTCAATGCCAAGTATCTTTAAAATTGTTGGAGCCAAATCAGCTAAAACACCATCATTAATTCTAACATCACCTTCACCAATTAAAATACATGGCACCGGATTTAATGAATGTGCCGTATTTGGAGTACCATCCTCATTCAATGCATGATCGGCATTCCCATGATCAGCTGTTACAATAATTCGATAATCATTAGCCTGTGCTGCCTCAACGGTTTTTTGCAAGCATTTATCGACTGTTGAAGCTGCCTTTAAAATAGCCTCATAAATGCCGGTGTGGCCAACCATATCGCCAT
The DNA here is from genome assembly GCA_002840985.1 of Bacteroidetes bacterium HGW-Bacteroidetes-17. Lineage (GTDB taxonomy): Bacteria > Bacteroidota > Bacteroidia > Bacteroidales. Next base: position 5,178 of record PHDM01000004.1, read on the forward strand.
TGGCATAATTCAAGCAAATAAAATCAAATTTCTGCTTATTCAATTCTACAACGATTTTATCAGCTACTCCAGGAGCGCTCATCTCCGGTTGTAAGTCATATGTAGCAACTTTTGGCGATGGAACCATGATTCGTTCTTCATTAACAAATAACTCTTCTCTCCCTCCTGAAAAGAAATAAGTGACATGAGCATATTTTTCGGTTTCTGCAATTCTCAATTGTTTTTTCCTATTCTTAGCAAGAACTTCGCCCAAAGTATTAGAAACATCCTGCTTATCATATATTACCTGAATCCCTTTAAAGCTCTTGTCATAATTCGACATGGTATAATACTTCAGGTTTAACTTTTTCATTGATTGCTCCGGAAAATCTTCCTGAGTGAGGGCAATGGTCAATTGTCGTAAACGATCGGTCCTGAAATTAAAACAAATCACCACATCACCTTCTTCAATTTGAGCAATAGGATTCTGCTTTTCATCAACCATGATTATTGGATCGATAAACTCATCAGTCAAACCTCGATCATATGATTTTTGAATTGAGTTTAATAGATTGCTTGATTTCTCACCTTGCCCTTTTACCATTAAATCATAGCCTTTCTTGATCCTCTCCCATCTCTTATCGCGATCCATCGAATAATATCGGCCAATTAAACTTGCAATTTTGGCATTTGTACCACTGATGTTGTTTAGTAATGATTCGATAAACCCATATCCACTTCTTGGATCTGTGTCACGACCATCAGTGATTGCATGAATAAAAACATCATTTAATCCAAAATCAGTGGCCAACTCACACAGTTTATATAAATGAAGATCCATTGAGTGAACACCACCATCAGATACCAAACCCACAAAATGAAGTTTTTTCTTTTGGTTAAGTGCATAGCTAAAAGCCTCATTTAGCTGTGTATTGCTTTTTATATCATTTGATTTAATTTCCTTATTAATACGCACTAAATCGTGATATATCTTTCGTCCGGCACCTATGTTTAGGTGACCAACTTCCGAATTCCCCATTTGACCATCCGGTAACCCGACACTCTCACCACAAGCTAACAATTTTGAATTTGGATAATTCTTCATAAGCGAATCAAAAAATGGGGTATCTGCATTATATATCGCATTTGCTTTATCCTTTTTCCCCAATCCCCAACCATCCAGAATGATCAAAATTAAGCGTTTCGTATTCTTCATTATAAATTATTTTATAGAATATATTTGTTATCAAAGGTAGAATTTTTACATTTAACTTACATATTAAACTCACAGAAGTCCCTCTCATGTTAAAACAATGGGTCATCCCGGATATTCATGGTTGCGTTCAATCATTGAAGCAATTAATTGAGGTTCAAATTCAACCCCAAAAACAAGACGAATTGTATTTTCTGGGCGATTATATTGATCGTGGACCAGATTCAAAAGGAGTTATCGATTATTTAATGTCTTTAAAAAATAATGGATACAAAGCATCTTATTTGAAAGGAAATCATGAAAAATATTTTTTAAGGGCACTTGATCATGAGCCCACGAGAAAGCAGCTTATAAAGTTTGGCCGCAAAAATAGATTTAAGAAAGAATGGTTTGATCATGGAGGTGATCAATTTATGCAGAGTTTTATGGAAAGTGACATGAACAAAATCCCACTATTATATTCAGATTGGATCAAAAACTTAAAAAATTATATCCTTTTAGAAAAACACCTATTGGTCCATGCAGGATTAAATTTCAAAATTGAAAATCCTCTTGAAGATACTTACGATATGCTTTGGACACGCGATTTTGAAATTGATCCTTTAAAGATTGACAATCGCCTGATTATTCACGGGCATGTGCCAGTTCACATTGATATTATTCATCAATGCATTCATAATGATGATTCCCTAAGTATAAATCTTGATAATGGGGTTTACCTTAAAAACAAAGAAGGATTTGGAAGTTTAACAGCTTATGAGTTAAATTCTAAAAGGCTTATTATTCAGGATAACCTCGATAAATAAAAAAGGATGCAAGCCATTTAGCTTGCACCCTTGAATAAACAACCGTCAGTAAAAAATAGTGTTAACCCATGATTGAGATAGTTCTTATCTCAAAAACATTGAATTATGTAGTTCGGTTTTCATTATTTAATAATCGATCAATGAAATCAGGCAGGCTCAAACTACGACATAAAAGCCTTGCCTAATTTATTTCTTATCATGTATTACTGATGATCAAATTGTTTGCTTTAAATTTCTTAAATACAATTCTGCTATTTGCTTTTATGCACAGCAAGTGTTCATTTAGGATAACCCAAATAAAATAATTATGAAATTTATAATGATGGAGGGGCTCGTAAGCCAAATAGGTGATGCCCAACTTCTATAACGATAGATACTGCAATTTTCTGCTTTTTAACAAGCGCTGTCGGAAGCAATAAATTGGATAGATCGGAATTATTTGTCAGGGTAAAGAGATCAAGATGACCTGATGTTTTCGGAATATCGGAAATTTGAAATGTATTCTCTTTGGTTTTGGGTTTAATTGCCGGATAGGCATGATCAATGAGCTCAGTACCCAGAATTCTGTTCGCATGAAAATTAAGCAATGCTCCTAAGAATACCCAGAATACTGCAAAAGCAGTAATTAAAGTGATATTCCGACGGGTTGATTGTTTGGTGAACATGATCCGATTTTTGTAGTACAAATATAGACAAGTCGACCGAATAAGTTCATTGAGATTTGTCAAGCTAAGCTTATGATTATATCAACAAGAAACTATTTGAATAAGAAAATCCTTTAAGCCATATTGAAACACAAATAAAAAATCCGGAGTAATTATTTCCGGATTCTTCGTAACAAAACTTTTAAGTTATTTTTTCAATGCTAAGCCATGAAACGATTTAACCTTATTGATAAGATTAATATTTATTTAGTAACTACGATTTCGAGTGTGAAATCATCATAAATCAATTTATCCCCCAAATTCTGAAAGAATGCTTTTGATCTGTATTTTACTTCATACTTACTTCTGTCAACCGTTAATGTTGCCATCAATTTATCTCCCTCTTTTAAAGCATCAAATTCAATAGGATGTGTTATTCCGCGTATTGTAAGGTTTGCCATTACCTGATATTTGTTACCTGCCAAAACAGTGCTTCCGATGATCTCTAATACTGCCTCTGGAAATTCTTCAACTCCGAAAAAATCAGCTGATTTAAGATGATCAACCAGTTTTTTATTATACCCAGCATCCGTTAAATCACTGTTCTTAATGCTTTGCATGTCAACCACAAATTTACCCGAAGTGATTTGATCATGGTCCCAATTCAAATGCCCCTCTTTCAACTCGATAGTTCCATTATGTGATCCCCCGACTTTATTTGCAGTCCATTTAATACTTGCCTTTTCACTTGTGATATGTTGAGATTGCGCCATCATGGCTACTGATCCGGTAACAATTATTGATAAGATGATATATTTAATATTTTTCATTTTTTACAGCTTTATAATTTGTTAATTATTGTACCCTAAATATCATTATTTAGAATGAGTAAAAATAACACAAATATTCTATCCTTTGGATAAAAGATTGTTAAAAAAGCGTTAAAAATTGAAAATCAGAATTTAATGTTTTGGATATATCTTAAAAATCTCTGTTTGACGTCCATTGATATACCTGAAACCACCTTTTGCCCACATGCCATCTTCTTCAAGCATAATGCGGATTTCCCGATCCCATTCGGGCAAAAATACGCTCACATTTAGTTCAATGGCATAGGCGGTATTTTCAAACAAAGTATAATCGCCTGTACCTGGCACACCATCTTGCTGATCCCACATCCCGAAAACAGCACCGGCTGAATGCCCATATAAACCTAATGGATGGGAATAAATAGAAGGCTTAGTGCCTTCGGCTTTTGAATCTTTCAATGAGTTTAAGAAAATTTCATTCCCCGATTTCCCGGTGACAAAATTTGAGGTGAAAATATCTTGCAAACGATTCCCCTGAACCATGGCTCCTTTTAAAAACTCAGGAACCTCTTTTTCTCCTTCTTTTAAGACATAGGCATATTCCTGCACATCAGAATTTAAGCCTAAATATTGAATCCCAACATCGCAATGCAACAAATCTCCGGGCACAATCACTTCTCCTTCAGTATCCTTTGAAAATACATTTATAAAACTTTCCAATTTAGCATTCGATCGCTGAATATCAATCGTAGGATGGAACCATGTTTCTAAACCCAACGCTGTAATTTTATCCCTAATCCACCATTGTACATCTTCAGTGGTTGTTTTATCCGGTGTTATCACTGAATTGGAAAATGCTTCAGCGATAACCTGATGGGTGATTCCAACTAACTGGGCAAAATATTTCATTTCTAATTCAGTTCGGGTTTCAATCCAACCTATGGCTAAATTTTCAGCTGAAACTATTTTCAATTGATCATTTTTCGGTAAAACCTTCATCAATTCATTGTAATCAGTCAAAACCAGTCCGTCAGCAATTCCAAAGTGTTCTGAATAATTCAGACCTATCTTTTTAGGGTTTCGCTGTACAATAATTTCCCTCAATGCATCCCATTGATTGGAAAACTTATTTTTATCCCAAGCTGTTTTTATATGCTTTCCGACATCATAAGTCGAAACGGCTAAACGCTCAGTCAGATTATTTGCTTTATCCCTATAAAAAACCAGTATCGTTCTTCTGCGTGCGGCAAACCATTTTGAAGGCAGCATACTTCTAATCACAGGGTCTTCATTGTATTCACGCGACATCACGATCCACATATCAATATCTGCACGATCCATCAATTGTGGCAGGAGATTGACCAAACGATCCTCAATAATTTGATCCCTGATTTCAGAACGTTCCTTTTCTGAAAGGATTTGTGCCTGAGTTTGAACAATTATAAAAGTGAATAAAAAAAGGATTAGGTTTTTCATTAGAGTTGAAGATTAGATTGATTAAAAGGTTTAAAGATAAAAATAAAAGAGAGATAATCTTTAACTGATAATCCATATTAAAAGAACTTATTCAGTTCTCGACATTTATCCGCCTTTGGTGGAAGCTCGAACTGACACAAAACAAGTGCAGAATTATTATCTAAAATTACAAACCTTTCGCTTTTTCGATTAATGTGGCCCCCTCATTCTTTGCTTTATCTTTTAAAATATCCGCTTCGGTATTTGCTTTCTGCAATATCTGATCCGTCCTGACCGTAGCTTCTTCTTCAATTTTTACCGCCCTCTTCTCGGCTTCCGAACGAATTTTATCGGCTCCCTTTTTAGCAGCTATTTGTAATAACTCATTTTGCCCACTCGCCTTTTCTTCTATTTTTTTTGCTTCAGTTTCTGCTTCAGACCGTACTTTGTCGGCCATAGTTTTAGCCGCCCTTTTTACCTGTGCGGCACTGCTATCTGCAATCGCTATTAATTGTGAAGCTTTTTCATTAGCTATGGCCATTATTTTATCGGCCTGATCCTGTGCTTTTTGAATTGCTTCCTGCTTAGTCGCATCTATTTTTTCATTTACTTGTTCCTTAACATTTGTTACGATGTTCTGTCCAGCTTTTCCCATATCAAGGGTGATTTTCGGATTTGTGATACTTCCGGTAATTGAAGCATTTATATCAATAAAATCATCCATTTTAAAATCCAAACCTGTACTTTCCGCCTTCGAAAGAAGATCGGTTAACACCTGATTTGCCCCACCAAAATCTGAACGGGGAATTGAAAATTTCAAATTATAATTAATCGTTTGGTCAACTCCATGATACCCACTGATAGTTGTTGTCGTGTTTTTGATTTTTGTGACAAATGGCTTCACTTCAACCATCCCGTCTTTAATTAAAAAACTCAATACGAAGTCCTTCAAATTAAAAGATTTATAGTCGTCGGATTTCAGTAAGCTGCTAATTTGATTAAAAATAGCCGCATTATTGAGTTGAATGTTTTTGCTGTTGATTTTTCCAATGGCATTGATGGTATTCAAATCAGGCATCAGATTGTTTTTCAATGTACTGCTGTAATTATTGATGGAAGCCGAAAATTTCCCCAGACAGTTTTCTGCAATCGGTGCAAGTATTTTAAAGGTATTAAAATTCTTAAACGTCTTTCCCAGATCGATTTCATTAATCCCCAAACTAAAATTTATTTTAGGGTTGGCAATATCGGTTGTTTCGTAAAATCCATCCATTGTAATGTTTCCGTCAAGCATATTCATCATTACATTTTTCAGATCAACTTTCGAATCTTTTACGGTAATATTTCCTTTTACATCATTTATTTCAATTTTTTGGTACTGAACTTTTTTAATGGTTGAGGATAGTGTAAAATCAATATTTGCCGGGACTTCAAAAACACTCATTGGGGAATCTTGCTGCTCTTCATCATTATTGCTGGCCATTAATTCATTCAAATCAATAAGATTTGAGCTAAAAGTGAAATTTCCTCTTAGGGCTTCATCTTTAAAAAAATAAGCCAGATAATTTTCAATTTTACCTTTCATTTGAAAATCACTTTTTCCCATTTGAGCATCAAATGATTTGAGATCGAGATACTGGGGTTTGAATTCAAGTATGACATCGTTTAGGGTTAAACCTTCGGGAAGTGCCGAGTTTTTATATGAAAATCCCTTAACCGTAATCTCACCACTTGCTAAAAAATCGGCATAATTCCCTTCTTCAACTGATGAGACTTTTCCTTTAAAATCAACTGCAGAATTAATGATTCCTTTCAATTCGGTTTCTTTTAATGGAATGATATTTTTAAGGTTCTCCAGATCAATCCTTCCTTTTAACATGCCACTAATATTGGGATCGCTCATCGGATTTATAACCAATAATTGCGCATCAATGGGGTTACCTTCAAAATCAAGATGCAGTTTTTTGAGATCTATTATCGTGTGATCCATCACTCCATCCTTATTGTTTATATTTAAATCAACATTTACGTTTTTAACCGATCCGGGTAGATCGGGGTATTTGAACATTCCATTATCAATATTTAAAGCTACGTCATAATCCGGCATCTGCTTTTCATTATAAACGCCTTCTATTTTGGCATTTATTCCCATCGTACCAACGGCTTCAACATTTTTAAAATTGTTTTTGTAAATGGCAGGGATCATCGATAAAAAGTTTTTGAAATCATTTTGTTTTGCAACAATGTCCAATTTCATCGCAATATCTTCAGCCGGCATTTCGATGCTTCCGTTAAAAAGCAGGGCCAGATCATTCAGTAAAATTTCGTTTTGGGTAAAAGTGTATTTTGAATTAACCAGATCGGTTTCAATTCCTCCCTTCGCTTCTATTTTGGCACTACTTATATAATTTATACCGCCATATTTAAGTGTAAAATCATTTGAAAAAATCTCTGCCTGAAGCTCAGCAATGTCAGCAACCATATCTCCAGAAAGAATTCCCTGAATGTTCTTCAATTGAACAAGAAAGTTCAATTCTTCATCATCATAAATAAATACGCCATTATTGATTTTGATCCGCTTTAAATTCAGTTTGAAACCTGAAGCCTCCTGCTCATTGCCGTTGGTTACATTACTTTCCTTTGCAATGTCCCAATTCACTTGTCCATCTTTTAAAACCTTGGTTTTAATAATGGGATACTCGATTACGATTGAATTAATTTTTAGCGGATTTCCTCCCAAACTAAAAAGCTCTAACCTCAATTCCAGCTTGTTAAATTGCAGGAGCGTATCCATCTCAAAATCGCCCAATCCTTTTATACTCAGATCATGCATAACAAAATTGGCATTAGGAAAAGCTGTAAACAGGCTAAGGCTAAAATCACCAAATTCAACTGTTGCGTTAACATTTTTATTGATTTCAATTTTGGCTAATCTGATCAATTTCCCTTTAAATATGATTGGAACGACAAACATCAGAATAACTAAACTGAAAAGAATAATTGCCAGCCACTTAAAAAACTTCCTGAGATATTTCATGGGTTTCGATTTTTAAAATAGGAAGTATAAAAGTACGAAATAACAGAGTGCCTGTGGAAGAAATAATACGTGGTACTCTCGAGTCAAGTCATTGCATTAGGGATGGCATCCTTTTATTTATGGCTGCCATCCTTCTATTTTTTTGGGGATGTCAATTGTCGAAAAATCCTGACCACGCTCTATTTCAATGGCACATAGATGTGTGTTTTGTAGTTTTCAGGTTTATGTTTTTCGGGATTGTTAATGTATTTCTCAAAGCAAGGCCTATCGGCCAATTCGAAATTTGAAGAAGGCAGCCAATTTTTAAAAATGTAATTATACACTTCCTCCAAATCAGTATAAGGACCTTTGTATTTGAAGATGGCATACTTTCCCCCGGCTATTACTTTTACTCCAACATTACCTTTTGGTTGAACAACCTTTTTAATGGTCATGCATGCATCATACCGAAGTTTATCACTGTCGGTTACGCTGGGGTCATCATGTCCAATTCCAATAGTTTCTAATCCAAATGTAAATAATTTTTCCTGCTTCATGAATTCGCATAATTGATCCCATGCTTTTCCCGCCGAATCAGCATATTTGCCAATTGACTGAACATAAACTACTTTTTTCTCATTAATTTCTTTAATCTGTGGTTTTAAATTTAGTTCCATAACCTTACTGTTTAAATGAATAAAATCGAAAGGGATCAAAGCCTTTTTTGTTTCACGGAATTCGACCGGTGTAACGGCGAATCGTTTCTTAAAAGCTTTATTTAAAGAAGAAGGGACCTCAAATCCAACTTTGTATGCAATTTCACTTATCGGGTCGGTACCAAATTCCAATAATTTTGCTGCATAATCCAATCGTAAACGCGTTACAAATGTTCCAAGTGGCTCGTTCAGGAATGCCCTAAAAATCCGATGAAAATGAAATACAGAAAAGTTTGACATTGTTGCCAGTTTTTCAAGTTCGAGTTTTTCATCCAGGTGTTCGCTGATATAAACCAGCACCTTGTTAATGCGTTCCTGATAATCTTTGATGGTTTCTCCTCTTCCTTTCATTGTTTAATTTTATCCAAAAATAAGAGATAGTTATTTGATAGGATTTTCCATTCTTGCTAAGTTAATAATTTAAACAAAAGATGCTCTTCGGTCACATCGAGTTTATCGAGATGGACAACCCGTTCTCGACATACTTCGACAGGTTCAGTACAAGTGCTTGAACTGACCTTTCAATTCATAAACTCAACTCTTGTAGCATTTAACACTTTAGTATATACAAAAAACAGCCCCCAATTTCTTGAGAGCTGTTTATCTTCAATAATATAATTATCAATCTATCTTTTTCTTGAATCAATTAAAATCTCCAGCATCTTAATGCCGGATTCGGAAACCACGGTTCCGGGGCCAAAAATGGCAACGGCACCTGCCTTGTATAAAAACTCATAATCCTGAGCAGGGATGACACCTCCAACAATTACCATGATATCTTCACGGCCTAATTTTTTTAGTTCTTTAATTACCTGAGGAACCAAAGTTTTATGTCCGGCGGCTAAACTTGATACGCCCAATATATGCACATCATTTTCGACCGCCTGACGGGCTGATTCGGCCGGTGTTTGGAACAATGGACCGATGTCCACATCAAATCCCATGTCGGCATAACCTGTTGCCACAACCTTTTCGCCTCGGTCGTGACCATCCTGGCCCATTTTGGCAATCATTATTCGTGGGCGACGACCTTCCAATTCGGCAAACTGGTCGGCCATTTCACAGGCTTTTTTGAATTGCCCGTCATTACCTGATTCTGATGAATATACTCCTGAAATTGATCTTATCACGGCTTTATACCTCCCAAATATTTTTTCGCATGCATCTGAAATTTCACCAAGTGAAGCCCTTTTCTGAGCTGCATCAACAGCCAAAGCTAATAAATTTCCTTCACCTGTTTCACAAGCTTTAGTAATTGCATTTAAGGCTAGTTCAACTTCTTCATTATTTCGCTCGGCACGTAATTTCTTCAATCTTTTAATTTGCGATAAACGAACTGCAGTATTGTCAACCTCTAATGTTTCGATGGGATCCTGTTTATCCAAACGATATTTGTTGATCCCGACAATCGTATCTTTTTTTGCATCAATACGTGCTTGTTTTCTTGCAGATGCTTCTTCTATACGCATTTTTGGCAATCCTGTTTCAATCGCCTTTGCCATGCCGCCCAACGCTTCAACTTCTTCGATTAGTTCCCACGCTTTATGCGCGATTTCATGGGTTAATTTTTCAACATAATAAGAACCTGCCCAGGGATCGACTGTTTTACAAATATTGGTTTCTTCTTGAATATAAATCTGTGTATTTCGTGCAATACGCGCTGAAGCATCTGTTGGCAAAGCAATAGCCTCATCCAAAGCGTTGGTGTGCAATGATTGGGTGTGACCAAGTGCTGCAGCCATCGCTTCAATGCAGGTACGTCCCACATTATTGTAAGGATCCTGTTCGGTCAAGCTCCAGCCTGAAGTCTGGCTATGAGTCCGAAGAGCCATTGACTTAGGATTTTTCGGATTAAACTGTTTTACAATCTTGGCCCAAAGCATCCGAGCAGCTCTCATTTTGGCTATTTCCATAAAATGATTCATCCCGACAGCCCAGAAAAATGACAGTCGGGGAGCAAATGTATCAATGTCCATTCCTGCATTTACACCTGCCCTCAAATATTCTAATCCATCTGCCAAGGTATAAGCCAATTCAATATCAGCAGTTGCACCTGCCTCTTGCATGTGGTAACCGGAAATGGAGATTGAATTAAACTTCGGCATATTCTTAGAAGTGTATTCAAAGATATCCGCTATTATTTTCATGGATGGTAAAGGAGGATAGATGTAAGTATTACGCACCATAAATTCCTTCAAAATATCATTTTGGATGGTTCCGCTTAATTGATCCAGTGGAACGCCTTGCTCCAATCCAGAAACAATATAAAATGCCAAAACAGGCAAAACCGCGCCATTCATGGTCATCGAAACCGACATTTTATCCAAGGGGATTTGATCAAATAGAATCTTCATATCGAGGATAGAATCGATGGCTACTCCGGCTTTTCCAACATCGCCTTCTACCCTTTCGTGATCGGAATCATAACCACGGTGAGTGGCCAGGTCGAATGCAACGGATAAACCCTTTTGACCGGCAGCAAGGTTTCTGCGATAAAATGCATTGGATTCTTCTGCTGTAGAAAATCCCGCATATTGTCGGATGGTCCATGGTCGCATTACGAACATGGTAGAGTATGGCCCACGCAAAAAGGGTGCATTTCCGGCCGCATAATTCAAATGCTCCATGCCTTCCAAATCGGCTTTGGTGAAAGCTGTTTTTATGTCGATTTGTTCAGGAGTTTTCCAATCGTTTGCAATATGGTTTGCTTTTTCCCATCCGCTTGCCGTCATTGATTGTTTTTCCTGACTCTTAATGTTAATTTCTTTATAATTTGGTTTCATGATTTATTTTTTAAGACTCAAGTATCAAGATACAAGTATCAAGACTTGTTCAATGAAGCTTTAAATCCATTTATCATTTTTTGTATTTCTTTGATTTCATTTATCAGAGTTTCTCCATCTTTCAGATTGATGAACTCTAAATCCAAAGCAAGTATAATTTGTGACTCAAGTTCAAAAGCAGATCCGGAGGCGATATCTAAAAACCTACTAAACTCTTTTGAGGTCTCTCTGCCAGCTCCTTCAGCAATATTTGAAGAAATTGATATCGCAGATCTTTTTATCTGGGATTCCAAGATAAGTTTTTCATTGGTTGGGAAATCAACCGTTGACTGGTAAATCTTCTTTACCAATTCTCTCGACTTCTGCCACACCTTTAATTCTAAAAAATTATGCATCGTCTTGTGTCTTGCGTCTTGTATCTTAGCTCACTTAATTCCTAACTCCGTTTGAAACTGTTTCAACGTTTCCAACACATTCGATTTTACATGAATGAAATGTTGAATGCCTTTCGTTTTCAAATCTTCGATAATTTCTTTTGGGTATCCGGCTACCACTACAATTGCATCTTCAACAAGATTTTTTACTGATGGTGCCAATTCTGCATATTCTTCATCCGAACTGCAAACTACGATGATGTCGGCTTCAGCTTCTTTAGCGGCTCTAACACCTTCTTCGGCTGATTTAAAACCATTGGTATCCATCACCTCAAAACCTGCACATGCGAAGAAATTGCTTGCAAAAGTAGCCCTTGCTTTGCGCATACCAACATTTCCATAAGTAAGCATAAATGCCATGGGACGCTTATTCTCTCTGGCAAACAGATCTGTTTTATAACGTAAGGCATCAAAAGCCTGAGCACCCCGATAAGGTTTTAGGGTCTTCATCCTTGATTTTTGAGAACTAAAATCAGCGGCTTCAAAAATTTCATCATCCAGATTCAATTCCAGTTTTTCATTGAAATTCGGGAATTGGTTGGTTCCCAGAAAAATTTCCCTGCGATTTGCAATATCCTGATCTCGTTTTTGAGCCGTTGCATAAATAGTATCCTGCACAAAACCGGCTTTCAAGGCTTCGATAAAGCCGCCTTTATCCTCCGTTGCCAGAAAAATCTTCCAGGCTTCCTCTGCAATAGAAGCAGTTAAAGTTTCAATATAGTAAGAACCTGCGGCAGGATCTGCTACTTTATCCAAATAGGATTCTTCCTTTAATAACAATTGTTGGTTCCGTGCAATGCGTTCACCAAATTCACCGGGAGTTTGAAAGGATTCGTCAAACGCATTAACAGTTAATGAATCTGTACCTCCAATTACCGACGACATTGCTTCTGTAGTCGTTCGGAGCATATTTACATAAGGATCATAAACGGTTTTATTCCAGGAGGAAGTGGTTGAGTGGACAAACATCTGAGCAACTGCCAAATCTTTTGGGTTATAGGCAGCCACCATTTTTGCCCACAACATCCTTGCTGCCCGAATTTTTGCAATTTCCATGAAATAATTACCTCCTACTGCAAAATCAAATCTTATTTTTGGAGCAAGTTCATTGATTGAGATTCCTTTTTCTGTAAGTTGATTCAAATACTCTGCAGCGGTAGCCAATGAAAAACCCAATTCTTCAACAGTTGTAGCCCCGGAGTTATGAAAAATACTACCATGAACAACCAATGTTCTGAACTTGGGCAACTCATTGGTTAATTCCATGATTTTTTTTGCTTCACGCAAATCGGCACTCATGCCCGTCAAAACCATTTCAGTTAATGGATTGTAGGTAATTGATCCCTTCACTTCCTTTAAATTTGCCTTCTTTTCTTTTAGGGCCGCGATGAAATTCATCAGAACCTCATCGAAATGAGAACCACAAACGAGGTTTATTTCTACAACATCAGGAATTATTCCGATAAGCAAAGCACGGAATTCTTTAACCGATAAAATTTCTGTAAGGATAAACCCGATTGATTCTACCCCTCTTCCGAGCACAAACAATGCTTTTTCGTTGGCCTCTTTTATGTCGTCGACAATAATATCCTGACGTACTAACCAGTTATTATTATTGGTCGAATTACCTCTTACATAAGGAAATTCACCCGGGTAAGAACCCATATGCTGAATATTTTCAAGGTCCTCGGCACGATAATACGGTTTTACCTTAATTCCTTCATTGGTATTCCACACGAGCTTTTTATCGTAATCAGCTCCTTTTAGGTCTTTAATGATGATGTCTTCCCATTCGGAGGTTGATACAGGAGGAAATTCCTGAAATAATTTTTTGGAATTTGTTTCTTTTGAATTCATATTTTTTAGTTCACAATTCTTTAATAATATGTTGTTTCCGTCAAAAATGGCTGCAAAGTTACAATAAAATATTTCCTTAAATCAAAATGCAGCCAAAATATTGTTAATTATTTCACAATGATTTTTATCATCTTATATGAATAAAGAATTGTTTTAAATTCGCCATGTATTAAAAATGACAATTATGAAAAAACAAATTTCTCTCACTTTAATCTTTATTTTGGCAATTTTATTTGCGCAGGCACAAACTGAAAAAGTTTATGATGAAAATGCGGATGCTGCTGCCGACATCAAGAAAGCCGTTGATATGGCAAAACAAGAAAACAAACATGTATTAATCGTTATTGGAGGTAATTGGTGCCCATGGTGCTTGCGTTTGAATAAAATGATTCATGAAGATCCGGAGATAGAATCTGCTCTTTATGATAATTATGTGGTGGTTAAAGTGAACTACGATAAGGAACATACCAATATGCCCGTGTTGTCGAAATTAGATTTTCCTCAAAGATTAGGGTTTCCGGTTATTGTAATTTTGAATCAGGATGGGCAAAGAATCCATACCCAAAATTCAGCTTATCTTGAGCTTGAAAAATCATACGACAAAAAGAAATTGATTGGGTTTTTCAACGACTGGACCGTTGCGAAATTGGATGCTTCCAATTATATTAATTAACGTGAGTTTGATATAAGAAAACATTAAAATACAGACTTCCTATGTCATAAGCGTTTTAATAAATTAAGATATAAGACGTTAGACTTAGATATTAGACAAAGAAGGTTTTTGGTCTAACTTCTTATTAGCTCAAACGGCTAAATTTCAGACATACTGAAACAGTTTCATGAGAAATGCATAGATAGAACTGAGGTTAAATGAATATTTCTTTTTATTCGTTTACATTAAGTTTATCCAATAAATTTTCCTTGAAGGTGATGCCAATAGGCAAAAATTCATCGCCAACTTTTACCTGATTGCCTTCAATAAAACTGATATATTTTAATGAAACGATATAGGATTTATGTATTTGGATAAATTCAGAGGCAGGGAGCATTTCCACAATTTTCTTTAGGGTTTGATGGCTAACGATAACTTTATGAATCGTCACCACTTTTAAATAATCTCCATTGGATTGAATGTACTTGATTTCATTTAAATTAACCTTAAAAATTCGCTTATCAGATTTTATCAGTAAAAAATCAGTGTCAGATTTTTGATTATCAGAAGTTTGATTTAATCGTTCGATAGCTTTATTCACAGCCTTCACAAACCTTTCAAAACTGAATGGTTTGAGTAAATAATCTGTAGCATCCAAATCGAAGCCTTCTACGGCATATTGAGGATAAGCGGTTGTAAAAATAACGAGTGGCGGATTCTCTAAGGATTTAATCAGGCTGATTCCTGAAAGTTTTGGCATATTGATATCCAAAAACATCAATTCAACACTTTCCTGTTTAAGCACTTTAAGTGTTTCAAAAGCATCACGACATTTTGCGACCAACTTCAATCCGGGAAAATCAGAGATGTAAGATTCCAAAGTTTCAAGTGCCAATGGCTCATCATCTACGATAATACACCTTACGAATATTTTGGTTTTGTTCATCAAGCACTAATTTAAGATTAATTTGAAATACTTCACCTTCATCCACAATATCCAACTTATATTTATCAGAATATAAAATATCAAGCCTGCGAATCACATTGGCAAGTCCAATTCCATGGCTACCTTCCTCATCTTTGCTTTTGCCTTTATTGTTTTCTGCAAAAAAGAGCAATTCATTCCCTTTGTTTTTTAACTCAAACCGGGCGAAGGTATTCCCCGTATTTCCTTTAACACCATGTTTAAAACTATTTTCGAAAAATGGCAATAATATGAGAGGCGCAATATTTAACTTATCATTTTCCAAATCTACGTCAAGTTTAATCTCCGATCGTTCGTCGATACGCAATTTTTGAAGTTCTACAAAGTTATTCAGGAATTGGATTTCAGCCGATAGTTTTACATAATCAGCCTTGGTTTCGTAGAGAACATAGCGCATCATTTCCGAAAGAACAAGAATAGATTTGGATGTTTTGGGCGAAGCTTGTCTGGATAAAGCATGGATATTATTCAAACTATTAAATAAAAAATGAGGATTTATCTGAGATTTTAAAGCTTCCAACTCGGCTTTATTTTTCTCCTGCTGCGAAACGGCAATCAGTTTTTCCGCTTCTGCAAGTTTAAACCATGATTTCGACAATTTTAGCAAAGTACTTATCGACACATAAACCAAATGAAATTTTATTAGGTCAATAAAATCGTAGTATGAAATAAAATAATAACCAGGTAAGATATAATCAACGATCCTTTCAAAAATCAAATTGTTAACAAATGCTGCCAATACGATTGTTCCGGTAAAAACACTCATTGCAGAATTGTAAGATCGCTTTTTCAAAAAAATAGTAATCCCTAACCACAAATTAGCATAAACACTTAAAACTAAACTTGTGTGGAAGATGCCTGTATAGATATAATCAATTGAAGTCGGGGTATCGCCAAGCTTGAATATATTCAATAAAACATAGAAAGAAACAGCCCAAAAGGCGAAATGCTGAAACCACCTTTTGGGAAGTATGAATACAACAATATTTGTTATAACCGATGAATAAGTCATTCGCTTTTATTTAACTGAATTTAAAATTTCTGGTTTATGAAATGCACCTTCAGAATCAGCATATTTAATGATAAATTTTTGAAGCTCCTTGGTAGAAGAAGTTAAAATGATTTTGTTCTCATCCACCACTTCATGCGAAATACGGATCTTATTTTCCTTAAACAAATTATCGAGCCAATCGGGATTCATTTGATAAACATGAAGCTGATTATTTTCGATCTTTAGTTTCAGGAACGTATGTGCAAGAACCAGATGAACAGAAAGCAGTGTGGTCAAATCATCCAATTGTTCATTATCCGCCGGGTATAAATCAATAAAATAATTGCCCTCGAGTTTAATCACGTTGGCCTCGAAAAATGCAATACTGGGCTGTGGCTTTTGCTCTCCCTCTTTTTTGCTTTCAGTATATTTTAAAATATAACTTGGTTCGTCTTTAACCTTTTTAAATTCCCAGGTATCATTTGACTCCGACAACCATTTGCCTTCAAGTATATCAAGTGTGATTCTATCTTTCTTAAAATACAAGGGGTGAAGAGATTGGATACATCCGGACAGGAACAATACAATTACAATCGTAATCGCGAAAATTTTTCTTTTCATAACTTTTAAATTTAAAATTAATTAATGATATCGCAAAGAAAAACCGATATGAATCAATGGACAAATTTTTTCGATGAAGAGCTAATATCGGCAGATAAAATATTATTTGCTCTGGATTTCACAATGAAGGATGACCATAATCCTTCAATACTGTACAGCAATGCAGAAAGCTATGTATTCGACAAAACATTTCAATATGTAACAGATTTTCATAAACAACATCCAAAATTGGATTGATGGTTGTTCGGTTGAAATCGATTTAGCTTCGCTGAGTTGTGTTTTTATGACAGTTTAATCGAAATTTGTAATTCCGATTAGCACGAGAAGTCAAAACCCGGAATGAGAGAAGTCAAAAACCTTAATGAGAGAAGTCAAAACCCAGAACGAGAGAAGTCAAAATTAATGGTTACTCAAAAGCAATGTTTTTGGGATGGTTTCCCGACTTTATCGGAACGCCATCCTTTTCCTCACCAAAGGCGGATAAACGTCGAGAAGGGTCACTTCGAGCCCGTCGAGAAGTCATTTTACCCTTTCCCTCACTTTCAGTTCTCGACTGGCTCGAACTGACTATATTATGAGTTTTAGTATAAGACATAAAGTCGAGTTCACTTCGAGCTTTCGCAAAAGTCGAATAAATATCGTAGGGTGTCGAAGGGTTCTTGGGATGGTTTCCCAAATGGGAATCCATCCCTTTCTCTCATTATGTGATAGGATTCATTTATTTTCCTGAATCAAATTCATTATTTGCCTGGAGTTAAATTATCCAACCAAAATTGCTTTTGTAAATTCATGGAATGAACTCTTTTATTTCCGCCCCAACCATGTCGTCCGTTAGGGTACAGCATGAACTGGAAATCTTTTTTAAGTTCGGTTAAAGTATCAACAAACTGAATAATATTTTGCATATGCACATTGTCGTCCATGGTTCCGTGAATCATAAATAATTTACCTTTTAAGCGATCGGCGTAATTATTGACATTTCCTGCTTCGTACAATTCCTTATTTTTTTCAAGCGTGCCCATATAACGTTCGGTATAAACATTGTCGTACAATCGCCAATCAATAACTGCAGAACTACCAAAACCATGCGTAAAGTAATCCGAACCTTTGGTCAAGGCAATTGCGGTCATGTAGCCACCGTAACTTCCACCGGTAATGCCAATTTTTGTTTCATCAACAAAACCTTGTGCGATCAACCATTTTACTGCCACAATATAATCCTGAATATCGATGGTTCCCAAATGACCGTAAAACTCATTCAACCCTTTTTTGCCAAAATGCCCCGAACCCCGATGGTCAACAGCAAAACGGATAATTCCATTTTCTGTCAGGTAATTTTCTTGCGGATTGGTGTATCGATCGTTCACATTTTTACTGTCCGGACCCCCATAAATTTGGAATACAACTCCGTATTTTTTTTCAGGATCAAATCCTTCGGGAAGTACCCACCAGGCAGGCATGTCAAAACCATCGGGATTTGGGATGGTGAATATTTCAACTTTAGCTATTTCTCCTTTGGCAGGATCAGCACCTTTATCAGCGCCAAGAAAACGTATAAATTTCCCTTCAGCTTTGAATAATTCTCTTCGGGTAGGCGTGCTAATATTACTATAGGTGTCGATAAAATATTGATTGTTTGGCGAAATCATGGCACGGTGAGTACCAGCTTCTTTGGTCAATTGCATTAATTTGCTTCCATCCATATTTACACTGAAAAGATGATTCTCAATTGATTTTTCGCCTGTACCCATGAAATAAACTACTCCCTTTTTCTCATCAACATTTTCAATACCATTTACCCTCCAATTTACATTTGTTATTTGATGAACGAGTTTCCCCTCTAAGTTGTAATGATATAAATTGTTCCATCCACTTTTATCGCTTCTTATAATAAAACCCGATCCATCTTTTAAAGAATACAAATCGGTATGAAACTCGATATATTTTTCTTGTTTTTCGTTGTAGATTTCTTTCTTTTCGCCACTAGCCAGATCTGCTATATAAATTTTCAAATTGTTCTGCTCACGGTTATGGGTTTGATAAAAGAATTTCTTTGAATCATTGGTCCAGACAGGAAATGCAATGTATTTATCTTCATCACAATTACAATCGAACCAGGTAAGTTTTTTAGTTTCCAGATCAATAACTCCTAATTTTACTCCGGGGTTTGAATCTCCAACTTTTGGATAACGGGTAAGTTCCAGTTCGCCATGAATTCCATCTGCACGATATAGCGGAAACATCGGAACTTTAGTATCATCGAATCTAAGAAATGCAATTTTTTTGCTATCGGGCGACCACCAAAATGCCTGATGCGCGGTAGCTCTTCCCAAAATTTCCTCCATATAAACCCATGATGAATATCCATTGTATATAACGTCAGTTGCATCATTTGTTAGTCGATGTTCCAACCCTGTTTCAATATCTATATAATATAGATCATGATCGCGGGTAAAAGCAATTCTGTTTTCATCAGGAGAAAACTCCGGGGTTACCTCTGCTGATGGATTGTCGGTTAGTGCTTTAAATTTATTTTTAATCCGGGAATAATAATATAGATTATTATCCTTAATCAATGCGACACTGTTATAGTCTTCGGTAGTTATCGCAGCACGATCTAAAGTAAAGCCTTCAGGAAGATTCTTTTTAACAATATCTTCATAACTTAAATCTTCAAATAATACAGATTTGCCGGATTTAGCATTTACTTTGTACACTTTTGAAACCTTGGCTTCCGTTTTTAATTCCAAATAATTTTCGTCATCCAGCCATTTTAAAATCCGAGGCAGTTCGAGCTGCTGGGCATTTGAAAAATTCGAGATCATTAAAAAGAAAAAGGTTGCGAACAATAAAATAATTCGTTTCATGTGTTAGTTTTTTAAATTTTTATTAAATCGGTCACATGGAATACGCCATGAAATAATCATTCTCAGTTTATATGGAATTTTATATCTCATGGCTATTTCATAGGGTTTTGTTTTAATTTGAAAGTAAATTTAGAAATTAAGATTTAGGCACAGGTATAGTTTTGCAAACAATCTACGAAAGCATTGAATTGAAATACAAAACAGCAAATTTACTCATCCCTGTGAACCGTGTCCGGGGAGAAAGCAGGCAAACAAACGGCAATGTATTCAGCTCCTTCGATGGGTGTTGAATACTGCACCCACTCTCCTTTTTCAATGACGATGGCCGATCCGGCCTTTACTTCGTAATTTTTGATTTTAGTTTTAACATTGAGTATCCCTTTTAAAACCACGGTGTATTCGTCAAACTCCGGAGTTTGTCCGGGTTCTACCCAACCTTGCGGGCTTTGCATCCGGGCTATACTTATGTCCTTAGTGTCGGAATTTACCCTGCCGATAAACTCCTGAATGATTTTTGGTTTGTTGCCTGCGGCTTCAATTATTGTTGGAGCCTTTATTAGTTTTGCCATATTAAAATCCGTTTAAATTCATTGTTACTGTAGGTATCAAAAGCAGTAGTCCTAATACTATTAAAATAATCATCAGAGGAGTAACCCACTTCACCCATTTCTCATACGGGATTTTAGCTACTCCTAAAACGCCAATTAAAATTCCGGAGGTTGGGGTAATCATATTGGTAAATCCATCGCCAAACTGGTAGGCCATGATGGTGGCCTGTCGGGAAACGCCGATCAGGTCAGAAAATGGAGCCATGATAGGCATGGTTAAAGCAGCCTTAGCCGAACCAGACGGAATAAATATATTAATTAAATTCTGAATCCCATACATTACGCTAATGGATCCAAACTTGCCCAGGTTATTCATGGATTCGGCAACCGAATACAACATGGAATCAATGATCTTCCCATTTTGAAGGATGATGATAATTCCTCCGGCCAAGCCCACAACAAAGGCTGCAGATAAAATATCACTGGCTCCATCAATAAAAAGTTTTACAATTTTGTTCGGATTGTAATTCATGGCGATTCCACTGGCCAATCCCATCACCAAAAACAATGTGGAAATTTCCATGATATACCATTGGTAGCCCATAACTCCAATGATTAGATAGAAAATAGTGAAGATTAATAAATGCAGGACAAAAAGCTGGGCCGACTTTCGTAAAGACATCACTCCTCCTAAAGCGAATAAAACAGTTAGAATTGGAATGATTGGCCAATTCAGGCTTGAATCTGCCCCTCCAACACTTAATACCGTCCAAGTATGGGAGAAGCTATAAATTGTCATCACAACTAAAATTCCAATAAAGGTGATCCAGGCTGCTATTGAAGAACGGCTGCTTGACTCACCGATCCCTACGGCTGCCCTGTCCCTCCACATTTGGTCTTCTTCATAAACCAAAGATTTTTTTGGATTTTTTTTAATTTTAGCTGCATAAGTTAAGATAAATCCTATTCCAACAAAATTGATGACAATCCAACAAAAGAATCGATATTCTAATCCTGAGAATAAAGGTACATCCGACAAACCCTGCGCAATTCCAATGGTAAATGGATTTAGCATGGCACCTGCAAATCCCAATCCTGCCGCAACAAAACAAAGGCATACTCCAACAATAGAATCATAACCCATACTGATAGCCAAAGGCACAAAAATGATCACAAAGGCAATGGTTTCCTCACTCATCCCAAATACTGCACCCAATGTACTAAACATGAGCATAATCATGGTTAATACTATATTATTTACACCAATGGCTTTTATCAGTTTTACATTTTCCAGTTTCTTGGTAAACTCCAAAAAAGACAAGATCGCAATATCAATAGCTTTACTGGCATTCATAATCCAGAAAGATCCACCTATGAGCAGTATCAGTGCGATAATATCAGCTTTATCGACAAACCCATCGAAGATGGATGAAAAGATTTGCCAGGTTTGAGGTTCACTATCGATGTAATGAAATGATCCGGGAACGATCACCGTTTTGCTTGAACCATCCGGTAAAATTTTCTGTTCTCTTTGAAACTCACCACCCGGAACAAACCATGTACAAATTGCAGCGATAACGATGATATAAAATACGATTACATACGTGTGCGGAATTCTTTTCTTCTTGAGCATGGTTATTTTTTTAGGTATGCTAAAATAAGGAAAAATGATTAATGGGTGATGATTAGTTAAATGTAGATTAATTCTATTTTTGTGAATATTATTCATTAATCAATCAAAAATAATCATTTAAAAAATGTTCGTAATTTTCGGATTTGGCGATCAACATAAAAAGCAATATCAGTTGACAAAAACTGAGCATTGCTATCATTGCAATAACACCTCCCGTTGGATCATCACCAAAACAACCGATCATTTCTCATTATTTTTCCTTCCGGTTTTTCCATATAAAACAAAATATTTTTATCATTGTTCAATCTGCAATCATGGGAAGGAAATTTCTGAAGAGCAATTCGAACAATTGAAAGATGAATGAAATTTATTTTGAAATCAGGTGTAACATTGCCCAGGTTTGATGCGTCAAATAGTCGTATCAAAACCAAACCAAAATGAAAAAAGTCATTATCTTTTGCCTATCCCTGTTTTTTATTAGCTCCTCAATTATTGCACAAAACTTCGATTATTCTTTTAAAGAAGTATTTAAGGTAAATGGCGAAACACAGCTAAAACTGGTAACCAGTGATGGATTTATCCATTTAACCCCTTACGATGGAAATACGGTTGAGGTCTATTTTATTGTGAGGAAAAACAATCATTTTATCAGAATTGATCGCAATGAACTGGAAAGAGAACTGGATTTAATTGTGGATCAAAGTGGCAATAGAATTGAAGTTCGTGTTCGGCATCGCGATCAAAATTGGCGGGATTGGCGAAACCGTCTGGATGTTTCATTCGAAGTGTTCGCACCAAAAAACACTTTAGGTGATTTACAAACTTCTGATGGAAGTATTGATATTGGTGGTTTTACCGGCGACCAAATTTGCAAGACAAGTGATGGAAATATCGAGGTTTATAATATCGACGGCGCTGTATATGCACATACCTCTGATGGGAATATTAAAGCACGTAAAATAATTGGAGAAACAGATCTTAGTACCAGCGATGGTGATATTACAGCAGTTAGCATTACAGGAAATACATTTTGTAGGACAAGTGATGGTGATATTTACATAGAAAATGTAGAAGGAAGAACCCAAGTTGGAACTTCAGACGGCTCGATTGAATTTCACGAATTAAGCGGCTCGTTAAAGGGAAGTACTTCTGATGGAAGCATCAAAGGAGAATTGATCAATTTAAAAGGAGAACTTAAATTAAGCACAAGCGACGGGAATATTGATGTGGTTATCCCCGATAATCTTGGGATGGATATTTATCTGAGAGGCGAAAATATTTACACCGAATTTTCAGACTTTTCAGGGAGCAGAGGCAAACACAAAATTGAAGGCCGCGTTAAAGGAGGCGGGATTCCTGTTAGTCTAACTACTTCGGATGGAAGGGTTTCTTTGAAATCCAGATAAAAAAAGAATCTGATGCTACAATCAATATATAAGGGGCTATCCAAAAAGTAAAGAGTTACTTAAAATAGTCACATCGAGCATAGTCGAGATGTTTGGCCATCAATAGAATCAAGATTTCGACAAGCTCAATCTGACTGATTAAAAAGATTTTTTGGACAGCCCCTTGAATGTTACAATTTTGGAAGTAACAAAGAGTTAAACAACAACTTAAAAGCTCCCTGAGTTGAGGCTCTGAATTGAGGATTAAATCCAAATAAAACAAATTGTCCTTTTCCTTTTTCCAACCAAATCAATGCGCTTTTATTTGCCAATAATTCTTCCTTTTCAATATATCCACTCATAAAAATTCCTTTTTCAGGAAACGTCCCGATAACCCTTCTATCCATATCGAAACTTGGAACAGAAGTTTGAAAAACAGGATAACCTCTGAAAAATACTCCTAATTCGGAAGGCATTCCATAGGTCAATGGATGATCTTGCAGCAAATTAATTTTTACAAGTGAACCGGGGCAATAAAGCCCTGCATTTTTAAGATCAGTACCAATTTCCCTGAATGGAAGACGGAAATCTTCTTTTCCTTCTTTTCCTTTATCAATGGTCAAAGTTGCATTAAATAATTCTGTCGATGCTTCCCATGATACGATAATACCTCCTGCATCAACAAATTTCATCAGTTCATTTAATCCATCCTTCTCCATCCCTTTTGCATATTCCGGCGGATAACTGGACGGTGAATAACTGCCTCCCGGGGCTGCATATTTGCCGGTCATTAGAATAGATTTGTTATTATTCGGAAAAACAATCACATCAAAATTTTCACCAATATTGGCTTTGTCAATTTCATGGGGTTTCAACACTGTATAAGCAATCTTATATTGATCGAAAACATAGCGGGTCCAACCTGCATCCATATCGTGCATATATGTTTCGATTAAAGCTACTCTCGGATTTTTCAATGCCCTGGTCTTCAAATCAGGCAGTTCTGCTAATAGGGCAGGTTTGACATTTAATTGGTTATAAAGTTTTACATAGGTATCATCTTTTGTCGAATTTGAATGAATAAGGAAGCTTCCCTTAGGATATGTTTCTCCTTCAAACTCAAAATTCTCTTCCAGACGTTCAACCTTTTCATTGTGATTTAAAGCAGTAAATGCCATTTTATAACTTTCGTTACTATTGGCACTAAACAATACAGCTTTAAAATCCTTAACCTCAACTTTTACACTTGCATGATCTTCTAAAAGCAATTCAATTTTAGCCGTCAAATCAATGGATGAGTTAATTTCACTGGATTGAACGCCACGATGTAGTGGCAATGACCATGTTGTGATATCATACGGTTCGATGATCTCACCATTGGGCGTATAATGTCGCAGTGGAAATTCCTGTGCTTCCAGAACTTCTTTAATGAATGCACGGAAAGGCTGCGCCAATGGAACCACAAGATCTCCGGCAATATAATTGGTTCCTTCAATGGTCATATTTTCTTTTAATTTATAAACATTCACACCATGCTCATTTAATAGATGTGCCAGATTAATCAACTCACTGTAATCATGTTGTTTTTGAGGTAAGATATAGTAATAAGGTGCTTCGGTTTTCCCTTTATTTACTTCAGTAATTGCCATGTCATTTCTGAATTCCAGAATTTCCTTTCGATAAGTGGATGCTGTTTTTAAGATTGATTTAGTGGATGATATTTCATAGTTAATCAAATCTCCAAGTCTCCACCATCCACCTGGCCATGGTTCGGGCATGTTAATGCTTTTTTTATATTCAGATAAACCTTTCCCTCCAACGGATAATTCGTTGGGTTCGATAAAAATTGGGCTTGCAGTTTTCGCACTGGCACCTTCAGTTAATAGGCCAATCACATTTTTCCAGAGGGCAGTTTCGGTAGATCCTGGCCAATACATATCAAAAATAGTATGTTGACCCACTCCTTTAAGCCCGTCCTTTGTCATGTCTTTTACAAGGTTTGATCCAAACAATCCTACCCAATTCCAAATACCTGCATCCACATTTTCAGCAATCGGATCATGTGGTGGGGCGACAAAATACCTGATACCTGTAGAGCCCATTTGATGCTTTTCGACCATCACCTGAGGATACCATGTTAAATTATAAATGGCAGCAATAGCAGCATTATCGGATTGCGAAAGGGTGATAAAATCACGATTATTATCATGACCCACATATTTATGATATACTCCGGGCATTGAACTACCTTCATATTTGGTGCCTTTGTATTTTAAATAGTTTTCAACAATCATGTCCATTCCATCAGGATTATGATTTGGAACCATCATATAAACCGCATCATCCAACCATTTTAAAACATCCTCATCTTTGCTGGTGATTAATTCATAAGCGATGAGTGGAGATGCCTGAGCCGGACCCACTTCACCTGAGTGCATTGAAAGAGTTCCCAATACGAAAACCTTTCCATTTTTAATCAATTGGGCCCGTTCTGTTTTGGATAAATCGGCATCCAACGCCAGCTTTTTATTGATTTCTTTAAGTTCATCCAGCCTGGCAATATTTTCTGCGGAGGAAAGAAAAGCAATATACATTGGTCTTCCCATGGGCGATTTTCCAATGTCAACCAATTTGATTTTATCAGATTGCTCATCAATTTTTTGAAGATAAGAGATTAATTGTTCATAGGTGAAGAGCATTCTATCTGCTCCGGGTTTAAATCCAAAATAATCTTCAGGACTTTGTAATTTTGTTTCGGTTTGACCATATAATTTACCGCTACCAGCAACAGCCATGATCAGAAAGATCATCAACATGCTAAATAATTTGTTAGTGTTTTTCATTTTAAATTGCTTTTATTGAAAAGATTGGGTTTGTTAAATACAATAATAATGAAATTAGCGATGCACCTCTTTGGAAGACTTGATTAGTTTATGCCAGAGAGGATTAATATCGAGCAATGGATTATTTATCAAGATATGCTTTAAGATATTTTATATCAATTAAATTCACATTGTTAAGGGTCAAAAACATCGTCAAAATTTGAAGGCAATAATCCGAATATTGATTTTGTAAATTCGATTTTATTATTTCATCCATTCATAAGTATCGTAATGATCACCAGTCATTCCCAATGCCTGATAAACTTTCTGAGCTCTTTCGTTTCCGCTGTCAACATACAAACGCATGCCTTTCATCGAATCGTCATGAATTACGTTGTGTTTTATATGCAGATACATCTCTTTAAAGATTCCAAGTTTGCGGAATTCGGGTTTCACATAAACTGATTGAAACCAAATAATCGTTCCATTTCGCCAATCGCTCCATTCGAATGTGTTTAACATTGAGCCTACAACCGCGCCTTTGTATTCAGCAACATAATATATCCCTTTACCCGGGTCGTCAAAAACAGCTCTCACTCCATTTTGCAATACTTCCAATTCCAGCTCCATTCCTTCCGATTCCATTGCCATGATCAACTGAAAGTCAACAATAAATGGAATATCTGTTTTATTTGCTTCACGAATCTTAATCATAATCTCATTTTAAAAGAGCATAAAAATAAAACTTATTCACGAAGGGCAAAAGCATTTTAATAAATGATTATTTTTGTGGTTCATTAAAATTTGCAATTATGAGTGATGCTATAAAGCATGAATGTGGAATCGCCTTTGTTCGCTTATTGAAACCATTGGAGTTTTATCTGGAAAAATACGGGACCGCATTCTATGGTTTTAACAAGCTTTATTTGCTGATGCAGAAGCAACACAACCGCGGCCAGGATGGTGCCGGTATTGCAAATATTAAATTTGATATGCCTCCCGGGCATAAGTACATCAACCGAATCCGATCAAATTCACCAACTGCACTTAAGGAGATTTTCGGACAGGTTTATGATCAAATGGAATTGATCAAAAAAACGCATCCTGCACGATTAAACGACATAGGCTGGCTCAAACAAAATGTGCCTTTCATCAGCGAATTATATATTGGGCACCTTCGCTACGGGACTTTTGGTGGAAATACTCCCTCATCACTTCATCCATTCATTAGGAGGAATAATTGGAAAACCCGCAATTTGGCCATTGCCGGAAATTTCAATTTGACCAATATGGATCAATTATTTGCAGAGTTGATTGCGTACGGCCAATCGCCTGTTGAAACTTCAGATACAGTTACCATTTTGGAAAAAATTGGTCATTTTATTGATGAGGAAAATGATAAATTGTACCGGAAATTTAAAAATGACGGACATCTTCAAAAAGACATTTCTGAATTAATTGCCAGGGACCTTGATGTGCTAAATATTTTGGGCCGTGCTTCACGCGATTGGGATGGTGGCTTTGTAATAACCGGGATGATCGGTCATGGTGATGCATTTGTGATGCGTGACCCTTCAGGTATCAGACCTGCATTCTATTATCATGATGATGAAATTGTCATTGCTGCTTCTGAGCGTCCCGTAATTCAAACTGCATTCAATTTACAAACAGATCAAATTAAAGAATTACAACCCGGGCATGCACTCATTGTTAAAAAAAATGGCACAACCGGAACTCATCCATATACTGAAGCTTTGCCTAAAAAAGCATGTTCGTTCGAACGAATTTATTTTTCGCGCGGAACGGATGAAGATATCTATAAAGAACGAAAAAAACTTGGAAGCTTGCTCACTCCTGCCGTTTTGAAGGCTGTTGACTACAAACTTGATAAAACAGTTTTTTCCTATATCCCAAATACGGCTTCTGTGGCATTCAGGGGATTAATGGAGGAAATGGACAATTTTTGCGACGGTATCAAGACTGAAAAAATCCTTCAACTTGGAAAAGATGCCACCCCTGAAAAACTCAAAGAAATATTTAAGTTAAAACCACAAATTGAAAAAGTCGCCGTAAAAGATTTAAAACTCAGAACATTTATCACCCAAGATACCCAACGTGATGATTTGGTAGCACACGTTTATGATGTGACCTATGGCACTGTAACTAAAGAAACTGATAACCTGGTTGTAATCGATGATTCGATTGTGAGGGGAACCACCCTTAAACAAAGCATCCTACGTATCCTTGATCGGTTAAACCCAAAGAAGATTATTGTTGCTTCTTCGGCCCCTCAAATTCGTTATCCAGATTGTTACGGGATTGATATGGCTAAACTGAATGATTTTATTGCTTTCAGAGCCGTCATCGAATTGTTGGGCGACACCAGGCAAAATCACATCATCAATGAAGTTTATAATAAATGTAAGGCTCAGAATAACCTGCCAAAGGAACAGATGGTAAATTATGTGAAAGATATTTACAAACCATTTACAGCGGAACAAATCTCCGAAAAAATAGCTCAAATGCTTACCCATAAAGACTTAAAGGCTAAGGTTCAGGTAATTTATCAAACCATTGAAGATTTACATGAAGCTATCCCCAATCATTTGGGAGATTGGTATTTTACCGGAAACTACCCGACTCCCGGAGGAAATCGTGTTGTGAACCGATCATTCATTAATTATATAGAAGGACGTAACGAAAGGGCGTATTAAGAAATGATGCCTGTCATTCCGAGGCCTGCCTGCCAATCAGGCAGGGAGCAACACGACTGATAAATCTCATTTTAGGATGAAGATTCCTCTCTTCGTTCGGAATGACAAAAAGTATTAAAAAAAGATTTGAATTAATTTTTTATTAAAAAAGCTGTCAAAATCCTTTTCGCAATTTCAGCCATTTGTTCAGTACTTAATTTTAATTTATCCCCATTAAAATTAATTTCATTACCCTCGATTAAAGGAATAAGGTGAATATGAGCATGAGGGACATCCAAGCCATAAACAACAACACCTATCCTTTTCGAAGGAATAACCGCTGAAATGGCTTTTGATACTTTTTTGGAAAAAATGTGCAAAGCTCCTAAATACTGATCGTCCAAATCAAAAATATAATCAACTTCCTGCTTCGGGACCACAAGCGTATGACCTTTTGATAAAGGATTAATATCAAGAAAGGCATAAAAATGCTCATCTTCGGCCACTTTATAAGAAGGAATTTCGCCCTTAATAATTTTGGTAAAAATGGATGACATAATTCTAAGTTTAAAAATTATCTGGAAATCTCAAGAATTTCAAATATAATATTGCCTGCAGGAACTGAAATTTGAGCCTGTTCACCTACACTTTTTCCCAATAAACCTTTAGCGATCGGTGAATTAACAGAGAGTTTGCCACTTTTTAAATCTGCTTCCTTTTCAGGAACAAGTACGTAGGACATTTCTGCATTATTTTGCAAATTTCTAAGTCTTACTTTTGATAGGATCAACACTTTTGAATTGTCCAACTTTGATTCGTCAATAATGCGAACATTGCTGATCATCTCCTGCAATTTAGAAATTTTAAGTTCCAGCATGCCTTGGGCATTTTTTGCCGCATCATATTCCGCATTTTCAGATAAATCGCCCTTATCCCTTGCTTCCGCAATTTGTTTGGATATTGAAGGTCGTTCAATCATCATTAGTTGCTCCAACTCATTTTTTAATTTTTGCAACCCTTCCTCTGTATAATACCTAATGTCTGACATAATTTCATTTTTTGTAAGCAGATAAAAAAGACCTAAACTAAGGTCTTCCTATATAATTAATAAAATTGATGGCATAAATTAACAATACAATTTATGCGCCTTGGCCATCTAAGCCATGTGTGTCCTCAAAATCTTTGTAAAAATAACAAATCATTGCAATCTTTTTACACTGTATGATAAATTTTCAACAAATCTATATTAAATCTTAATGTAAGGTGGATTAAGAATCTCAGAATAAATTACAGCTTTTCTCATATCAAATTCACCGCTATCGTTTAACAGGTCAGTTATCAGATTATCCACCTTTTCGTCTTCCTCGTGGTATTCTGTTTCATTTCTTGAAACCTGGCCTGAACCAGCTTCCTGTTTTGTTTTAAAGGCCGAAACACCTTCGGTTTCAGATTTGTTGAACGAATATTTCTCCACTTCTTCTACAACATCAAGCTCTGAATATTGCCTATCCAAATAATCATCATTACTTTCTTCAACTTCGAAAAGATTCTCAAAATTAAACTTCTTATTTAAAATGGATTCGAATTTGCTTTCTGTTTTAGGAAAAATCTCATCTGATTTAACTTCCGACTTAAACGCCTGTTTGCGTTTCTGCTTTTGGCCCTGGTTATAAATCGAATATGCTACCCAAGCCACCCCAACCAGAACGTATATAAAGTCTTCCATTTTAATTAATTAACTGAATGCAAAATTACTTATTTTTTTGCATTTAAATCCAAAACAGCATTAAAGTTATAATTTATTCCGGTAAATGCAACATTTGCGAATAAATATGCAGTTCCGATTTACTCCTGAAAATAAATCCGCTTTACCCTGCGCGAAATCCCTGTCAAAATTTCATATGGGATGGTATTGATGCTTTCTGCCATTTCCCAAATCGGATAATTCTCGCCAAAAATAATCACTTCATCACCTTCAACGGCTGTAATGTCCGTAATATCGATCATACACATATCCATGCAGATGTTGCCAATGATGGGAGCAAACTTATCGTTCAACCATAACTTTCCAACCCCATTGCCTAAACTCATGCTTAATCCATCGGCATATCCTACAGGTATAATCGCGATGATCATTTCCTTTTTTGCTTTGCCAGAACGATTATACCCTACAGTTTCACCGGTCTTAATTCGTTTGATTTGTGAAATGGTAGATTTTAAGGTACTCACACTTTCAAGTCCGGCTCGCTCAACCTTATCGGTTGAAATGCCATAAAGTCCAATTCCTAATCGTACCATGTCGAATTGAGCATCCGGGAAACGGTTGATACCGGATGAGTTCAGGATGTGGCAAAGTACGGGATGATCATCAGCTTGTGATATAATCTCTTTACTCATTTTCTGGAACCGGGAGATTTGAAGTCGTGTAAAATCATCAAATGCTTCATCCTGACTTCCTGCCAAATGCGAAAAAACAGATTGAAGATAAATAGACTTATTTTGTTTTAATCGTTCCAGAAGTTGCTCCAAATCATGCTCCTCGAAACCCAAACGATGCATTCCTGTGTCTAGTTTAATGTGAATCTTGACCGGCTTATTCGCAGGGATAATATTTTCTTTGATCGATTTTTCGAGTAAACCAAGGATACGGAAGCTATATATTTCGGGTTCCAAATTGTACTTAATGATGCTGTCAAAACTTTGCCAATCAGGATTCATAACCATGATGGGAGTATTGATTCCGGCTTTACGTAATTCAACGCCTTCATCCGAATAAGCTACCGTCAAATAATCAACATGGTGAAACTGAAGCGCATTGGCTATTTCGAAACTACCACTTCCATAAGAGAAAGCTTTTACCATTGCCATGATTTTGGTAGCAGGATTCTTTAACTTATTTCGATAATAATTCAGGTTGTTGATCAATGAATTTAAATTGATTTCCAATACCGTTTCGTGCGCTTTCTGCTGCAAGGCTCTGCTGATCTGTTCAAATTCAAAAAACCGGGCTCCTTTTAATAAAATTGTTTCATGGTTGAATGAAGTAAATGGAAATTTGTTTAAGAAATCTTCCGTACTTGAAAAGAAATATTTTTCCATGTTGAATCGATCCTTGCTATTACTAATGGAATTTCCGATCCCAATTAGTTTTTGAATCCCTTTGCTATCCAACAATTCAGAGATATAACCATATAAATCCAATTCATTTCGTCCACTTTGAAGCAAATCAGACAGAATTACCGTTCTTTTGGTATGTTGCTTTTGTTGCTTCAGAAAATCCAATGCGATACTTAACGAATTAATATCTGAATTATAACTATCGTTAATGATTGAACAATTGTTAATACCTTCCTTCATCTCCAACCGCATTGCAATTGGAGACAGCTGTAGCATTCGTTCTGATATTACACTTTGATTATACCCCATGTAAAGCAAGAGAGCCCAACAATGAATTGCATTTTCAATGGATGCATCATCGATAAATGGGATCTGTATCTGGATGTTTTTGTCTTTGAATTTTCCTGAAACAATAGTTAGGTTATACTGTTTTTCAACGGAAATACTATTTAAATCAGCCTCTCCCTTATAACTCCAGGTGAAGGATTTGATCCTGTTCAGGATTTCAGATCGTATAATTACCCCCTGAATTTCTGAATGATCAACACAATATACCAAAACATCGACCTTTGTAAATAGTTTTAGTTTCTCACCTGCTTTTTGCTGAAGGTTGATGAAGTTTTCATCATGAGCATGACCCACATTCGTAAACAATCCAATATTCGGCTCAATAATTTTGCGAAGCTTTTCCATTTCCTCAGTCTCGGAAATTCCGGCTTCAAAAATCGCCAATTCATGCTCGTCATGCATTTGCCAAACAGACAATGGCACTCCAATTTGAGAATTATAACTTTTGGGGCTCCTTATAATATTTTTATCTGTTCGTAATAACTGATATAACCATTCCTTAACGATTGTTTTTCCATTGCTCCCGGTAATGCCAATCACCGGAATATCAAACCTTTTTCGATGGACGGCTGTTAAAAGCTGCAAAGCATCAAGGGTATTCTTTACCCTGATGAAATTGGCTTTCTTAAATGATTTGAAATCATCAGGTAATTTTGTGACCATGAAATGACGAATACCTTTATCGTAAAGCTCCTTAATATACAAATGTCCATTATTCCGTTTACTGCTGAGTGCAATAAACATACAACGCACCGGAGATATCAGTCTTCTGCTATCAATCAAAATATCCCTGACAATCGAATCTTTTTCTGTTCCGGGATAAAAATCCCCCTGAACGATCTTTACGATCTCCTTTATTTGATAATCTGAATTTAGCATGGCTATTTAGTTTGCCGAATTATTCGTTTCTTGTTCGGTTGTTATCAACGGATTTTTAACTAATTCCTGATGCATCAATCTGTTTTTATAGATTTCAATTCCAAGATAGATGGCACTTGTAAAAGATTCACTTGAAGCTATGTTTTTACCGGCAATATCATAAGCTGTTCCATGCGCCGGAGATGTTCGAACAATTGAAAGTCCTGCGGTATAATTCACGCCACTTTCAAATGCCAAGGTTTTAAAAGCAATCAATCCCTGATCATGATACATGGCCAGCACCCCATCAAAGTTTTTATAGGATTGAGATCCAAAAAATCCATCTGCCGGATAGGGACCATAAGCTAATATATTTTCATCAAACGCTTTCCTGATTGCCGGTATGATTATATCCATTTCTTCACTTCCGAGCAATCCTTCGTCACCGGCATGCGGATTTAAGCCAAGTAAGGCAATTTTTGGTTTGCGGATTCCAAAATCAACCTTCAAACTTTCATTCATAATCCGCACTTTTTCCATAATTAAGTCAATGGTTAATGCGGCAGAAACATCCTTAAGTGGAATATGACCTGTGACAACACCAAGTCTTATACTATCACAAACCATTAACATTAAAGGGGTTTGATTGCCAAATTTTTCAGCTAAATATTCGGTATGTCCCGGAAATTTAAACCCATCGGATTGAATATTATGTTTATTGATTGGTGCAGTTACTAATATTTGAATGTCATTGTTTTTCAAACCCACTACAGCTTCTTCTAATGATTGCAGTGCCAGTTCCCCGGCATCGTTCCTTGATTTGCCCAGTTCAATCTTCACTTCTTTCTCACAACAATTGATCAAATTTGCTTTCAAGGGGCTTATCTGATCGGCCGATTTAATTATGTTAAAACTAAATTCCTGAAGATTTATCGCTTTTCGGTGATAAGACGCTGCTTTTGAAGAGCCATAAACCACAGGGGTGAACAACTCTAAAATACGGGGGTCGCGAAACGATTTAATGATAACTTCATATCCAATTCCGTTGATATCTCCATGAGAGATTCCAACCCTGATCACATTTTCTGTATCCTCTATTTCACTCATTTTTATCATATTTTAAGGAGTTGCAAAGATAATATATAATTATCTTAACTACTTTTTGGTTTAGGCATATTAAATTTTTGATGCTTCCCTATTTTTGAACAGCCTGTCTAAATACAAATTTAGCAGGCAATTTACTTCATTTTATGTTTGATGAAATCGAATAAGAGCCGAACCCCAACACCTGTACCTCCGAGCCCACGGTAGCTATCCTTTTTATTTAAAAATGCAGTTCCTGCAATATCAAGGTGTATGTAAGGATAATCGGTAAAATGGGCCAAGAACTTTCCGGCTGTAATGGCCCCTGCTGTTGGGCCACCAAGATTTTTAATATCAGCTATCGAAGATTTTATCTCCTCATCATATTCTTCCCAAAAAGGAAATTCAACAATACGTTCATGCACACGGTATCCGCTTTCCGACAATAATTTTATTTCGTTTTCCGACTTGGTACCCATGGCTACAGATCCATTATGCCCAATGGCCCGCTGTGCAGCACCTGTTAATGTTGCTAAATCAATGACGAGTTCAGGTTCATATTTTTTTGCATAAGAAAGGGCGTCAGCAAGAATTATTCTGCCTTCAGCATCTGTATTTAGCACCTCCACGCTGGTTCCGTCATGCATATAAATAACATCTCCGCTCACGTAAGCATTTCCATCGGTGCGATTATCGGTTGCCGGAATTAAACCAATAACATATACCGGAAGCTTTGCTTTTGCAATGGCATAGATAGCCCCTGTAACGGCTGCTCCACCGGCCATATCACATTTCATATCATTCATGTGATCTTCGGTTTTGATATTCATCCCACCGGTATCATAAACTACCCCTTTGCCCACAAAAACATATGGTTTTTGATTTACAACATTTTCGGGTTTGTATTCAATAATATTAAAAGTCGGAGGATCAATACTACCTTTATTAACGGCCAATAATCCTCCCATTTTCAGGCTTTCAATCTTCCTTTTGTTGAGGACTTCCACCTTTACATCCGTCTCGTTAAAAATTTGTTGAATCTCTTCCGAAAACTTTTCAGCGGTTAAATAAGAAACAGGCTCATTAACCAAAGTCCTTGCAATGGCATTAGCTTCGGTTAAAATATTTAGTTGCTCGACGCTTTTGGGGTCAATAATATTTGAAATGATTTTAATTTCCGACAGCACATTTTGCTTCTTTGTCTTTTCCTTAAAATATTTTAAAAATTGATAATTCCCCAATGACATCCCTTCTGCAAAAGGAAGTGCCAGGATTTCATTCTTGGTATAGTCGAGAACAGAAATACCTGTGAGTTTATGAGTATTGATGACTTCTAATAATTTATCACCCGACTTTCTCGCATTCTCACTTGTTCTGTTCAAATCATTTTTTTGATCAATCATTTGGATGAAGAGCCAATATGACATTTTATTAAACTCAACACTTTTGATTTCCTGCTCAACACTTTTTTTGACAAATGCGATTTCGTTTTTATCTAACAGATCCTTTGGCAATTGTTTAAGGTCGGATATTAAGATTACCAGATTACTATTAATCCCATACTTTTTCGCACATTTAACTTTTATCATTTTTCTCGGTTTATATAAATTCTTAATTTTCTAATAATTTGTTCAGGTAATCCAAGATTATTTTGGAAGCCCCAACACTTTGATTTACGTAATTCTTATTTGTTTGGCAAGCATTCTGATACATCTCTTTTTTGATAATCAAATTTGAGAAGATCTCCTGGAGTTCGCCACTGTTCTTTATTGAAAAAGCACCTTTTAATTTAATCAAATCTTTGGCTTCCTGAAATTTTTGGAACTTAGGCCCAAAAACTACCGGAATACCAAAAGTAACTGGTTCCTGAATATTGTGCAGCCCTGTCTTGAATCCACCGCCAATATAAGCAATTGTTGCGTACTGATATAAATGAGCAAGTACCCCAATACTATCCACAATTAAAACTTTGTAATGATCAAGCTCATTTATTTTAGCAGCTGAGAGCAAGATTGCTTTCGATCCGATCTTTTTCTGAATTTGCTCAATTCTTGAAGCATGAACCTCATGGGGTGCAATAACAAATTTTAATTCAGGAAACTGCTCAATCATCGGAATGAGTTGCTCTTCATCTTGTGGCCAGGTACTTCCGGCAATGATCAATTGCTGATCTCCTTTAAAAGCTTCAACAATTTCAAATTTCAATGGATTCTGTGCTAATTGATACACCCGATCAAAACGGGTATCACCACAAGTGGTCACCTGATTAATTCCTATATTTTGAAGTAACTCTTTTGACTCTTCATTCTGAACAAAAAAATGATCGATATTATTTAATTCCTTCCTAAACCAGCTACCATAAGATTTGAAAAAGTATTGATCAGGTCTAAATAGGGAAGAGATAAAAATAACAGGGATTTTTTGCTTTTTAAGTTCTGCCAAATAATTAAACCAAAACTCATATTTCACAAAAATTACAAGCTTGGGATTAATGATGCTTATAAACTTCTTAGTATTTGAAATGGTGTCTAATGGGAGGTACGTTACAATATCGGCATACTCGTAATTTTTTCTTATTTCATAACCTGAAGGGGAGAAAAAACTAAGTAAAATCTTATAATTCGGATGCACTTTTTTGAGGCCTTCTATTATGGGCCGGCCTTGTTCAAATTCGCCAAGTGAAGCACAATGAATCCAGATAAACTCATCTCCGGCAGCAACCGAATTTAGAAGCGGTTCAAAAACATTTCTTCTCCCATTTACCCATTTTTTCGCTTTTTTATTTACCAAAGAGGCAAATAAAATCGCAAAGTATAATAATGAAATGAAAAAATTATATAAGAATGTCATCCGTAAATAAATTTTATTACACTTTCCTGCCCTGTCTGCCGACAGGCAGGCGCAAGCAGGTTGGTCGGACGAAACCCGCATGTGAGATT
Source organism: Bacteroidetes bacterium HGW-Bacteroidetes-17 (assembly GCA_002840985.1). Taxonomy (GTDB): domain Bacteria; phylum Bacteroidota; class Bacteroidia; order Bacteroidales. The sequence continues at coordinate 42,432 of PHDM01000004.1, forward strand.
TTCATCCTTGTTTGCGTTTAACGAACATGCTCGTTTTATAAAATATTAAATCGCAAAATAGCACTATCAAAGGTATTATAAATTTACCTAATCTTTGCAATTTTAGAAATTACAGAAATTATTCAGGCTACTTTATCAACTTAATATTCATCTAACTTAATTATTTATTCTTCATTTAGTAAATATCCCTAATTTTGCTCTTTGAAAAGATAATACTGGAGGGGATATTCAAATTTTTCCTTCTATAAAAACCTAAAATTAAAAAACAGAATGAAAAAAATTAATATGGTTGACCTGAAGGGTCAGTATGAGAAGATTAAAGGAGAAATTGATGATGCGATTCATGAAGTGCTTGATACTACTGCGTTTATTAACGGACCAGTAGTTAAGACCTTTCAGTCGAATTTAGAAAAATATTTAGGAGTTAAACATGTTATCCCTTGTGCCAACGGAACAGACGCTTTGCAAATTGCGATGATGGCTTTAGGCCTTAAACCGGGTGATGAAGTAATCACAACTTCTTTTACCTTTATTGCCACTGCTGAGGTTATTGCTTTATTAGGACTAACCCCGGTTCTGGTCGATATCGATCCAAACACTTTTAATATCGATCCGGATTCTGTTCGCAAAGCGATAACCACTAAAACCAAGGCGATCGTTCCTGTTCATCTTTTCGGACAATGCGCCGATATGGATGCAATCATGGAAATTGCCACTGAATTTAATTTAAAAGTAATTGAAGATGCATGTCAGGCAATTGGTGCAGATTATACCTTTAAAAATGGGGAAACCAAGAGAGCCGGAACCATTGGTGAAGTTGGATGTACCTCATTTTTCCCTTCTAAAAATCTGGGTGCTTATGGCGATGGTGGAGCAATATTTACCAATGATGATGAATTGGCCAATCAATGCCGAATTATCGCAAATCACGGCATGGTTGTCAGATATTACCACGATTTAATTGGGGTAAATTCAAGACTCGACAGTATTCAGGCAGCTATTTTGAATGTTAAATTGAAATATTTGAATGAATACTCTGAGGCCAGAAATAAAGCTGCTAATGCTTATAACCAGGCTTTCTCTAAGAGCAAGAATTTGCAGGTACCTGCACAATTTGCACAATCAACCCATGTTTTTCATCAATATACTTTGCTCACAAAAAATATTAACCGGGAAGGGCTTCACGAATATTTAGAATCTAAAGGAATCCCTGCTCCGATTTATTACCCGGTACCGCTTCATTTGCAAAAAGCATATCAGGATCCAAGGTATAAAGAAGGTGATTTCCCGGTTACCGAAGATGTTTGCAAAAGAGTATTATCTTTACCTATGCATACTGAAATTGATGAAGAACAACTTGCTTTTATCACAGGATCTGTATTAGAATTTGTAAACAAATAAAATATGTCAACTGATTTTTTTGCTCACCAAAGCGCTGTTATTGACGAAGGCTGCCAAATAGGTGCAGGCACTAAAATCTGGCATTTTTCGCACCTCATGTCAAATTGTATCATTGGTGAAAAATGCAATATTGGCCAGAACGTAGTTGTTTCCCCAGAAGTAATTTTGGGTAGAAATGTAAAAGTTCAAAATAATGTTTCAGTTTATTCAGGGGTGGTTTGTGAGGATGATGTGTTTTTAGGCCCTTCGATGGTTTTTACGAATATTAAAAATCCAAGAAGTGCCATCATAAGGAAGGATCAATACGAAAAGACCTTTATTCGGAAAGGGGCCAGTATTGGCGCAAATGCAACCATTATTTGTGGAATTGAAATGGGTGAATATGCAATGATTGGTGCAGGAGCCGTTGTGACTAAAGATGTCAAACCTTACGCACTGGTTGTTGGGAATCCCTCAAAACAAATAGGTTGGGTAAGCGAATATGGGCATCGATTAGTGTTTGATGAAGATGGAATTGGAGAGTGCACAGAGAGTGGTGATAAATACCAATTAAAAAACGAAACGGTTTTAAAGTTATGAACAATAATCAATTGTCATTAATCATTAATCATTTATGAAAATACTGGTAACCGGAGGAACGGGCTATATCGGATCGCATACCTGTGTTGAACTTCAACAAAAAGGATACGAAGTGATCATTGTCGACAATCTTTCCAATTCAAATATCAAGGTACTTGATGCCATTGAAAAAATTAGTGGAATTAAGCCAGCGTTCGAAAATTTTGATTTAGCGGATACTCAAAAAACAGCCGACTTTTTTAAACGAAATTCCGATATTGATGGCATTATCCATTTTGCGGCTTTTAAAGCAGTTGGCGAATCCGTCAATTTACCGCTAAAATATTATTATAACAATCTTTTTTCGTTGGTGAACATTCTACAATCGATGAAAGATAATGGGATTGACAATCTGGTCTTTTCTTCAAGTTGCACAGTTTACGGACAACCCGAAAAACTTCCTGTAAGTGAAAATGCACCGATCCAGAAAGCAGAATCACCTTATGGAAACACCAAACAAATTTCCGAAGAAATTATTTTTGACACCATTAAATCATCCAATATAAAAGGCATCGCTTTGCGGTACTTCAATCCAATTGGGGCTCACGAAAGTGCCATCATTGGCGAACTTCCTTTAGGAGTTCCCAATTGCTTGATGCCTTTTATCACTCAAACAGCCATCGGTATTCGTCAACAATTGAGCGTGTTTGGCGACGATTATAATACCCCTGACGGAACAGCTATTCGCGACTACATTCACATTGTTGACTTGGCAAAAGCGCATGTGATTGCCGTTGAGCGAATGGTTAATCAGAAAATGAAAAAAACATTTGAGTACTTTAATTTAGGAACCGGAAATGGTTATTCGGTGTTGGAGGTAATCAAATCTTTCGAAAAAGTATCAGGACAGAAACTCAATTATCAAATTGTTGGCCGCAGGGCCGGGGATGTTGAGCAAGTTTGGGCCGACACCAATTTTGCAAATGATGAATTGGGCTGGAAAGCTCAAAAATCCTTAGATGAAATGACCCTTTCTGCATGGAACTGGGAGAAAAAACTAAATGAAAACTAAACATGAAGACCATATTAATTACCGGAGGAGCAGGTTTTATTGGATCGCATTTGGTGCGATTATTCGTAAATAAATATCCTGAATATAAAATCGTTAATCTTGACAAACTTACCTATGCAGGAAATTTGGCAAATTTAACCGATATCGAAAAAGCTCCGAATTATGAATTCGTTAAAGGCGATATCGTTGACGGCGATTTTATCCAAAAACTATTCGAGGAAAGAAAATTTGACGGGGTAATCCACCTCGCGGCCGAATCGCATGTTGATCGATCCATTTCAAACCCAATGGAATTTATCTTTACCAATATTGTTGGTACGGTAAATTTGCTAAATGCTGTAAAACATAGCTGGAAAGATCGGATGGAAGGGAAATTATTTTATCACATTTCTACCGATGAGGTTTATGGTTCACTGGGTGAAACAGGGCTTTTCACAGAAACTACCGCTTATGATCCACATAGTCCATACTCGGCATCCAAGGCAAGTTCCGATCATTTGGTAAGAGCCTATAATGATACTTTTGGACTTCCAACGGTAATTTCAAATTGTTCGAATAATTATGGTGGTTTTCAGTTTCCTGAAAAATTGATTCCACTATTCATCCATAACATTAAAAACAATATACCTTTGCCTGTTTACGGAAAAGGTGAAAATATCCGAGATTGGCTGTATGTTGAAGATCATGCACGTGCCATCGATTTAATTTTTCATAAAGGGATAAACGGAGAGACTTATAATATTGGGGGAAATAATGAGTGGACCAATATTGATTTGATCAAATTGATGTGTAAAAAAATGGATCAAAAATTGGGTCGTCAAAAAGGCACTTCTGAAAAACTGATTACCTATGTAAAAGACCGCGCCGGTCACGATTTACGTTATGCCATTGATTCTTCCAAACTACAAAAAGAATTGGGTTGGAAGCCCAGTTTGCAATTTGAAGAAGGCATTGAGAAAACCATCGACTGGTATCTTGAAAATGAAAACTGGTTGAACAATGTTACTTCAGGATCATATTTAAAATATTACGAAGAACAATATTCGGAGAATAGATTCTAATTTTATCAAAATCCGGGATCAACTTTTTTTGAAAAACATTTAAGATGGCTTTAAAAAGATTACATCTCTCAAAAAAGATGAGAATCGGACTAATCAATCCCAACCAAAACTTAAAAGATGCTGCCATTCATCTTGGGTTAGGTTATTTGGCTTCTTATGCCCGGCAACATCATTTGGATTTAGAGTTCAAATTGTTGGATACCCGAATCGCCCACAGAAAAGATTTCGAGAATTTTTTTAGTCAGGCATACGATCTTTTTGCTTTCACGGCCTCATGTCAGGTTTTTGACGAAGCTATTGAAATGGCTGAAAAGCTAAAACAATCTTATCCCGAAACTCCCATTTGTATCGGAGGTAGCCATGCTTCAACAGAGAAAGAAAGATGCCTGGCCGGTTATCCTTTTGATTTTGCGATTTATGGCGAAGGGGAACAAACCTTTTCAGAGCTTATCGCTTATTTTAAAGGAGAGAAAGAACTTGAAAGCATCCATGGGTTAATCTATAAAGATGAATCGGGAAAAATTTACATCAATACACCTCGCTCGTTAATCCTAAATATTGATGAAATTCCATTTCCCGCATATGATTTGTTTGAGATGAAAAAATATCCGCAGCACCGGTTGACAACAAGCCGGGGTTGTCCCTATAATTGCGTGTTCTGTAATTCTTCTTCATTATGGACTCATAAATGGCGCAAGCGTTCACCCGAAAATATTTTTGCTGAAATAAGGTTTTTAATCAAGCATTTTGGGCGAAAAACAGTTATTTTTAACGACGATAGTTTTAATATTGACGCTAAAAGAGTAATCGAATTTTGCAATTTATTAATTGAGAAAAAACTTGGGATCATCTGGTCAACCTCCATTCGGGTCGATTTGGTTACGCAGGAAATTGCAGATTTTATGTTCAAATCGGGGTGTTACAATGTAAGTGTCGGGATTGAATCGGCCAATGACGAAGTGTTGAAACGGATGAACAAGAATACCACCAGGGAAAAGATTTATGCCGGAATCCAAATGCTCCGCGAAGCAGGAATTGATGTAATGGGGCAATTTATGATTGGCAATCCGGGCGACAATTTGGAAAGCGTAAAAGAATCGATAGAATTTGCCAGAACTTCTAATTTGACCGGCGTTGAATTTTATACAGCCTTGCCTTATCGCGATTCATTATTATGGGAATTCGTGGAAGAACATGGAAAACTGCTTACTGATGCAGAACCTTATCGATATCACAATTTTCGTCCACGAATTATTTTTGAAACTCCGGAATTTCCTTTTGACGATCGTTTAAAAGCCATTGAACTGGCCGGGAAAAATGGGTTTTATCATGCCCTCACGCACGACGAGAAAAATGTGTTGCTCGATGGCGGACGAATCATGGCTCAATCTATTCAAAAGATCATGAAAGGCAAAAGTGGGAATAAACTTTATTTGGGATTGAGAAAGGTTTATAGAAATTTTAAATAATAAGCAAAAAAAAGGGTACTCGCGCACAGCGACACCCCTTGTTGTATTAACCTAAACCTTAAAATTATGAAATCTGAATTGCTTTCTTCAATTTAGCTTCTTCAATTTTGGGAATGATGATATTCAAAATCCCGTTTTTATAATCTGCTTTAATTTTATCAGCTTCCACTGTTTTAGGCAAAGTAAAAACTCTGCTAAAACTGTGATAAGCAAATTCTTTTCTTGAAAAGTTTACATTTTCGGTTTTTTCTTCTTTTTCTGCTGAAATTGTTAACAGATTGTCTTCCAAATCAATTTTGATATCGTCCTTCTCTAATCCAGGTACAGCCAAACTCAATTCAAAGTTGTCTTCATTTTCAACAATATTGGTTGCTGGTTTTCGGCAGTAATTGGCATGATAATCATTGGCCAAAGCATCGTTAAACAATACATGATCAAAAAGATTTGTAAATCGTGGCTGCTGGTTAAATTTTATTAAGTTCATTGTTTTTCCTCCTATATTTTGATGTATAATTTTTTATTTCTTTACCCTTTTTCAAATCCTGTACCATTACAAATATTTTGCAAATTGGCGCCATTATGTCATTTAAATTTTTGTACAACTGCCTTTGTGTCAGCTTCATTGAAAGCAATTGAGTTAATATTCTGTGAATATGTTTTTATAAATTCCACCTGCACTTTAGAATCAATGTTTACTTTTACATCTCGAAAAATTATCATGACTGAGGAAGCACATAGCATATTAAAACATTTTCATTTCAAGAAAATAATTATTCCGGTAATTATTGGAATGGGTGTAGCAGCTTTTTTGATTTTTCAGGATTTTGATATGCAGGTTTTCAGAGATGCTCATTGGACCTGGATCACTACTTTTTGGATTTTTATTGCTTTACTATTAATGGCTGTAAGGCATCTTGCATATATGTACCGGATTCGTCTTTTAACTGATAAGCAGCTAAGCTGGAAACGAAGCTATCAGGTAATCATGCTTTGGGAATTTGCATCCTCGATCACGCCATCGGTAGTTGGCGGTTCGGCTGTGGCACTCTTTATCGTCAACAAAGAAGGAATTAACATGGGAAGAACAACTGCTGTTGTCCTGGTCACTTCCCTACTCGACGAACTTTTTTATATCCTTTTTGTCCCGATTATCATACTCGTTGTTGGCTACGATAAAATTTTTTTTGGGGATATCGGATTTTCTTTTTTAAATGCGGATTTGGGCATGTTCGGGGTTTTTATAGCCGGATACCTTTTTATCATCTTGCTTCAAGCCATCATCATTTATGGAATTTTTATAAACCCAAGAGGCTTAAAGTGGATATTAATTCGGTTAACCAAAATACCTTTCCTGAAAAAATGGAAAAACAAAGCTGTTGATACCGGTAATCAAATCATAGTAACCTCAAAAGAGCTTAAAGGAAAATCACTGCTATTTTGGATCAGGGCATTTATAGCAACCGTGTTTTCCTGGACAGCACGTTTTTGGGTAGTAAATGCGATGATTTTAGGATTTATTGCTGTTAACGACCACCTTTTAATATATGGGCGACAATTGGTAATGTGGGTGATCCTGCTTATCAGTCCAACTCCCGGAGGAAGCGGGGTTGCAGAATATATTTTCACCGATTTTCTGGGAGAATTTATTCAATTGGGACTCTCGCCAGCCTTAGCACTCTTATGGAGGTTGTTAAGTTATTATCCTTATATCATCCTTGGAGCCATTGTACTTCCTGGCTGGATACGTAGGGTTTACCAAATAAAAGATGCAGTAAAAGAAAATGAATTATAATCGTATTAAGTTAACTAGCCACAATAGAAATACTTATTCACCACTTCCATAATTTTTTCTTCATCTTTACCCAATTCGGTTCTTAAATTCTGGTCATTAAATGATTTCAGGTATTTAACCATCCAATCAATCGTGTTTTGGGTGAATACACCATCTTTTGTGTAAATATCTGCCTGCTTTTCTAACTGTAAAGCTGATTCATAACATGATGCTGGTAATTTAGCAAGCTGATCTAATTTGTCTTTATAATCTTCATTGAAAATGTTAACATCAACATAGGTGTTTTTAGCCACTTCAAGTGCATTTTCCATTTCTAAACCATGACGAACAGCCACTGCAAGCCCGGCCAACAGCAAATGAATATCTGCTGACCCATCCGGGCATCTGAACTCAACAGTTTGTTTATTGCTAAAGTCAAATTCTATATCCGGTTCTTGCGGATTGGCATGTTTGATCATGTTATTTTTTCCCGACCAACCTAAAGGAACTCTTACCAAAACAGATCGATTTCGGTCGCCCCAGCAGATATTAGTTGGAGCTTCCTGATGAGGCACTAATCTGAAATATGAAGTAGGATTTGTATTTCCGAATGCTGTCAATGAAGGGGCTAAAGTTAAATATCCTGCAATGGCTTTTTTGGCTACATCACTCAAACCTCCACCATTTTTTACCATGGCCGTTTTTCCATCTTTCACTAACTTTGTATGTATGTGCAATCCGCTACCGGCTTTACCAGTTGTGATTTTGGGAGCAAAAGTAAGGTCAACACCATACTGATTGGCCATGCTTCTCAATATCCATTTTGCAATGATGAGTTGATCAGCTGCTTCTTCCAATTTGGCAGGCAGAAATTCTATTTCATTCTGTTCATATATTTTATTTCCTAGGGTAAAATTCCCAACTTCAGCATGTCCGTATTTTATATAACCTCCACATTGGGCAATTGCTTTCATAGCATTTTCTCTAAACCCTCCCCATTTTGCAAATGGATATGATTCGTGATACCCTTTTTGGTCCTCAGCCTGAAAAAGATCTTCCTTATCACTGATCACGTAATATTCCAATTCGCCCATTACTTCGAATGAATAACCCGTTTTTTCAATTAATGTTTCATGTGCTTTGCGAAGAACATATTCGGGAGAACTTTCGAAAGGCACTCCATCCTTCGTATAATAAGAACATAAAATGTCAACTGTAGGAATTTCAGTAAATGGATTCAAAAAAGCAGTACTATATCGCGGAATAACATACAAATCACTTGATCCGGCTCCCATAAACGAAAACAAACTACTCCCATCAACGCGTTCGCCAGCAGTAAGAATGGCATCAAGGTGTTGTCGGTCGTTAATAATAAAATTCAAGGTTTTAAGTCGCATATCCCATCCCACATACCTAAAATTCACCATCTCAAC